>JASEHJ010000019.1 GCA_030018905.1 bacterium | reverse complement strand
TGATGATCGAGCCCGCGACCAGCGCGGTGATGAGCGCTCCCAGCGTCAGGTCCACGCGTTCCAGCCTCAGGTCGTCCGCGGTCAGACCCTTGTCCACCACCGATGCCTGGTGGTAGAACTGCATCCATGGCGCTATGGTCGTGCCGATCAACGCCACCAGCAGGAACACGTATTCGGGCCCGGGCCGCCAGGTGGGCACCACCGAGGAGCGCAATGCCGTGCCCCAATCCGGACGTGCCAGCACTGCCGAGACCGCGTACAGCACGTACATAGCGGACGCGCCCAGGAAGATGCGCTCGACCAACCGGTAGCCACCGCGCAGCACAAGAACGGCCACTGCCACCGTCACGATAGGAACGCCCACCGTGCGCGACAGCCGGAAGATCTCCAGGCTGCCGGCCACGCCTGCGAAGTTCCCGATCGTGTTGGCCCCGTTGGCCAGCAGCAGCGCGCCCATGATCGCTGCGGTTGCCCGAACCCCGAACTGCTCGCGTATGAGGTCGGCCAGGCCCATGCCTGTTACCGCGCCCATGCGCGCCACCATCTCCTGGATGACGATCAGGGCGATCAAAGCGACCGGAAGCGTCCAGAGAAGAGCGTAACCGTATTGCGCGCCGGCGGTCGAGTATGTGGCGATGCCGTTGGCGTCGTTGTCCACCGCAGCGGTGATTATCCCGGGACCCGCCACCGTTAAGAACAGTACCAGACCCATCCGGCGGCGCCTGAACCAGGACAAACCCGTCTACCTCCGCCGCAGCCTGCGGAGACGTTCCAGGCGACGCGGCATTCGGCCGCCCAGGCGTTCGGTCAGGAGATCCATGATGTCATCCACCAGAACGGTGCCCAGGAGGCGGTCCTCCGCGTCCAGCACCGGTATGGCCAGGAGATCGTACTTGATCAGCAGCGCCGCGGCCGCTTCGTCGCTCTCGTCCGAGCGAACCGCTATCACCTCGGGAGAGACGATCTCGATCACGGGGGTCTGCGGGTCGGCGATAAGCAATCCCCGGAGCGAGAGAACACCGGCCAGCTTCCCGTCGGCGCCAACCACATACATGTAGTAGATCGACTCGGCGTCAGGGGCCAGATCGCGGAGGTGGGCAATCGCCTGCCCCGCGGTGTATGAGTCTGGTATGGCGATGAAGCTGGGCGTCATGCGCCCGCCGGCCGATGTCGGCGGGTAGGCGAGCAGCCGGGTGACCTCGGCGCCGGCTTCGGGCTCCATGCGAACGATCAGGTCTGAGGCGGTATCAGCAGGAAGCTCGGCCAGCGCGTCCGCGGCCTCGTCGGGCTCCATCTCCTCCAGGATGTCCGAAGCCCGCTCCGCCGGCAGCGACCGCAGGATGTTGGCCTGTACCTCCGGCTCGGCCGCCTCCAGCACCTCGGCCGCGTCCTCCTGGCTCAGGGCCGACATGACCTCCATGCGCCCTTCCCGATCCATCTCGGTCAGCAGCTCTGCCAGATCGGCCGGGTGGATTGCCTCCAACCGCTCCCTGGAGATGCGCAACTTCAGGGGTGTGACCGGCCCGCCCAACGCGGCCACTACGGTCCACGGCAAGGCGTGGTCGGCGAGCGGGCGCCCGATCCACCTCAGCATGGACCGTACCGCGCCCTCTACGCCCAGGCGTCTTAGAAGGCCGCTCAGCCCTACATCCACGCCGGTCAGGTAAGACTCACCGTCACCCGGTGAGAGAAGCAGGTCGTTGACCTTCACTATCCGCAGGCCGTGGGTGTCCACCACCTGCTTGTCCAGCAGGGCTTCCCTCAGGGGGATCTCGTCGGGCTGCAGTGGGCGTGGGCTCAGGGCGGCCCGTACCATACTTAGCGTGATCGTGGGTTCCAGTCCGCGGACCGCGCTCCAAGGAATCAGCGCGACGCGCGGGCGATCTACGTCAAGCAGTAGACCGACAATGCGCGGGCGTGTCGAATGGACCTCTGCGGCCAGGTCTGCCAGACGCCCCAGCACGAAGCCGTCGGCATCCTGCACCCGCCTGCCCAGCAACCGGCTGAAGGGCATGGACATAACATGCAAGGGGAGGCTCCTGCGTGCCTTCGTTTGCGCTCATGGAACACCCCACTCAGCCTTTGACCAAATATACGGGCAGCCGTAGAGGATCGTCAAGGAAGGGCAGCCGCGCCTCGCAGCGCGGACCGTTCGGTTGGTGTGGTCAGGTGGGAGGAATCGAAGGGAAGGCTCAGTAGGTCTTCCAGGCGGAAGCTCCGGGGCGCGCCTCGCGGCCCGGCTACCACTACCTCCCGGACCCCAAACTCGTGCATCACCTGCCGGCAGGCGCCACAGGGCATGGCGGATGGGGAGTTCGTGACGACGGCCACCGCGCGCATCCGGCGGTGCCCCTCGGCGACGGCGCGGTGGATCGCGACGCGCTCGGCGCACAGTGACAGTCCGTACGACGCGTTCTCCACGTTGCACCCCGAGATCACCGCTCCGGACGCGGTCAGTACCGAGGCCCCCACGGCGTAGCGCGAGTAGGGCGAGTAGGCCCGCCGGCGGGCCGCCCGGGCAGCGCGCACCAGCATCTCGAGTGCAGGTCCCGACGTCCGCCGTGAGCCAGCGTCGGAGCGTGACCGCTTCAATCGGGACCGCCCAGCGGCAACTGGCTCACCTCGGCGTGGGGCGGCTCCACAATGCCCGCAGAGATGACGAGCTTCAGAGCGTCCTCCACGCTCATCTCCAAGGGCGTGACCTGGCTCTCGGGCACCAGGCATAGAAAGCCCGTCGTGGGGTTCGGGGTGGTGACCACGAAGACGTTGACTACCCGCTCCGCGGTCTTCTGCTGCACCTCGCCTCGCGTCTCGCCCGTAACGAACCCCACGGTGTAGAGGCCCTGCCGCGGCCATTCCACCAGCACGGCCTGTTTGAACGCCCCGCGTTTCTGCTGGAGGAGAGCGCCGCTGATCTGCTTGGTGGCCGAGTAGACGATCCTGGCCAGCGGTATGCGCATCATCAAGCCATCGAACAACTGCACCACGCGGCCCCCGATGATGTTGCTGGCCAGTGCGCCCGTCGCGAGGATCAGCAGGATTCCGGCCGCCAGGCCCAGCCCCGGAATTCGAGTCCCAACCAGGTAAGTGAAGATCGGACCCAGCAGGCTGTCGAGGAAGCCAAAGAGAGCCATCAGGACAAACACGGTGACGCCCACCGGCAGGGTCACCAGAAGGCCCGCAACCAGGTACCTCCGGAAGTGGTGCCGCATCAGCGGTCGGGCTCCGCCCGGGATCCGGCCTTGGTGATCCTGACCTGCTCGATGCGGTGGCCCTCCACCCGTTCGACCACGAGTTCCACGCGGTCAAAGGTGACGCGCTCTCCCTGCGCGGGCATGTGCCCCAGCAGACTGTAGATGAATCCGCCCAGGGAGTCCACCTCGCCCGCGGGCAGCCGCAGGTCGAGCGCGGCGTTGACCTCTTCGATGTGCAGGCGACCGTCCACCAGCGCCACGCCGTCGCTGAGCACCGTGATCGGCGCGTCCTCCTTGTCGTACTCGTCCCGGATCGGCCCCACGATTTCCTCTAGGAGGTCCTCTATCGTCACCAGCCCGGCCGTGCCCCCGTACTCATCCACCGCGATCGCCATGTGTACCTGCTTACGGCGCATCTCGCGGAACAGATCGTCCAGCCGCTTGCTGTCGGGGACGAAGTACGCCGGCCGCGTGAAATCCCGCACCGTTCCTTCCAGGCGGCCCTCCCGGAACCCCGAGAGCAGGTCCTTAACGTGCACCAGGCCGATGATCTGATCCACGGATTCGTGGTAGACCGGGACCCGCGAGTGCGCGTGGGTGCGGACGACATCCAGGATCGCCTCGATCGGGTCATCGGCCTCGACACATACCATGTCCACGCGCGGGACCATCACCTCACGCACCACGGTGTCGCCGAGCTCGATGATCGAGTGAATCATCTCGCTCTCGTCCTGCTCGAGGATCCCCTGCTCCTCGCCCATGCGGACCAGGATCTGGATCTCTTCCTCGGTCACCATCGGCGCGTCGGGCCGCACGCGGCCTCCCAGCGGCCGCGTCAGCATGTTCGTCACGAACGACAGAACGCGGTTGACCGGCGTGAGCAACGCCGAGAACCAGGCAACCGGTCTGGCGGCCAACAGGGAAAACCGATCGGCGTGATGGGCCGCGAGGGTCTTGGGGGTGATCTCTGCGAACAGCAGCACCACCAGTGTGACCGCGACGAAGGCGTAGACCGGGCCGCGTTCCGGCCCCAGCAACCTGACCAGGGCGGTCGTGGCTACTACGGCCGCGGCGGTGTTAACGATGTTGTTGCCTATCAGAAGGGTTGAGAGGAGCCGGGCAGGATTGTCCAGCAGGCCCAGCGCGACTCGGGCCCGTGAGTTGCCCTCCTCCCTCAGGTGCCGGAGCTTGAGACGGTTGGCCGCAAATAGAGCCGTCTCGGAACCCGAGAAGAAGGCCGAGAGCAGAAGCAGAAGGCCCAGGAGCAGCAGTTCGATCGCATGACTTGACGCGTCCAAGGAGAGTTGTGCCTGCCTTTTTGGCCGGGCGGCAGCCGGATCGCCTCGATTATATCACAGACCTACCGTCGCGAACCGGCCTGCCAAAGCGCCAGAGCTGCGCAGATCAGTACCCCGAGTAGTGCAACTACCCGGCCGGCGAACAGGGCATCGACGCGGCCAATCCCAATGGCGATCGCCACCGGCGGTCCCAGAATGATCACTCCCGTGATGGCGGCGCCTGCCGCAGCAACCAGCACCGCCGCGGCGCTCATGTCCTTGGCCCGCCCGCCCAGCGCATCGTGCCGGCCGCCGGCGTGCATATCCACTACCGCCTCCACCGCCGTGTTCAACAGCTCAACGGCCAGCACGCCGGCCATCGCCACGATGAGAACGGCGGTATCCGAAGCCGGCAGCTCCAGCCATACCACCGCGGCCGATACCGCGCACGCGACGAGAACGTGAATCCTCATGGTTCGTTGGGAGGCCATAGCCGCCACCAGCCCACGGCCCGCGTACTCAAAGCTCTGCCACAGGGTGTGCCGCATGTTCTAACCCTACCCTCCTGATCCGAAGATCCGCTCCAGGATCTGTCGCTCGCGCGCCCGCATCAGCCCTGCGTCCCGCGGCGCGTGGTCGTCGTGGCCGCGCAGGTGGAGGAGACCGTGCACCAGCAGCAGCACCACCTCGCGGCGGACCGGCCAGCCAGCGTCGCGCGCCTGGGCGCGGGCCCGTTCCACCGAGATCACAATCTCACCCAGCACGGGGCCGCGTGAGGCCGGCCCTCCTGGAGAAGTCCGCGCTGCCGAGGAAGCCGGCTCACCCGGGAAGGCGAGCACATCGGTGGGCCCCCGGTGACCCAGGAACCGGCGGTTGAGCCGGCTGATCATGGCGTCATCCACGAGGGCCACCTCAATCTCGGCCCTGCGGGGGCACCGGGTGGCCCTCATCGCCGTCAGAGCCGCCTCCCGAAGCAGACTCAGGGGGATTGAGTGCCGGACGCCCGATGCCACGATGTGGACGCGCATCAAGCTACCTCAGCGCGCCTTGGCCGGGCGGTCGCGGCGGCGGCGCGCCAGTTCCCCCTCGAGATCAGGGTACTCCAGGCGCGGGTGCAGCACCCCGGCCAGGATCCGCGCGAACGCAGCGGCGATTCTGCCTAGGTCCCGAAAGGTCAGGCCGCACTCGTCGAGTTGGCCGTCCTCGAGCTTGTCTCGGATGATCCTCCGCACCACGTCCTCCAGCCGGTCCGGGGTGGGCCGGTTGAGAGATCGAATCGCGGCCTCTGCCGCGTCGGCCAGCATCACGACGGCCGCCTCCGGAGTCTGGGGCTTGGGACCCTCGTATCGAAACGCGAACTCATCCAGGGGGTCTCCGCGTTCCAGGGCTTGGTGGTAGAAGTATGTCAGCAGCGCGGTGCCGTGGTGTTGGGGGATGAAGTCGGCCACCGGCTGGGGAAGACCGTACTCGCGCGCGAGGTCCACCCCGTCCCGGACGTGGGCGCTAACGGTGAGCGCCGAGAGGCTCGGCGTCATCTTGTCGTGGGGGTTATCCATGCCGCCCTGGTTCTCGACGAAGAACGCCGGCCGTCGAAGCTTGCCGATGTCGTGGTAGTAGGTACCCACACGAGCCAGCAGCGCGTCTGCACCCACGGACTCGGCCGCAGCCTCGGCCATGTTGGCCACCATGAGGCTGTGGTGGTATGTCCCGGGTGCCTCCAGTTGCAGACGCCGGAGCAGGGGGTGCGCCGGGCTGGCTAGCTCCAGGAGCTTGATCGGGGTGATCAATCCGAAGAACTGCTCCAAGAAGGGAAGGACCCCAATGGTGACGACCGCCGCGAGCAGGCCGCTGCCAAGGGCGTAGGCGGCGTTGGTCGCGATGGCCGGGTAGATGGGCAGGCCCTCCAGCAGCCCTGTTGCCAGCGCGGCGATCGCGCTGGCCGCACCCACGAGCAGCCCGGCGGCGCCAAAGTCAGACCGGTGGTTGACCTGGCGGCAGGCAAATACGCCGACCATGCCGCCGATGAACACAACCACAACCGTCGGGAACTGCTGTTCGGCGGCAAGGCCAACCAGAATGGCGAAGGCGGCAGACGAGTACAGGGCCGGCCTGGGGCGCATCAGGATCGAGAGCAGCATCGCCCCTGCCGGCGCGGGAGCCAGGTAGCTGCTAAAGCGCGGCGCGCCGAAGACCTGCGCGAGGCCAAGCGTGCCGACGGCTACCAGGCTCCAGAGGACCAGGAGCCGGTCGGTTTCCCAGATCTCGCGCTGGTGCTGCCACAGGTAGATCCCGGTCACGCCCAGCACCAGCCCCACAACTAAGGCCGCGCCGGCGACCCCGGCCCAGGCTATCCCCGCAGGGAGGTAGTCCAGAGCGATGATCAAGACAAGGCAGGATAGGGTCGCCAGACCTATCAGAACCCGCCTCATCCACATGGGGCGGATCAGCGAGGAGACCCTCATGACGGCGGCGCCCCGGGTGGGCCCTCGCCCCGGGTGGCCTCGAACCGCTCGTAGGCCCGCACGATCGTCTGCACAAGCTCGTGCCGCACGACATCGCCCTCGGTAAGCTCTACGAAAGCGATCCCCGCCAGCCCCCTAAAGATCTCGCGGGCCTCAACCATACCCGAAGCCCGGTCGCGCGGGAGGTCAATCTGCGTGATGTCTCCGGTGACGACCGCTTTGGATCCGAACCCCAACCGCGTTAGGAACATCTTCATCTGTTCGCGGGTGGTGTTCTGCGCTTCGTCCAGGATGATGAAAGCGTCATTGAGGGTCCGGCCGCGCATGAACGCCAGGGGCGCCACCTCGATCACCCCGCGCTCGCTGAGCCGGCCGAACCGTTCGGGCCCGACCATCTCGTAGAGGGCGTCATAGAGCGGGCGCAGGTAGGGATCCACCTTGGCCGCAATGTCTCCGGGCAGGAACCCGAGCTTCTCCCCGGCCTCGACCGCCGGCCGTGTCAGCACGATCCGCTGCACGCTGCGCGCGCGCAGGGCAACCGCCGCCATTGCCACCGCCAGGTAGGTCTTGCCGGTCCCTGCAGGGCCGACCGCAAATGTGAGGTCATGGGACTTCATAGCATCAATGTATGCCCGCTGCCCACTCGTGCGCGGGACGACCGGCTTGCCGCCGGCGGTGACGACGAGGGTCTCGCCCCCCAGCGTTACCTCCCCGGCCGCACCTAGGGCCTGACCCCGGCGCAGGATGCGGCGTACATCAGAAGGGACCACCACCTGCCCGGACCTGGCGGTAGCGATCAACTGCCCGAGTAGCCTGACGGCCGAATCCGCCTGGACAGGCGAACCGCGAACTACCAGCGCGTCGCCGCGAACCGCAACCGACGCTCCAGTCTCCTCCTCGATGACCCGGAGGAGCGCGTCTTGCTGCCCGAGCACGGCCACGATGTCGGTGCCGGGGGGAAGGGGAACTGTGACTTCGCTTGTACCAGGCTGCGCCAATAGGGCCTCCTGTTGCGACCACCTTCGGCGGCCGACAGGGGCCCTCCTCCCGAGGGAACCGCCTCAGGTGAGCGCGCGGAGCCGGCGCAGGAGGGCGGCGCGCTGACCAGGGCGGCGCGGTACTACCAGGATGGTATTGTCGCCGGCCACGGTTCCGGCGACCTCGGGCCAGGCAGCCACATCAATGGACTCTGCCACGGCGCCGGCGCTGCCGAAGGTGGTCTTGACCAGCACAAGGCCGCTGCCCTCCTCCACGTTCACCAGGTAGTCGGCGAAGGCGCGGCGCAGCCTGGCCTCGGCCTCACCGGCCGGTGGGCGTGCCGGCGCAGGAGCCTGGTACCGGTAGCTACCGACGCCCGTCGGAACCTTGATCAGACCGAGGCGCCTGATGTCCCGTGAAACGGTGGCCTGCGTTATCCTGACGCCGGCACGACGCAGCGCCGTCACCAACCCCGACTGGGTCCCTATTGGGTGGCGGGCAACGATCTCAAGCAGGAGGCGGTCCCTCTTTCGCACAGATAGGCCTCCTATTCCGGGGCGGCGCCCAACAGACGGGCGACGGCTGCCTGTTGATCAACTCGAACCTGGATGAGCCAGGAACGCTGCACGCCCAGCGCGGCGCGGGCCGATTCCATCGCCTGGGAGACCCTTGCGGGCGCAGTACCCCCGGGCACGTCCTTGGAGGCAACGGCGCCCTCTGGGGTAACCGCGTCCAGCACGCCGATCTCAAACTCCGGGGAGATCCTGCTGTAGTCTTCCAGCGGCAACTCCCACAGCTCGCATCCGGCGACCTCGGCCGCGAGCACCACCTGGCCGGCAAGGCGATGCGCCTCGCGGAATGGGACCTGGCGTCGCACCAGGTAGTCCGCGACATCGGTGGCGGTGAGGTGCCCGCCTCGTAGGGCCTCCCTCATCCGGCCCGGCTGGATAACCATCCGTTCCACCACCAGGGTCATCGCGGCGACCGCCATTCCGGCCGAGCGGAAAGCGGCGAGCACGGGCGCCTTGTCCTCCTGAAGGTCACGGCTGTAGCCAAACGCCACACCCTTCTGCACCACCGCCAGCGTTACCAACGAGCCCAGTACAACCCCGGCCTGGGCCCGTACGAGCTCTAGGAGATCGGGGTTCTTCTTCTGGGGCATGAGGCTGCTGCCGGTGGCGAGGGCATCGGGCAGGCCGATGAACCCAAACTCTCGGGTGGCCCACAGCACCAGCTCCTCGGCCCAGCGCGAGAGGTGGACGAGCAGCCCAGTCACCGCCGCCACCGTTTCGAACACGAAGTCCCGGTCGCCGGTGGCATCAACGCTGTTCTCGCTGATTCCCGCAAACCCCATGAGATCGGCCTGTCGCGCCCGGTCCACTGGGTAACCTGTGCCGGCGATCGCCCCGGACCCTAGCGGCGAGGCGTCCAGGCGCAGGTAGGCGTCGCGCAGGCGCCCGGTGTCCCGGCCCAACATCCAGAAGTAGGCCAGGAAGTGGTGGGCCAGCACCACGGGCTGGGCGCGCTGGAGGTGCGTGTAGCCCGGAACCAGCACGTCTACTGCCTCGCGGACGCGCTCCAGGAGTGCTTCCTGAAGCGTGATCACCGCCTCGACCAGGCAGGTGATTCGATCCTTGAGATCGAGGCGCATCGCGGTTACAACCTGGTCGTTCCGGCTGCGGCCGGTGGGCAGCCAGCCGGCTGCCGGGCCAAGACTGGCTGTCAGGGTGGCCTCGATGAAGGAGTGCACGTCCTCGAACCCGTCCCCGGGGACAAGCGTGCCGGCTTCGGCCTCCCCCAGCATCCGGCGGAGCGCCTGCGCCAGGTCCGCCGCTGCCGGCGCGGGTACCACGCCTGCCTCGGCCAGGGAGGTCAGGTGCGCTAGGCTGGCCAGCAGATCCCACCTGAGCAGGTGCCGGTCCACCGGAAGCGAGGTGAGGAGCGTACCGATGCGGGGGTCCGGGGGCTCCATGAACCGCCCTCCCCACATCAGGTAGGGAGTGTCGGGCTCAGTCGGTCCGCTCACGGTGACCCCGCACGAGTTGTGGGTTGGCCTGGGCGAAGACCCTGATCGGCAACCCCCACAGCGTGATGAAGCCTCCGGCCAACCGCTGATCGTAGACTCTGTCCTCGCCGAAAGTCGCCAGTTCGACGTCGTAGAGTGAGTGCGGGGACTTCCGGCCCACGGGCAAGACGCTACCCTTGAACAGGCGCAGGCGTACGGTCCCAGTGACGGTCCGCTGTGTTGAGGCGACGAAAGCATCGAAGGCCTGCCGCAGCGGAGAGAACCACTGACCGTAGTAGATCAGCTCGGCATACCGCTGGGCGATCTGGATCTTGTGGTGGGCGCAGTCGCGCTCCACGGTGATCGCCTCGAGGTCGTGGTGGGCGGCCACGAGCACCGTGCCTCCAGGCGTTTCATAGACGCAGCGGACCTTCATGCCCACCAGCCGATTCTCCACGATGTCCACGCGGCCGATACCGTGCCGGCCGGCCAGCGCGTTCAGGCGCTCGATGAGGGTCAGGGGATCAAGCCGCGTGCCGTCCAGGCCGACTGGCCTACCGGCCTCGAACTCGATCTCCACGTAGTTGGGCGCGTCGGGTGCGGTGCGTGGATCGGCGGTGTACTGGTAGAGGTCGTGAGGCGGTTCGGCCCAGATATCCTCCAGTATTCCTCCCTCGCTGCTGCAGTGCCAGAGATTGCGGTCCACGCTGTAGGGCTTGGCCAGAGTTGTCGACACCGGCACGCCGTGGGCTGCGGCGTAGTCTATCGCCTGGTCGCGCGACCGGATCTGCCACTCCCGCCAGGGCGCTATCACGCGCAGGTGCGGGGCGAGCGCCTGATAGGCCAGCTCAAAACGAACCTGGTCGTTACCCTTGCCCGTGCAACCGTGGGCCAGGGCGTCGGCGCCTTCGGCAAGCGCGACCTCTACCTGCGCCCTCGCAATCAGCGGCCGCGCCAGCGCTGTGCCCAGAAGGTACCGACCCTCGTAGACCGCACCCGCCTGGACCATGGGCACGATGTGGTCGGCTACGAAGGCCCGCCGCACATCCACCACGTGCGCGGACGACGCGCCGCTGGCGAGCGCCTTGGCGCGGACCGCGTCGAGATCCTCGCCCTGACCAACATCCGCGATTACCGCTATGACCTCGCACCCGTACGTCTCCCGCAGCCAGGGGATGGCAATAGAGGTGTCCAGTCCTCCTGAATACGACAGCGCCACCTTTCTGATCTCCATTACAGCGCCCCTTCCCTGGAGCTGTACCGCGCGCAGGCGTTATTGAACCGGCGCACCCGTACCGGCAGGCGCCTGGGGCGCCTCCAGTACGCGGCCCAGGATCTCCAGTGCCTGCTCTATCTCGGATCGTTGCACCACAAGCGGCGGCGCAAACCGCAGCGCCGTGGGCGCCACCGCGTTTACAAGCAACCCCTCCCGCCGGCACGCGTCCACCACAGGTGCGGCTTCGCCGTTCAGCTCCAGCGCCAGCAGGAGCCCCCGTCCGCGCGCCGCCTTTGCCAGACCTCCATCCACCAGTACCCGAAGCCCTGCCGCGAGAACCGAGCCCATAGCGACGGCGCGCTCTGCCAGACGCTCACCCTCAACGACCCTGAGGACCGCCAGGGCAGCGGCGCAGGCGAGCGGGTTTCCGCCGAATGTGCTGCCGTGATCGCCCGGGGAGAACCCGCATGCGGACTCCCTGGCCAGCATCGCCCCGATAGGAAACCCGCCTCCCAGTCCTTTGGCCAGGGTGAGGACGTCGGGAACGATGCCGTACTGTTCATAGGCGAAGAGGGTTCCCGTACGGCCTATCCCGGTCTGTACCTCGTCGAGCATGAGCAGCAGCCCGCGCTCGTCGCACAGGCCGCGCACGCCGGTGAGGTACTCGAGGGTTGCGGGCTGGATCCCGCTCTCGCCCTGGATCGGCTCGAGCAGTACCGCGCACGTGCGTTCGGTAACCGCCGCCCGGGTGGCCTCCAGGTCGTTGAACGGTACGGGCACAAATCCCGGCGGGAGAGGGGAGAAGGCTTCCTGGTACTTCGGCTGCATAGTGGCCGCCAGTGTGGCCATGGTGCGCCCGTGGAAGGACTGGTGGGCGACAATTATCTCATAGCGGTTCGCGCCATTGCGCTTTCCCCACTTCCGCGACAGCTTGATCGCCGCCTCGTTGGCCTCGGCCCCGCTGTTGCAGAAGAAGGCTCGATCGCAGGCCGAGTGCTCCACGAGCCACTGCGCCAGATACGCCTGCTCTGCAATGTGGTAGAGGTTTGACACGTGCAGCAGCCTCGCGGCCTGGGCCTGAATCGCTGCCACCAGGACCGGGTGAGCGTGACCCAACGCGCTGACCGCGATCCCGCCAACGAAATCCAGATAGCGCTTGCCCTCGAGGTCCACTAACCAGACGCCCTCGCCGTGGGAGAAGGCCACGGGGGCGCGTCGGTAGGTCGACATGAGGTACTGCTGCGTCAAGGCGATCGCCTGTTCCGTGGTCATCCCTCACCCTGCCTGCGTCGTAATCATCGTGCCGATCCCGGCTTCAGTGAACAGCTCTATCAATAGCGCATGCGGTGTGCTGGTACCGATGATGTGGGCGCTGGGCACCCCACCAGCCAAGGCGTTCAGGCAGGCCTCCACCTTCGGGATCATGCCGCGCGAGACAATGCCGTCGGCCATCAACTGCCGGACCTCGCCCACCGACAGGGTGGAGAGCATCTCTGGCTCGCCAGGACCGGTGCGCATCACCCCGGGCACATCGGTCAGAATAACCAGCTTGCTCGCGCCCAGTGCCGCTGCCAGCGCGCCGGCCGCGTGGTCCGCGTTCAGGTTGAGGCTCTCCCCGCCCTCGCCGATCCCGACCGAAGCGACCACCGGGATGTGCCCGGCGTCGCTGATCGTCTGGATGATCGCCCCGCGAACCCCGACCACCTCGCCAACGAAACCGAGGCCCTCCGGCGCCTGAAGCCGGCTCGCCTGCAGTAGTCCGGCGTCCTTGCCGGACAGTCCAACCGCGCTGCCGCCGGCCATAGAGATCATCGTTACCAGCGCCTTGTTGGCGCGTCCAGCCAGAACCATCTCGACGATCTCCATGGTTTCGGCGTCGGTGACGCGCAGCCCCTGAACGAACAGCGTTTCCTTCCCAAGCCGGTCCAGCATTCGTGTGATCTCAGGCCCGCCACCGTGCACGAGCACCGGGTTGACGCCGGCGCCCTTGAGGAGCACCAGGTCCTCGATGACGGTGCCGGCATCGCCGGCGTCGAGCACGCTGCCCCCGTACTTCACGACCACGGTCCTGCCGCGCCAGGCTGCGGCGTAGTGTAGCCCTGACGCGAGCATGTTTCCTTCTGCTACCGGGTCAGCAACTGGCATCGGCTACTTCCCCTCCTTGTGGATCACGACAGGTAACCGCTGTTGATCTTCACGTAGGACTCCGATAGATCGCAGGTCCAACCCGTGAAGGTGCCTTGCCCCAAACCGAGATCAATCGTCAGGCGGACCTCAGGCGCCCGCACCTTGGCCTCGGCCGCAGGGTAGACCTCGGGAACCCCCACGCCCCCGCGCACTACCCAAACATCGCCCATGGCGATGGCCAACCGTTCGGGCGCGACCTCAGCGCCGCTCCGGCCCAACGCCGCGGAGATGCGGCCCCAGTTGAGCTCCGCGCCGTGGAACGCGGTCTTGACCAATGGTGAGGTCATCACGGCGCCGGCCGCGAGGCGGGCGTCGGCGTCGGACGTCGCGCCCCGCACCGTCACCTCCACTACCCTCGTCGCCCCCTCGCCGTCTTGGACGATCAACCGCGCGAGCCGGCCGGCCACCTCGGTGAGACCGGCCAGGAACGCCTCGTAGCGCACTCCGCCCTCATCCAGCGGAGCCACGCCGGCAGCGCCGTTGGCAAGCAGGAAGACGCTGTCGCTGGTGCTGGTGTCGCCGTCCACGCTAATGCAGTTGAAGGAGCGGCCCACGGCGTTCCGTAGAGCAGCCCGCAGGGCGGCCGCCTCAACCGGGGCGTCGGTGGTCATGATGGCGATCATGGTGGCCATGTTGGGATGGATCATTCCCGCGCCCTTCGCGATGCCGCCGATCGTCACCACGCCGTCACCAAGGTCAACCTGAGCGGCCGCGGTCTTGGGGAACGCGTCGGTGGTCATGATCGCACGGGCCGCGGCCATGCCGTCTGAGCCCAACGCCGCCACCAGCGCCGGCATACCCGTGGTGATGCGCTCGACCGGAAGCGGACGCCCGATAACCCCGGTGCTGGCCACCACCACCGAATCCTCGGGGACGCCCAGCGCCGCGGCCGCGGCCGCGGTCATAGCCCGTGCATCAACATCACCCCGGGCGCCGGTGCAGGCATTGGAGTTGCCACTGTTCACCAGCACCGCCTGCGCGCGGCCTGACGCGAGCCTCGACTCGCTCAGGATGACCGGCGCCGACCGCATCTTGTTCGTGGTGAACGTCCCGGCCGCGGTCGCGGGCAGATCCGAAACCACCAGCGCCAGGTCGGGCTGGCTGGGCTTGAGACCACAGTGGATCCCTGCCGCGCGAAACCCGCGGGGATTGGTCACGGTTCCATCTATCGAGGTCACTGCCTTGTCCACCTGCATGATCCTCACGCTCCTGTTGCCGGCCGCGCTGGCACCGGCACTTGATGCCCGCTAGAAGAATCAGGGATAGAGCGGCGGTTCCCGCAGGCCGGCGTGTTCGGGGAACCCGCACATCAGGTTCATGTTCTGGATCGCCTGGCCGGCCGCGCCCTTGACTAGATTGTCGAGCGCCGCCATCGCGATGACCACGCCGGCGTGTGAGTCCACGCGCACCGCGACGTCGCAGTAGTTCGACCCGTAGGTAGCCTTGGTCTCCGGGAGCCCGCCCTGCAAAACCCGCACGAACGGCTCTGAGGCGTAGGCGTCGGCAAGGATCTGCTCGGCCTCAGCGGTGGTAAGGGCGCGGGTGGGCCGCATGTACACCGTGGCCAGTATCCCCCTGGTCATGGGGATAAGGTGCGGCGTGAACACCACTGCCACAGGAACGCCCGCGACGCCCGACAGCTCCTGCTCGATCTCCGGAGTGTGCCTGTGACCCACGACGTTGTAGGGCTTGACGTTCTCGTTGACCTCGCAGAAGTGCGTGCCCAGCGAAGCGCCGCGACCGGCCCCGGAGACACCCGACTTCGCGTCCACGACAATACCCTCGGAGTACACCGCGCCGGCCTTCAAGAAGGGCGCTATCGCGATCAGCGCCGCGGTCGGGTAGCAGCCGGGATTGCCGACGATGCGCGAAGCGCGGATGCGTTCGCGGTGAAGCTCGGGTTGGCCGTAGACCGCACCTTCTAGGAGCTCCGGGCACGCGTGGGCGGCCTTGTACCACTTTGCGTACGTTGCCGGGTCGTGGAACCTGAAATCGGCGCCTAGGTCAACCACCTTCACTCGCGGGCCCAGCTTGGGGACCATCGTCATGGCGATCCCGTTGGGCAGGGCGATGAAGGCGACGTCGGAATCGGCGGCGATGGCATCGAGGTCCGCGTCCTCCGTGACGTGCGGCACGAAGCCGCGCAGGTTGGGAAAGACCTCGCCGTAGGCTTCTAACTTGCGGGTCTCCGCCGTCAAGTGGACGAGCGTAACGTCGGGGTGGCCGACCAGGAAGCGGACCATCTCTCCGCCCCCGTATCCGGATGCGCCGATGATACTGACTCGTGTCTTCATGAGGCCTTTATACATCGAAGTGCATGAAAGTGCAAGCCCCTCAATCCCGGGCCTCCGCGGAGGGCTCAGGCCTGGGGCGGAGCAGGCGCTCGTAGAGTAGCATGGCGGTCGCGACCAATCCGGCGGTCTCGGTGCGCAGGACCAGCGCACCGAGCGAAACCGACTGCCCTCCGGCGGCGCGGGCGGCGGCGACGTCCCCGGCAGTTAGCCCGCCCTCGGGTCCGATCAGAATGGCGGCCGTGTGGAACGGGCGTGCCGCCACAACCTCGCCGATCGGGCGGGCCTCGCTCTCCCAGGGTACGACGAATAGGTCCACCGGACCCACGGCCGCCAGCGCCTCCTCAAGACGCGCTGGCGCGTGGATCTCCGGACAGTCGCCTCGCCCGCATTGCCTGGCCGCTTCCTGCGCCACCCGGCGCCAGCGGTCCACGCGGGACGTACTCGGTTCAACCACCGTGCGGTCGGTCAGGACCGGATGGATGGCGGAGAGCCCTATCTCGGTGCCCATCCGCACGACCTGATCCATCTTTCCGCCGCGCGGTATGCCCTGGATCAGCGCTATCTCCACCGGCCGCCGTGAAACGGACACTGGTCCGGTGCGTCGGGCGGTAACGCCCGAGGGACCAACCTCGGTGAGCTCTACCTCAACCTCGCGGGATCCGTCAAAGGCAACCAGCCTGGCACCGGGCCGCAGCCGCAACACCCTCGCGATGTGGTGTGCTTCGCGCGCCGCGAAGGAAATGGTCCCCTGACCGAGTACCTGCGGCGCGGCGTAGAAGCGGCGGCGCGTCAAGGCCGCCCTGCCTCGGCGTGCACGGCGCGCCAGCCGCGGCGCGCCTCCACCCCAACGACACGCAGCCCGGACGCCTGGGCCAGGCGCGCAACCGCGGAGGCGCGCGCAGGGCCGAAGCCGCTCGCCACGAACCGGCCTCCGGGAGCCAGGCACCGCCCAACATGGCGAAGGATGCCGGCCAGAATCTCCGGCGTGAGGTTCGCAACAATCAGGTCCGCGCGCATTCGCACGCGACCTAGGCCTGAGCCGCGCCTAACCAATACGCTGCGCTCCACGCCGTTGGCGCGCACGTTGGCGCGGGCTATCGATACGGCGAGCTCATCGTCGTCAATCGCCAACACCCGTCGCGCGCCCAGGCGCGCGGCCGCTATGGCCAGAATCCCCGAACCGGTGCCGAGGTCGAGCACCGTCTCGCCGCCTCGTACGTAGCGCTCCACCGCGGCCAGGCAGAGTTGGGTCGAAGGGTGCTCGCCGCTGCCAAAGGCCTGCCCTGCATCGAGCCTAACCAGCGCCTGCCCTGAGCCAACCCTGGACCGCATCCAGGTGGGATGCACCGTAAGACGACCTACCCGCACCGGCTTCGCGTGCACCCGCCACAGGCTGACCCAGTCCGTATCGCCTATCACCCGCACGCCGACGCTACCGGAGGCCGCCTCACGCGCGAGCGCGCGCCTGAGGCGAGAGAGGACGATGCGGCCGTCCCTGGTGGAGGGTAGGTAGGCACGTAACACCCGACGGCCTCGGCCAGGTTTTGCGCTCTCGGAAAGCCCGGCCGGGCAGTGGCGCAGCAGGCAGTCACCCGCCGTCTCGGAGTCTTGGAACCGAACGTCCACGGAGATCTCGATCCATCGCATGGTGGCGACCCGCTGCTCAAACCTACTTGAGCAGATCCTGCATCTTCTTGAGGATCGGCTTACGCTTGCCCTTCCGCTTCTCGTCTCCCTGCGGCCGCTCGCCCCCAAGGCGCGCGAGCTCCTCGAGCAATGCCCGCTGCTCGCGCGTCAGCCGCGTCGGGATGACAACCCGAGCCGTCAGGTGCAGACTGCCTCGCCCGCCGCGCAGGTCGGGTAGTCCCCTACCGTGCACCGAGATCTTCGCGCCCGGCTGCGTGCCGGCCGGCACCTTCACCGGAACCGTGCCCTCAAGGCCCGGTAACTCCACCTCGTCGCCCAACACGGCCTGCGTCATGGTGAGTTCAATGTCCCGGTAGATGTCTCGTCCGCGACGGGCAAACACCGGGTGCGGCGCAACGTGAATGACCACGAAGAGATCGCCGCGGCCTCCCCCGCGCACGCCGGCTTCGCCCTCGCCGGCCAGGCGCAGGTGCATGCCGTCCTCCACCCCGGCGGGGATGGTTACGGTGATCTCTTTCCTGGCCTCTGCCTGGCCCGCGCCACGACAGCTCGTGCAGGGACGGGCGATGTAAGTGCCCGTGCCTCCACACTGGCCGCACGTCATGACCTGCGTCATGTGACCGAAGACAGTGCGCTGGGCGTGGCGGACCTCCCCGGTCCCATTGCAGGACGGACAGCGCTCTGGGCTCGATCCCTGCTGAGCCCCGGTGCCGAAGCAGACCGGACAGGTCTCGAGCCGATCTACGGTTATGCGTCGCTCTACGCCCGAGGCAACCTCATCAAGGGTCACCTCCAGGTCGTAGCGCATGTCTGAACCCCGCTCAGGCCCTTCCCTCTCAGCCCTGGCCGGCCTGCCGCGGCCGCCGAAGAACATCTCGAAGAGATCCTCGAAGGGGCCGGCGGCGCCGCCGAAGGGACCGGCCTCCGAGCCCACCTGGCCAAACCGATCGTACTGGCTGCGCTTGACCGGGTCGCTCAGCACAGCGTAGGCCTCGTTGACGTCCTTGAAGCGTTCAGTGGCATGGGGGTCGTCGCGCCGGACATCTGGGTGGGTCTCGCGCGCGAGCCGGCGGTAGACCTGCTTGATCTCTTCCTGACTGGCCCGGCGGTCAACGCCGAGGATCTCGTAGAGGTCTCTGGATGCCATGTGCACGGTTGTGTCGGCGGGATGGAGGCCGGAGCCCTAAGCCGACGACCTCATTGCCTCACTGAGGCTTTCCGCAACGAATCGGACCGCGGTGACGGCCCTACGGTAGCGCATCCGGGTGGGCCCGAGGATGGCAATGGTGCCGCGCCGGTCGCCCGCACGGTAGGCTGACATTACCAGGCTGCAGGCGCGAAGCTGCTCGTGCGGGTTCTCCTCGCCGATGAGGATCCAGACCCCTTCATCCGGCACCGCGGCCAGCATGCCAACCAGGGCCGATTCGTCTTCAAGAGCCTCAAACAGCCGGGTCGCCCGATCCGGGCTCTTGAACTCCGGCTCCGCCAGGAGATGGCGGGCGCCCGCGACCCGTATCTGCGGCCGGATACCCTGGGCGAGGTTGCGCCATAGCCAGGCCTTGACCTCCTCCAGCCAGCGGTGGTGATGGCAGGCCTCGCCGAGAACCTGCTCCAGGCGCTGGTGGGTCAGGTCTCCTACCCGGGAACCCTGCAACCGGTGGGTAATTGCACGCGACAGGTGCTCGAGATCGTCGGGCGCCACTCCCTCCGGGAGCTCAATTGAATGCCCTTGCAGCGCCCCGGAGTCCGTGGCAATCACCGCGAGCGCGCGCTGCTCGCCCAGCGGCACAAGGTGCAATGAGCCAAACATCTGTTCCTGGAGGCCCGGCGCCGCCACGACCGAAGCGTACCCGGTCATGCCGGCGAGCATGCGCGCGGCATCGTTGACCACGTCGCCGGGCTCCTCAGCCGGATCGCCCAGCCGGCGACGTATCTTCTGGCGCGCCGAGCTACTGAGCGGGTCGGCCTTTGGCAACATATCCACGTAGACGCGGTATCCACGGTCAGTGGGGATCCGACCGGCAGAGGTGTGCGGATGGGTAAGCAGGCCCAGTTCTTCCATGCTGGCCAGGGCGCTGCGGATTGTGGCAGGGCTCACCCGCAGCCGCCCCCGAAGCGCGGCGTGTTCCGAACCCACCGGCTCAGCCGTGCGGACGTGCTCCTCCACGACAGTGCGGAGCAGGATACGCCTGCGGGCATCAAGCTTCATCATCCATCCACCTGCGGCTGGCACTCCTCCGCCCAGAGTGCCAGCGACCGGATTCAGCGTAGCATCGTGGATTTTGGGGTGTCAAGGAACGGGGAGAACCGACCTGCGACGTATAAGGCCCCGCACGAGCGCCAGTTCCTCCACGCGCAGCAGGGCGCAGGCTGCCAGGTATACTAAGGCCGCCGCCCCGGCACCGGAGGCCAAGAACAGCAGGTCGGCGCGTTCCATGAGGCGGCCGTCCATGAGCCCGCGCTGTGCCACCATCCATCCCACCCACACGGCGGACGCGGCAGCCACCAGCACGCGACCGGCCGTGCCCGCGAGGCTACGGGCATCCAGAGGGCCCAGATCACGCGCCAGCATCCACAGCAGCAACCCCACGTTCACAAACGCCACCACGGCGGAGGCCAGGGCGATCCCTGCCACCCCCATCCTCTGCATGAAGGCATAGGCCAGGACGGCGTTCAGGAATACCATTGCGGCGCCGATCGCCACCGGCGTGCGCATGTTCTTGAGGGAGTAAAACGTCCGGGTAACAACGTAATAGGCTGCCACCGGCACCAGTCCCACGGCGTAGGCTGCCAGGCACGCGGCCACCACCCCGGTTGCGGCGGAGCCGAACTCACCGCGCTCGAAGACCAGTTGGACCAGGGGGCGAGCGAAGACGGCCAGGCCGAGCGACACGGGCGCCGTGAGAAACAGGAGGCTGCGCAGCCCCAGCGACGCGGTCTGGCGGAGCCCCACGCGGTCGCCCGCGGCGGCAAGCTGGCTCATTCCCGGGAAGAGCACCGTTGCCACGGATATGGCCAGGATTCCCACGGGCGCCTGGACCATCTCGTAGGCATAATCCAGCGCGGCAACCGCGTTCACGCCGGTTACGACCGGGAGAAGCGACGCGAAGAACCGCCCCACGTAGGCGTTGATCTCCACGATGGCCAGGCCGAGCATTGCCGGCAGCGCCAGCCGCTGCACCGTGCGGATGGCCGGGTGGGACCAGTCGAACTCCGGACGGTAGCGGAACCCGGCAGCGTGCAGTGCCGGCACCTGAACGAGGAACTGGATGGCGGTCCCGACCACCCAGGCCACCGCCAGCCCGGTGATCCCCATCCTGGGCCCCAGCACGACCGTCCCCGCGATGATGGCCACGTTGAAGGCCAGCGGAGCCACCGCAGGGGCAGTGAACCGGCGAAGCGCCTGCAGGTAAGCGGTGGCGAAGACCGCAAGGGCCAGGAAGAACATCGCCAAGAAGTTAACCCTGGTTAGGGCCACCGTACGGGCGAACTGCACCGGGTCCCCTGCGAAACCCGGCGCTGCCAGACGCACCAGCGCGGGCGCGGCAAGCTGTCCGAGCACCACCATCCCCACGCCGAACGCCAGGACAAGGGTGAACAGCCGCGAGGTCACCTGACGCATCTCCGACTCGTCGCCGCGTGCGAGGGCTTCAGAGATGGTTGGAATGAGGACGATGCTGAGGGTGCCGCCTATTAGCAGGCGCTGGACGAAGAACGGGACGTAGTATCCGATGACGAACGCCGCCCTGGCGTCGGAGGCACCGAACATCGCGGCCACGACAATCTCCCGAAGCAAGCCCAGAACGCGACTGCCCACCGTGGCACCGGCCAGGAGCGTGGCGGCGTGCGCAAGGCGCTGCCGGGGTTGGGCGTTCAAGACCCGCCCTCTCCGGCGGCGACTTGTGGCACTGGAGCGGTCATGCTAGAATCGCCCAGGACTGCCGCGCCACACGGGCGGCAGCCGGAGGGATATGTGTGGCGAAGCGAATCAAGTCAGGACTCAAGCACTTACGGAAGTCGGCCAAGCGAGCCCAGGCCAACCTTTCCGTGAAGTCGAAGGCCAAGTCGCTGGTACGCGCGGGAACCACCCCTGAGGCGATTGCCACGGCGCAAATCGCCCTGGACAAGGCCGCGGCACGCCGGGTGATACACCCCAACACCGCTGCCCGCAAGAAGTCTCGCATGATGCGCCGCGCCTCAGGCAAGGCAGGCTAGGCCCGCAGGGAGGTCCGCTGCTGCGCTGCCGGAGCCCTGCGGCCGGCAAGGCGCACGATCAGCGTTTCCAGGACGAGCCGTGGAGCGCTCCCTGACTTGATGGCCCGGTCGGCGGCCTCCAGCGCATCGAAGATCCCCGCGAACTGATCCGCCCGATAGCCGCGCGCCTGCTCGGCGATCTTGCGTGCAACAAATGGGTGCACGCCGAGATGCTCGGCCAGCCGGTTGGACGGGCCGCCCTTGGCCGCGGCAGCGTGCGCGCGAACGATCAGGCGGAACTGCCGGACAATCATGAAGAGCACCTGCAGCGGCTCTTGCGTTGCGAGGCGGTCGTGGAGAGCGCGCAGCGCTCCTGCGGCATTACCCCCCCCTACCGCGTCTACAAGCGTGAAGATCGAGGCCTCGCCCAGCCGGCTGGCTATGGCTTCCACGTCCGCCGTGGTTACCTGCGGGCGCTCACCAACGTAGGCGGCCACCTTAGCCACCTCGTTGTAGAGATCGCGCAGGCTGCCCCCTACTGTTGCAACCAGCCCCTCCGCCACCCCGCGCCCAGGGGTCTTGCCCGCGGCCACAAACAACTTTGCCACCCACGCCCCCCGCTCGCGCGGCGGGATAGGGCGGCACTCGATGACGGTTCCCACTCGCTTGAACGTCAGGAACAACCGCCGGCGCCGGTCCATCTCCCGCGCAACAAAGATGCCGGTGGTAGGGCTGTCTCCACGCTCGAGGTAGGAAACAAGCGCCTCGTGGTCGGCCTCGCGCATCGCCTCCAGCCGCCGGACGACCACCACGCGGCGCGGACCGAAGAACGGCGCGGTGTCCAAACGGGTCAGCAGCTCACCCAGGGGCGCGCCGCCGTCAAGCACGTCCAGGTTGAGCTGCCGCTCCGCGGGTGGAAGCGCCTCGCCGAGCAGCCGAGCAAGCGTCTGCTCGGCCAGATACTCCTCTTCGCCGAGGATCAGCGTCGGCCCGTCAACGCCCGAGTGCACGGGTTTGGCTCCTCATGGTGGTCACCTGCCATCGGGTTCCGTTGCTTCTCAGAGTAACTGCACCGTCCCGATCCGTACGGTAGATCGCGGCGCCCGCGTTCTCCAGCGCCGCCAGCGTGCCCGGATGCGGGTGGCCGAACGCGTTGTCCGCGCCCACCGAGACCACGGCGATACCTGGCCGAACCTTCGCAAGGAACGCCGGTGTCGTCGAGGTGCGGCTGCCGTGGTGCGCCACCTTCAACACCTGGCTTTCCAGCGTGGTCCCCCGATCCAGGAGGTGCTGCTCGACCGGTGCCTCGATGTCGCCGGTCAGCAGCGCCGCTGTCATTCCGTAGATCAGCCGGGCGACTAGCGCGCCCGCGTGTGCCGGTTCGCCCTCAAGCCGGGGGGCTGGATCGGGCGGGTGCAGGACCGTCAACCCTACTCCCGATCCCAGATCCAGGCCCACGCCTTCTCTTGCGGCGCGATAGGAAACCCGCCTGGCCTCGGCGACTCCGATGAGGCGGGCGTACGCAGGGGCAGGGTGAACCACACCGGGATCCAGCACGAGCCCGACACGGAAGTTCTCCAAGACCGCCACCAGTCCTCCCACGTGGTCGTCATGGGGATGAGAAAGGATCACCGCGTCGAGCCGGCGCACGCCAAAGCGGCGCAGCGCCGGCACCACGCGCATGAGGCCCACGTCCCAGCCGATGCGGTCGCCGCCCGCATTACCGCCTCCGTCTATGAGCACGGCGCGGCCCGATGGGCTCTGAACCAGGATGGCGTCGCCCTGCCCCACGTCTAGGAACGTTACGACGAGCGCGGACGGCGGCCGTAGGGCCGCAGCGTACCAGAGCGCGAGCGCACAAACCCACACTCCGCCGCCGGCCAGCAGTTGCGCCCTGCGTGGCTGCCAGTATCCCGAGAGCACTGCCACCCAGCCACCCATGCCCAGGAACAAGGCCGCCGCCGCAACCGAGGAAACCGGTGGCGTTGGCACCGCCGCCCAGGCAAGCGCGCCGAAGCGCGATCCGATCCAGAGGACCACGTCCAGCGGCAGGCGCAGCAGCCCCACCAGAAGCTCCCCGGCCGCGGGTGCGGCAACGACCAGTAGGGTGAGCGCGAGACCCGCCGGGACCAGCGCCGCGATCACCGGCAGCGCCAGTGCGTTGGCAAGGATGCCGGCCACCAAGAGCACTTGGAAATGAGCGGCGAGCAGGGGCGCCACCGCGAGTTGCGCACCCAGCGTAGCGGCGAGCGTAGGTGCCAGGAATGGTCCTAGGAAGACAAGCCGCGGGCGCAATACGGGTGCCACATACAGCAGACCCCAGGTGGCCGCAAACGAAAGCTGGAACCCTATGTCGAAGAGCACCTGCGGCTGGCTCACCAGCAGCATGAGCGCGGCTGCCGCAAGGGTCGCGGCACGGTCGCGGCCGCGCCCCAGCACCGCCGCAGCCAGGCCCACCACCGTCATTATCGTCGCGCGTCCCACCGAGGGCGCCCAACCGACGAGCACCGCAAAGAGGCCCACGCCTAGGACGCCGGCAGCCGCGGATGGAAGCGCCGACAGCCCTGCCAAGCGTACCGCCCATGCGCAGGCGCCTGCGACAATCGCCACCTGCGCGCCCGAGACTACCATTAAGTGGACCAAGCCTGCGCGCGAGAACTGTCTGTATAGTTCGGGCGGAAGGTAGGTCTCAATCCCCAGGAGCAGGCTGAGCAACAGACCGTCGTGGGGCTCCGGGAGCGCCCGCAGGACGCCGGCAACAACGTTCTGGCGCAAGGCGGCCACTGCTCCGCGCACAGACCACGCACCTGGACGGAGTACCGTGATCCCGGCCCCTGGTGTAACGCGGATGACTCCCAGCAGCCCCCTGCGGCGGAGCGCGTCCCGTTCAGAGCGCTCACCCGGGTTCCCGGCGGGCCGCCCCAGGCGGAAGCGGCCGCGTACGAGGACCTCCGCCCCCACGCCAACGCCAGGGGGATGGCCGCGACCGGTCAGGCGCACCAGCCCATGGGCCGGGGGTAACGGCGGCGCGCGCGGGGACTGCCAGGCCTCCAGCGAGTGGAGACGAACCACGCCGCGCCAGCCCAAGGGGCCGGCCTCAGGCGGCCCAACAATGATGCCGCGCGCCTCCACGTGCTGCCCGTCCGCGGCTGCCGGCCACGACGGCACCAGGTCCGCGTGCAGCGCCGCCTGCGCGAACCCCAACCCGGTGAAGCAGGCCAGGGCCGCTATCGAACCGAACCCTGCTGCGCGTGCCAGGAGCGCCCCGATCCACAGGGTTGCGGCCCCGGCGGCCAGCCCGCATGCAGGTCCTGGGGGCAGGGGCCAGCGATCCGCGGCGGCAATGCCCAACGCGAACGCCGCTGCAGCCCATACGATCGGCGGTAGTGAATTGAAAAGGCGCACCGGCGAGAACCTCCCAAAGGGGAGATCGGCGCCGGCCGGACCGAATTGCGGTGGGGACTAAGTCTTGGCGGCCACCTCGCGCAGCACCCGCTCCAGGAGCCCGGCCACGGGAATCGGGCCCAAGTCCCCCTCTGACCGGCTGCGCACGGCCACGGCCCCGGATGCGGCCTCCTTGTCCCCCACGACGAGCATGTAGGGGATCTGCTCTACCTGAGCCTGGCGGATCTTGTAGCTGATGCGCTGGTTCGTCCCGTCCACGGCCGCGCGCACCCCGGCGGCTTCCATCTGCGCCAGCACTTCTCCGGCGTAGGCCGCGTGCCGGTCCGCAATCGGCAGGATCCGCGCCTGTTCCGGAGACAGCCACAGGGGAAACCGGCCTTCGTACGTCTCGATCAGAAACGCCACCCACCGCTCCATCGTGCTGGTGACCGCACGGTGGATCATCACCGGTCGGTGGGCCCGACCGTCCTCGCCGATGTACTCCAGCGAAAATCGCTCGGGCAGCAGGAAGTCGAGCTGAACCGTCGAGAGCGTCTCGTCCTTGCCGGCCGCGGTTGGAACCTGCACGTCAATCTTGGGCCCGTAGAACGCGGCCTCGCCCCTGGCCTCCTTGAACGCGATGCCCATCTCGGTGAGCGCCTCGCGCAGCATGCTCTCGGCCTGGTCCCAGAGCGCGTCGTTCTGCATGAACTTCTCGTGGTCCGCGGGATCGCGGAGTGAAAGTTGGTACCAGCCGTTGGTGATCTGGAAATCCGAGTACACCTTCTGTATCAGCCGGACCACCCCTACGATCTCGTCCTTGATCTGGTCCACGCGGCAGAAGATGTGGGCGTCGTTCATCGTCATGCCCCGGACGCGGTGGAGGCCGGTCAGAACGCCGGACCGCTCGTACCTGAAGACCTTGCCGAGCTCGGCGATCCGTACGGGCAGGTCCCGGTAGGAGCGCTGGTCGTGCATGTAGACCATGATGTGGTGGGGACAGTTCATGGGCCGGAGCACCAGCTCTTCGTTCTCGAGCTTCATCGCGGGATACATGTTGTCCCGGTAGTGGTCCCAGTGACCTGACATCTTGTAGAGCGTGGAACTCGCGATTTCCTGACTGTAGACGTGGTCATAGCCGGACGCAAGCTCCAGGTCCACGATGTAGCGCTCGATAATGCGCCGGATCGTCGCGCCCTTGGGGAGCCACAGCGGCAGTCCCTGCCCGACCTCCGGGGTAAGGTGGAACAGGCGCAACTCCTTGCCGATGCGCCGGTGATCCCTTCGCCGGGCCTCCTCCATGCGGTGCAGGTGGGCGTCGAGTTGATCCTGCGTGGGATAGGAGACGCCGTAGATGCGTTGCAGCATCGGACGGCGCTCGTCACCCCGCCAGTAGGCACCGGAGGTGGAGAGCAGCTTGATCGCATGAATGGCGCCCGTGCGGAGCACGTGCGGGCCGCGGCACATGTCCGCAAACCCGTCCTGTCGGTAGAAGCTCACGATCCCATCCGGGATCTCGTCGAGCAGCTCCTGCTTGTAGACCTCTCCCTGCTCCTGATACCGCCGGTACGCCTCGTCGCGCGGGATCTCAACGCGCTCAACCGGCTGGTCCGCCGCGGCGAGCTCCTTCAAGCGCGCCTCGATGCGCTCCAGGTCCTCGGGGCTGAACGGACGGCCGATGTCGAAGTCGTAGTAGAACCCGTCTTCTATCGGCGGCCCGATGGCCAGCTTGGCCTCGGGAAAGAGCTGCTTGACTGCCTGCGCCATCAGGTGCGATGTCGAGTGCCAGTAGACCTCGCGGCCGGCAGGCTCGTCGAAAGTGACAAACTCGACGCGCGCGTCGGACTCCAGCGGCCACCGGAGATCACGCAGTTGCCCGTCAACCAGCGCCGCGAGCACTCCATCCAGGCCGAGCCGCCCGGCGAGCGCCCCAGCGCTCGTTCCCACCGATACCTCGTGCTCTTCGCCGCCCGGCAGCGCGACGCGGATCAACCCCATGGTAGTTCCCCCTTGTCTAGCGGTAGTGACGCGTGCTCCGGCGCCACACCTCGGCAACAACCCCGCCGCCTTCCAGAAACACCTTCACAACGGGCATGAACATCTCTTCGGGCGGGATCCCTACCTCCACCCTCACCTTCTGAAACCCGGCGGCCAGATCGAGCGCCCACTTGTCGCGCGCAGCCTCCGGCTGTGCCACCCAGGCCTCCGGGACAACGGCCCGCAGTATAGACGGGGTGTCGAGCGCCAGATCGCGGAGCGTCGGATCGGCCTTCCTTCGCTCGGCAATGAATCGGTCCACGGCCGTCCGGTACGCGGCGCTGCCCTCGATCTGCTGGACGCGGGCGATGCCTGCACCGCCGACTGGAGCGGGACCGGGTGTCGCGCCGGGCGCCGCCTTCTGCGGGCCTGACCGGCAGCCTGAGGCGGCAGTTGCGACTGCCACGACCAGGAAAGCGCCCACCGCCAGGTGCTGCAACCTAAACCGTGCGGTTCGACCTGTACCAGTCACATCGCTGCCCCCTTCCGTGTAGCAAGCGCGGGACGCCACAAAACGCACGAACCCGCCCCCAGAGGGGCGGGTTGCCGCGGTTCCACCCTCACAACCGTCCAGAGCAGCGACGGCGTAACTGAAACGGCCGCTCCCGGACGCTCACCGCGCTTTCTCGGGCGCACCCGGCGGCTTAGACGGCGATCACTGATCCGATCACCCTTCGCCCGCTGCTCAGAGGGGGTCTTCCGCCGATCCGTCCGGCAGGGCTCGCAGCCCAGGCCCTGCCTCTCTCCATCCGCCGTGTCTCCGGCGGTTCGAACGGGGTTCCGGCGTACTCGTCCTCGTCATTGCCGATCTTCAGCGTCATATTATGCGCAGTGTCAGTGGCTGTCAAATCGGTGTTGGAGTTGCTGTGGTGGGCGCTGCAGGACTTGAACCTGCGACCTTTTCTGCGTCAGTTCGATCCAGACCAGAGGAACCGCCAATCGCGAGAACGCAGACAGGACGCGAAAGCGGCTACTCTGCGAACATCTCCTGTAGACCCCGAAGGACTCGTATGACGGCGTCCGGCGTCAGCCGACCTAGTCGCCGGACTAGCCGGTCGCTGTCCACGGTCCGCAACTGGTCGAGTGCCACAACGCCGGCCCGGTTCTGGAACCGGCACGGTATGCGCCAAGGGTAGGCCTGCTCGGCGGTCGTCATTGGAGCGATGATGACGGTGCGAAGGTATTGATTGAGTTCGTCAGGAGATACTATGAGACAAGGGCGTGTCTTGCGAATCTCGCTGCCCAACGTCGGGTCGAGGCGAACGAGATGGACCTCACCGCGCGCGGCGCGGCCTCGCCTCACGACCACGTCCACTCCCGCTCGTCGAAGTGCGTCGGGGTAGACTCCTCCAGCAGGCGATCATCGCCGCGCGTGTGCATCGCCCTGGCTGCCTCGGCCCAACCGTCGCGCGGCCGGTGCGCCGCTCGTACAACCAGCCGCCCGGGCTCGGCTCGGAGCTCGACCTCTTCGGGCAACTGGGCTTGATCGAGGAGCGCCTTCGGAATGCGAATGCCGCGGGAATTGCCGATTCGAACGATACGTGTCTTGGTCGCCATTGTGATTACAGTGTAATCACACCCGATCGGCGCGTCAACGGTAGTCGTCCAGTTGGCTCGCGTTTGAGTTCAGCGGGCGCCGGGTTACGAACGGCACCGGCACCGCGGTTCAGGACGTGGGTATAGATCGTGGTCGTACTGAGATCCCGGTGCCCGAGGATCTCCTGGACGGTCCGAATGTCGTATCCGTCCTCCAGGAAGTGCGTGGCAAACGAATGGTGGTGGGAGTGGCACGATTCGTGCGGACGAAACCTGGGGCTGGGACTCCGGGGTTACGCCTTCTCTGAAAGGTCTCTCTTTGGGACGCCGGTGTACGTGTAGCCGGCCTCGGGAGGAACCGGCCCCTTGATGCGCTCGCCCTGTGTGCTCTGCTCCCAGGCGTGTGCCAGAATGCCCGCGGCCCGCGAGAGCACAAACAGGCCGCGGCCCAGCGCCGGTGGAAAGCCCAGCTCGGAGAAGAC
>JASEHJ010000199.1 GCA_030018905.1 bacterium | reverse complement strand
TTTCTGCTTCCAAGCTCAGTACTCCCTCAACTGCTACCCTGGAGTTTACTCAAACTGCCTACGGATCAATCCGCAGCACGAGCGTCAGCGTGCGGCCACTGTAAGCCGGGCCTTCAATGTGAATTTCGATCTGGTCGGCCTGCCGGAGCGCAATCAGCCCGTCCGGCTGAATCGAGATGGAATCCGCGCCGCCCGAGAACTGGATGCGTGAGGGCTCCCCTCGATTCATGCGCCTGAGGAAGAGGTGCTGCCCCACGCGGGCCCGGATCGCGCGCGAACCCTCGGCACGCGGCCCGCGTGCGGGATCCACCGTATACGAGATGACCACGGTCCCAGGAGGCATGGGCGGAAGGTACTGGCTGCCGAGGTCCTCGGCCTGCCACCCAGCAGATCCCCACCTGTACAGTCGGTCGGTGTCGCCGCGTGACTCCAGCAGCCCTTCGGGCACGAACCTGATCCCACCCCCGAACAAACCGTCCTGCTCCAGGGCAACGCCCAGCCCTCCTGAGCGCTGCTGCACCACTATGTAGCCAAGGTACCCCCCCGAACCACCCCGCATGGCAAGAACCGCGACCAGAGGCGCCTCTTCGGCCGGGCGTCCGATCTGGATGGGAAGCCAGAAATCACCTACTACGTTGCGCCGAAGTATCTGCGTGTAGCGCCCGCCTTGCCCCTGGGTGAATACCATGGCCGCGGGCAGTTTGCCATCCTGATCCGGGAAGGTGATTGCCGCGATCATCTCGTCGCGCCCGTCGCCGGTCAGGTCGGCGTGCACGACCTCTTCAGATCTTGCGCCCTCAGGGAGCCACGCCGGGCCCTGGGTTGCCTGCGGCCGGTCGGTCCCCGAGGGCCGCGGCGCCTGGCAGCCGGCGAGCACGCCGCTGAGGACAAGAAACACGGAAACCAAGCCCAGCCGGTTCCGCACGGTAGCCTCCCGGTGCGTGCTGGATACCGAATCGTTCGCGAGGGGTGTTCCCGCAACCTGCCGGCGCTAGACGAGGAGGGGCATCTTCAGCCCAGCAGGGCGATTACGCGATCGCCAAAGCCGGCCGTGGAAAGAGCAGGGCCACCGCCGGCCAAATCGGCCGTCCTGGCTCCGCCGGCAAGAGCGCGTTCCACGGCCGTCTCGACAAGAGCAGCCTCCTCAGGTAGGCCCAGCGCATATCGGAGCAGCAGGGCCGCGCTCAGGATGGCGCCGGCAGGGTTGGCAAGCCCGCGCCCTGCGATGTCCGGAGCGGTGCCGTGCACCGGCTCGTACAGCGATGGTCCTATCGCGCCCAGGCTGGCCGAGGGCAGGAGGCCCAGCGATCCAACGAGCCCGGCGCCCAGATCGCTCAGGATGTCGCCGAACATGTTCTCCATCACGAGCACGTCGAACGCTGCTGGCCTGCGCACCATCTGCATGGCGGCGCTGTCCACCAGCATGTGGTCAAGCGTCACATCAGGGTAGTCCAGGGCAACCTCGCACACCACCTCGCGCCAGAGCTGCGAGGAGTGCAGCACGTTGGCCTTGTCCACCGAGGTGACGCGGCCGCGACGCAACCTGGCGGCCTCGAACGCTACCCGGGCGACGCGGCGTATCTCCTCCTCGGAGTAGACGAGCGAATCTACCGCTGCCCGCCGTCCGTCCGTAATGGTCCGGCCACGGGGTTCGCCGAAGTAGAGCCCGCCGGTCAACTCTCGAACGATCAAGAAGTCGGTTCCCTCCAGCGTCTCGGGCCGGAGCGGCGACGCAGAGGAAACCCCGCCAAATGCGCGCACCGGGCGCAGGTTGGTGTACAGCCGCAGCTCCCGGCGCAGGGCAAGCAACCCGGCTTCGGGCCGCCGGTCGGGCGGCAGACCATCCCATTCCGGGCCGCCCACGGCGCCCAGCAGGACCGCGTCCGCGCTGCGGCACGCGTCGAGAGTAGCGGCCGGGAGGGGCAAAAGACCCCCACTCAGCGCGGCCGCGCCGAAAGGGGCTTCCTCAAAGGAAAGAACATGCCCGCGCGCGGCCGCGACCGCCCGTAGGACCTTCACCGCCTCGGCGATAACCTCGGGGCCTACCCCGTCACCCGGGAGGACTGCGATGCGCGCCCGCACCTGTACCCCCATGCCCCTAGATCCCGGCCGGGCGAGGCGAGGCGACCAGCAGCGCGTACTCGAGGCTGCTGGCCAGGGCGATGGCGCTGGCCAGCACGACGTTTTCGGACACACCCACGGTTCCCCAGTGCCGGTGGCCGTCGGTGGAGGTGATCAGCACGCGCACGCGCGCCCCGGTGGCCGCGTCCGCGTCCAATACCCGAACCTTGTAGTCCACCAGTCGGACGCGCGCAAGTTCCGGGTGAAACCGTTCCAGCGCTGCCCGCAGCGCCCGGTCCAACGCGTGGACCGGCCCGTTGCCCTCCGCGGAAGAGCCGGCCTCCTGGCCGTGCACCGAGACGCGGACGATTGCCCGCGAAGTGCACTCGTCGGCGGCGTGATCCACGGCGATGTGGAACGCCTTGATCTCGAACCCCGGCTCGTGGCCCATGACCGCGCGGCGCAGCAGCAGTTCGAACGAGGCCTCGGCGCCCTCGAACTGGTACCCTTCCTGCTCGAGCCGCTTCAGGTCATCAAGCGCCGCCTGCACCTCGGGTTGTGACCGGTCGAGGCGAAGGCCGATCTCGCCGGCCTTGTGGAGCAGCGTGGCGCGTCCGGAGAGGTCGCTGACCACCACGCGCCGCCCGTTGCCGACCAGGTCGGGCGCAACGTGCTCGTACATCCTTGGGTCAATCATCACCGCGCTGGCGTGCACGCCGCCTTTGTGCGCAAACGCGTTCGCCCCAACGTAGGGCTGGTAGTCGTGGGGAGCCATGTTCGCCAGCTCGGCGACCAGCCGGCTCGTCTCGGTGAAGCGCGCCAGCGCTTCTGGAGCCAGGGCACGCAGGCCCATCTTGAGGCGCAGGCCCGGAACCACGGAACATAGGTTGGCGTTGCCGCTGCGCTCGCCGTAGCCGTTGATCGTGCCCTGCACGTGGACGCAGCCGGCCCCTACCGCGGCCAGGGTGTTGGCCACCGCAAGGTCGGCGTCGTTGTGCGCGTGGATGCCGACGGGGCCACCGACCTCGCGCAGCACCAGCCGCACGCCCTCCTGGATCTCTGCCGGCAGGCTGCCGCCGTTCGTGTCGCAGAGCACCAGGCAGTCGGCGCCGGCCGCCTGCGCCGTTCGGAGCGTGGCCAGGGCGTAGTGGTGGTCGGCCTTCAGGCCGTCGAAGAAGTGCTCGGCGTCATAGATCACCTCGCGGCCCGCGGCGCGCAGGCGGGCCACGGACTCGCCGATCATTGCCAGGTTCTCCTCAAGCGATGTGCGCAGCCCTGAGCGGACATGCAGATCCCAGGATTTCCCGAATATGGTCACCGTGGGGGTCCCGGCATCGATCAAGATCTGCAAATTTGGGTCGTCCTGCGCGCGCGTCGAGGCGCGGCGCGTGCTGCCAAACGCCGTGATCCTTGCATGCCGCCAAGGCAGCGCGCGGGCCCGCTCGAAAAAGGCCATGTCCTTAGGGTTGCTCCCGGGCCAGCCGCCCTCCACGTAGTCGAACCCGAGATCGTCCAACCGGCGTGCGATGCGGAGCTTGTCCTCAACCGAAAACGCCACGCCCGCGGCCTGGGAACCGTCGCGCAGCGTGGTATCGTAAACGGTGACGCGGTTCACGCGCCCACCTTCCGACCTGCCACCTGCCGGCGCACGTACTCGATGATGCCGCCCGCGGCGATCAACTGCCGCATGAACTCCGGCAGGGGCGCCGCGGCATGCAGCGTACCACGCGTCTCGTTGATGATTCGCCCGGTCTCGTTGTCCACGCTGAGACGATCCCCGCTC
>JASEHJ010000198.1 GCA_030018905.1 bacterium | reverse complement strand
GGTCGCGGGCGCCCCCGGCCAGTTGAGGTCGGCAGGGATGACAACACCAGCGCATGCTATCATGTACACGCATAGCGGATGACCCCGTGCTCTCGACGACGGGCCACATAGGACGGCTCATGTACCGTGCCGTTCACGGCGCGGAGTGCGGCTCCCCAGGTGGGAACGCGGCCTTTCAAGCCAACTGCCGTCATCGGCTGTGTCGGGTAGTGCGAGGCCCACCGCGTCGAGTCCACCCCCTCTTCCCTCAGGAAACACGCGCTGGGGGAAAGGGGGTTTATTGTGATCAGACTGTAAAACGCGACTCATTCGTGAACGAAAAGGCTGGTCAAGGAGTCTAGTGAACCCCGCCCTCGGCTTTTCTATGAACCTGCCGTGGGCCCACGGTCGCTCGCCGGGCTTCCCCTTATGTGAGAGGTGGATGTTCAGGTTCCGGCCCGGATGGAAGTGTGTCCCCAACATTGTCGAACGCCAACCCGTCCTCCAGGCCTCCGCCTGGGGGCCCCTCCCTGCTTGGTTTGCGGGCGTGAGCACGTAGTCGAACACGCTCTGGGCAGCAGAGAGGAATGCGCTGAAGAAGTAGTTTGTGACCACGGTCTCGGCGCGGCCTCGAAGGTCCACTTGGCCGTTCTCGACACGTTCCATGCACTCCACGAAGAGAAGCGCTTCGTCAATCTTAGCCTCCGGTATTTCGCGTTCATCCGCCATCAGAGGCCTCCTGTGTCAACTTGCGAGGGGTCAGATATGAGTCGCGGCTGCGGTGTCCTTCCCGGTCCTTCCCCCCCACGATATTTGACCTGCAGAGCCCGAAGGGCGTATCAAGGCTTGTGTACCACGGCGCGCTGCGCGCTTCGCGATGGCTACGGGTTTACTGGACTTGCCCCGATCTCGTGGAGAGGTAATCGTTAGGCCGCTGTGATTCGAGGCTGTTGGCTCCACCACCTCCTCTCCCACTCCGCCGGCGACAGGTAGCCCAGGGCTGAATGACGTCGACGGGGGTTGTAGAAGCCCTCGATGTACTCGAAGATGGCGCGCCGAGCCGAGCCGCGCGTCGGGAACGACTGCCGCATGAGCACCTCGGTCTCCAGGGTGGCGAAGAACGCCTCGGCCAGGGCGTTGAAGCCCCTATGTCAAGCGACGGCGTGTAGTGGCCGGTCGTCGCGCAAGCTCTGCACGATGATCGCGAACAACTCCCGGGCGATATAGCGCTTGAGGATCCGCAGGATTTCTTTCCGGCTGTTGCCGAGGGCCGTACGACGCTCGGCGTACGCACGAGTCCGGGGGTCGTGGATCAGCCGGACGTTCGCGATCGCCCATAGGGCAGTGTTCGCCGCCCGGTCCCCACCGCGGTTCAGGCGGTGTCGCGTCGTCTTACCCGAGGAAGCCTCGACGGGGCTGGCGCCACAGAGAGCGGCGAAGGCCGCCTCGCTGCGGAATCGGTCGGGGTTGTCCCCAGCTGTAACCAGGAGCTGAGCAGCCGAGAGGACTCCGACGCTGTGGCGCTCCAGCAACCTTGGCGCAATCCGCTTCACGACGGCAGAAATGTGCGCCTTGAGAGCGCGTACCTCCTCGTCCAGGTGAAGCCAGCGTCTTCCCAAACTCCGAGGTCTTTCTGCTTCCGAGCTCAGTACACCCTCAACTGCTACCCTGGACTTTACTCAAACCCCACTAAGAACTTGCCGGAGACCTGGTGCGCCAGGCGATAGATCAGCTCCTTGCCAAGAAGCCGCGGTGAGAGAGGAGGGAATCCCGATGGACGAGGTGGTGCGCTGGCTGCGGGTTGTCGCCCACTGAGGTTCGCCTCGGGGGCGGAGATGCAGGCATTCGGGTCCATCCCCTGGCCGGGGGCACCCTACGTCACCCCCCCCAGGGTCGCACAGGCGCCCTGTTCTGAGGGGCTCAGCCGCAGCAAACCCCCTCAGCGTCAGCCCCGGCGGCCTGGTCGAGGGCCGTCGGGTCAGCACACCACGCGGGTGGATGCCGAAGCTGGTGCAGGCAGGCCGGGGCCGAAGGATTTGACGGGTGGTTTCCGAAACCGCAAGATGAGGGGTGGACACCACACAAGAGGAGGCTGCCATTGAGGACAATCCTCAAGAGGGTCTTTCCGGTCCTCGTCGCGTTGCTCCTGACAGTTCCTGGCGAACTCCCAAGCGCCGAAGCAGGGAAGCGGTCGAGCTCCACATCCTACAGGCCCCGATCCAGCTCGTCGTACTCCCGGCCTCGATCCTCCTACCGTCGGCCCCGATCCAGCTCGTCGTACTCCCGGCCTCGATCCTCCTACCGACCGCGGTCCAGTTCCAGTTCTTACCGGCCCCGACAGCGACGGTCAAGTGCAGCAAAGGCCAAGTTCCTGCGCGGGAGTGGGTTGAGGACTACGCCCCGTGGCTACGAGGTGGATCACGTTATTTCCCTGTGCGCTGGCGGGCGCGACGACCCCAGCAACATGCAACTGCTCCCAAAATCCGTGCACAAGGCCAAGACCAAGCGTGACCTGGCCTCCTGTGCTCGGAGGCGGCGCTGACGCAGCCCTGACACCTACCGCCCGATCTAGAGGCGAGAGCGACGAACTGGCCGCGGTGAGGGGATCGCCCGCGGCGATACCCCTCTACCCCTCGCCGCTCCCACAGAAGGGCTCTACGTTCGTCCTACGGGGCGGTTTTCAGGGCATTGGCCCGTTCAGGCCGTCCTCCCCAGGATCGCTGGCCGTGTGCTCACGGTGTGTCCAAACGCACCCAAAGACCCTCGCGAGGTGATGGAGGCGGGAGCGGAGGGGGTCAGTCTTCCATCTGTCTCGCCGAAGTCTGGCGGCAATATGCGGGGCCGCAGGAGGACGTGCGACTTGAGTTGCAGAAGCCTCTGGCGAATGGTGGCCGCTCGCGCTACTTGGGAGAGCAGAGGCTGATGGAGATCTTTTTCCTTGTTGTTCTCCTTGGTCTCATCCCTGCAATGATTGCACAGAGCAAGGGTCGAAGTTTTCTTACTTGGTGGATTTACGGGGCACTTCTTTTCATCATTGCCCTTCCCCATGCGCTCCTTCTCGCGCAAGAAGAGACGTATGGAAAGAGGAAATGCCCCTACTGCGCCGAGATCATCAAAGCAGAAGCCAGAGTGTGCCGCTTCTGCGGTCGCGATGTGCCCAGCCTCAAGAAGATATACGTCCCGCGGCTGGACGATGACCAGAAGTACCACGCTGCGAAGATCCTATCTGAAGTAGGCGGAATGGATTGGGCCGTTGCGAAGAACTGTGTTGCCTTCACACCAGGTGCCGTCTGTCAGATGACGGATTCTGAGATGGCGGAGAGAATCCGGAGCGCTCTTGACGAGGCGGGATTGAAGCCGGACCTCCGCGAAGTCTAGCCTGTAGGTTGGCCGTTCATCCGTGACACTGGCGCCCGAGCCGTTCCCGCAGACGCTCACAGGGGGTCTGGCCGTTGAGGCTGCCGTTAGTCAGTCTTGGATTCCACGAGATGGGGCTGATAACCTCCGCGTGGTTCCAACGCCGGCCGTGTGCCCACAGTGTGCCCAAGACAAGCCAGAAGACCGTCTAACACCGGGAACCGCGAGAGAATACCGAACGCCCGAAACCCGCGTCCTGACTGAATCACAGCCAACACCATCGAACAAGGCGAATCATCCCAGAAAGGCGAAATAGGGTTTGGGACTTGACCGCCCGGACGCGCCAGGGCGGCTTCGACAGCGGGCGTGCCGCTGCGCAGCCGCTCGCCGGCGATGTAGTGCCCCCCAGCCCGCTGCAGGAGGCGCAGGTTGTCCTCCGACACACAGCCGCGATCGACCACCGTGATCACCCGGCCCAGCTTCCAGCCCGCCAGGCCGCGTTTGACCTCCGCCACCACCGAGGCGTCCGCGGTGTTCCCCGGCCACACCCAGCAGCGCACCGGGAGGCCCTCCCGCGTGACCGCCGTCTTCGTGTTATCGGGAACGAGCAG
>JASEHJ010000197.1 GCA_030018905.1 bacterium | reverse complement strand
GGTGAAGCTGGCCGTGGTCGCGGTGCCGTTCTTCCGCGACGACATCGAGGCGATCGAGGCCAGGGGCGCCAGCACCGTTGTGATACGGCTCAAGCAGCCGTCCGGCATCCTCATCGCCGCGCTGGCTCAGCCGATCCAGCTCGCGGGGATCTACCAGCAGGCGGTGGCCGACGCCGCCGGCACGAAGCGGATCACCGAGCTCTCGGAACTGATCGGGACCGGGCCGTTCAAGTTCACGCGATGGGTGCCCGGCCAGGCGATCGAGCTCGAGCGATTCGACGGGTACTCGGCGCGCGCTGGGAGCCCGGATGGCTACGGCGGCCAGAAGGTGGCCTACGCCGACAAACTGCGGTTCGTGATCGTTCCCGACGTGCAGACCCGCATCAACGGCGTGATGACCGGCCAGTACGACTACGCCGAGAGCATCACCCCGGACGCCTACGGCGACCTGCGCAACAACCCCAAGGTCCGCACCCTGATCCTCAAGCCCTACGGCCAGCCCATGGCGGTCTTCAACAAGCGCAGGGGGCTGTTCACCGACCGCCGGATGCGCCAGGCGTTCCTGGCGGCCCTGGATATGAGCAAGATCATGGCAGGCACTTTCGGCAACCCGCTCATGTTCCGGGTGGACGGCAGCCTGATGTTCAAGGAGTCCCCCTGGTACTCCCGCGAGGGCCTGGGTCCCTACAACCGCCGCGACCTGGCCACGGCGCGCCGCCTGCTGGCCGAGGCCGGATACCGCGGCCAGCCCGTGCGGTGGGTCACCAGCGCCGCCTTCGACTGGGCATACAAGCCGGCGCTGATCGCCTCCCAGCAACTCGAGGAGGCCGGGTTCAACATGGACCTTCAAGTTCTGGACTGGGCGACCGTGCTTTCGCGCCGGGCCAATCCCGACCTGTACGAGGTCTTCAGCACCTCGTTCATCTTCAGCCCGGGCGTGGACCCGCCGATCCAGCCGGTCATCATCAGTCCTACCTGGCCGGGATGGTGGACGACCGAGGAGAAGGACCGCCTGATCGGGCGCCTGATCCGCGAGCCCGACCCTGCGGCGCGCAAGCGTCTCTGGGAAGATGTCCAGCGGCTGTACTGGGAGGACGTGCCGGGCATCAAGTTCGGCGACTTCTTCAACCTGGCGATCGCGCGGCCGGGAGTGCAGGGACTGGCCACCCGGCCTGACCTATTCTTCTGGAACGTGTGGATCGCTCCTTAGGAGGCCATGCGGGCCTACCTTGCACGCCGCCTCGCGGCGATGGTCCCGATCGTCATCCTGGTCGGGACCATCGTCTTCCTGCTCATTCACCTCACGCCCGGTGACCCCGCGGTAATCATGCTGGGGCCCGACGCCCCGGACGAGGCCGTGACACGGCTGCGCCAGGAACTGGGGCTCGATGCCCCGCTCACTACCCAGTGGTTCCGGTGGTTCCAGAGGATTCTGGTGGGCGATCTAGGAACGTCCATCTTCTTTGGTCTGCCGGTTACCACCACCATTCGCCAGCACCTGCTGCCCACGGTGCTCCTCAGCGCCCTGGCGATTTCCATATCGGTGGGCATCGGGGTACCGGCCGGTATCACCTCGGCGGTGCGGCGTGGCTCGTTGATGGACCAGGGGGTTACGCTCGTGGCCTTCCTGGGCGTGTCGGTCCCCGAGTTCTGGCTTGCGCTCAACCTGGTGCTGCTCTTCTCGGTCCGCCTGGGACTTCTCCCGGTGGCGGGCTACGCTTCGCCTGCCGCCGGGTTGTGGACGAGCCTGAGATACCTGCTGCTGCCGGCCTTCACCATGGGGTTCGTCCAGTCCGCGCTGATCGCCCGCATGACGCGGGCGGCCATGCTGGACGTGGTCGCCCAGGACTACATCCGGACGGCACGGGCCAAAGGACTGTCGTCGAATCGGGTTACACTCCGTCACGCCTTTCCCAACGCCCTCATCGCGGTGGTCACCGTGGTGGGAATCATCTTCTCGGTCATGATGGGCGGCAACGTTGTTGCGGAAACCATCTTTACGATCCCCGGCGTCGGGCAACTGCTGATCACCTCGGTTCTTAGGCGCGACTACCCGGTGATTCAGGGGATCGTGCTCCTTATTGCCGCCGCGTACGTCGTGATCAACCTGCTGGTGGACGTCGTCTACGCGGCCGTTGATCCCAGGATCCGGTACTGACGATGCCGCGCATCCCGCCTCCGCCGAGGGTCGCCGCCGAGCCGATCTCGCCGTGGCGGCTCCGGTGGCGCATGATGCTCCGGCGGCCGATCGTGATCCTGGGCGGCCTGATCCTCATCGGGCTGTTCCTGACGGCCGCGCTGGCCCCGCTGCTGGCGCCGGCCAACCCGCAGAGGATGGAGATCGCCGACCGCCTCAAACCTCCCTCGGCCGTTCACCCCCTGGGTACCGATGACTTCGGGAGGGACGTGTTCAGCCGGGTGCTCTACGGCATCCGCCTGTCGCTGGCCATCGGCACCGCGGTGGTGGTTATCAGCACCACAATCGGACTTCCGGTAGGCCTGGCTGCCGGCTACATGCCACGGCTGGACAACCCACTGATGCGCCTCATGGACGCGCTGATGGCGTTTCCGGCCGTGATCCTCGCCATCGCCTTGATGGCGGCCCTGGGTCCGAGCGCGGTCAACGTGGCGGTAGCGCTGGGGATCGTCTACTCTCCCCGCATGGCCAGAATCATCCGCGGTAGCGTCCTAGTAGTCCGCGAGTTCGAGTACGTGACCGCGGCACGCTCGCTGGGGCTCTCGGACGCCATGATCATGGCGCGCCACGTGCTGCCCAACTGCATGTCGCCGGCAATCGTCCAGGGCACGTTCATCTTTGCTTACGCGGTGCTGGGAGAGGCGCTGCTGAGCTTCCTGGGCGCGGGTGTGCCGCCGCACATTCCAAGTCTCGGAACCATCCTCAGCGGTGGCCGCGTGTACATGGGCCAGGCGCCGTGGATTACCGTCTTTCCAGGCCTGGCGATCATGCTGCTTGTGATCGGGCTGAACCTCTTTGGCGACGGCCTGCGGGACGCGTTCGACCCCCGGCTCCTGCGTGGGGGGACCGCCTGATCGCGCCTTGCCCGACGCTCGGCAGCCGTGCTATACTGCCTCTCAATCTCATAGGCCGAGGACCGGGAAGAGTACCCGCTAACGTTGGTTCCCATATGGGCACCGGCGGCACCGCCAGGGCGCTGCCGGTAGAAGAGAGCCGCGCACAGGTGGAAGCGCGGTACCTGCGGGGCGGCGAATGGGCCCGGGAGGCATGAAGCGAAGGCGTGAAGTGAGTTCGGCCACTCGCCGGCCCGCGCGCAGTAGCTTCATCGGTCGCTCCACCGAGACCGGAGCGCAAGTGCCGTGCCGCCGCGCATGCAGGGGGTCGTGTTTCGATCCCCGCCGTCGGCAGCGCGGAACCCGGGTGGCACCGCGGGAGAACACCTCTCGTCCCTTTTGGGCGAGGGGTGTTTGTGTTCATGCGGAGGGTGTTCGTGGTCGGATGGGATTGGTGGCTCTGGAGGCGATGAAATGATCGTTGTGATGGAGGCAGGCGCAAACGAGCGCCAGGTGCAGGCCGTGGTCGAGCGGATCCGCGGCGCGGGCCTGAATACCCACATCTCTGTCGGCGTGTCGCGCACGGTGATCGGCGTGGTCGGCGACGACCGCACCAAGGAGATCCTGCGCGAGTCGCTCGAGGTGGCCCCCGGCGTTGAACGCGTCGTGGCGATCCTCCAGCCGTACAAGCTGGTGAGCCGGGAGTTCATCCCCCAGGACACTGTCGTGACCGCGGGGGACCAGCCGATCGGCGGCGCCCGCGTGGCCGTGATCGCCGGGCCGTGCTCTGTGGAGAGCCGCGAGCAGATCCTGGCCGCGGCTGACGGCGTCAAGGCGGCGGGCGCCACGCACCTCCGAGGCGGCGCGTTCAAGCCCAGGACCTCGCCGTACTCCTTCCAGGGGCTGGAGGAGGAGGGGTTGCGCCTTCTCGCCGAGGCCCGCGAGCGCACCGGCCTGCCTGTGGTGACA
>JASEHJ010000196.1 GCA_030018905.1 bacterium | reverse complement strand
CTAATACAGCACTGAGTGTGCTGATATGCTGAGAGAACGGTTGGGGCGGGGCGGGAGCCTCCATGGTATTAGGCAAAGACTTGAAGGGAAGCCCCTAACTAACCGGCCATTTTGAGCCTCCAGGGTGTGAGGGGGGAATAGTGGAAACTGCGCGTGCAGCTCGCGGCGGTACAAATGATCCCGGCATGTCAGCGCTTGGGAAAGCTCTGTTCGTTCGCGGTGCGCTGCGCAGGACCCATCCTGGCCGTTGATCCCGGTGATCAGCCCCCGCTTCATCTGCCACCTTCCTTGGTCTTACCCTCCCCGCCATCGTCCCCGCCCGCCTGGTAGTAGCTGTAGTACCCGTAGTACCCTTTCCCACGCCTACCGGGCGCGCCCGTCACCACCAGCCCCAGCACCCGCGCGCCCACTGCTTCCAACTGCTGTCGGGCCCGGCGGGCGGCCTCGCGGGGGGTCTTCTCGAGGCGAACGAGCAGCAGCACGCCGTCGGTGGCCGGGGCAAGCACCGAGGCGTCGGTGACCGGCAGCACCGGTGGGGCATCCAGTATTACGGCGTCCACCGCGCTGCGCCCATGCTCCAGGAACGCCCGCATCTTCCGGCTGCCGAGCAGCTCTGCCGGGTTGGGAGGTACGGTACCGCCGGGTACGAACCAGAGGTTCTCCACCTTGGTTGGATGGAGGGCCTGGTCTGCGGGCAGGCCGTCCACCAGCAGCTCGGTGAGCCCGCCGGTGCCCTCGGGCTGGAAGGCCCAGCTCAGGCCGGGCCGGCGCAGGTCGCACTCGACCAGCCACACCCGGTGTCCCATCTGGGTGAACACCACGGCCAGGTTGGCGGCCACCGTGCTCTTGGCCTCGTCCGGCCCCGCGCTGGTGACCAGCACGGTTTTCAATGGCCGGTCAGGGCTCAGGTAGAGCAGGCTTGTGCGCACGTGCCTGAAAGCCTCGGTGAAGGGCGCGTTCCGGTGCTCTTGTTCAATCATGGGGAACTCCGTCCCGCCGGGGTTGCGGCGGCGGTGGTTCAACCACGGGATGGTGGCGAGCACGGGAAGGCCCAGTACCTGGCCTGCCTCGTCCGGGGTCTTGAAGGTCACGTCAAGTGATTCAAGGACGAACGCCCCTCCGACCCCGAGCATCAGGCCCAACAGCAGGGCCAGCAGCGCGTTGAGCGCAGGCCGCGGCCTAACCGGGGTCAGCGGCGGGACCGCGGGATCCACCACGCGCAGATCCCCCACGATGGAGGCCTCGGCGATCCGCGCCTCCTGAAGCTTCTGTGAGAGCAGCAGGTATGTCTCTTCCGCGATCCTGAGGTCGCGCGTCAGGCGCGCCAGGGCCACCTCCTGGGGAGGGAGCGCCTGCACCTCCCTGGCGTACCGGCTAGAGGCGACAGCCAGCGCTGCCTCGCGGGCCTGCAGGGACTGCCGCTCGACTTCAAGCTTGATGACCTCGCCGGCGATCTCCCTGTGCAGCGGGTTGAGGGCCGCGGTTTCGGTCGCCAGGGTCCGCGCAACCTGCTGGCGCAGCAGCGCTTTGACTTCCTCGATGCGTGCTTGGGTAGCCACCATGCGCGGGTGCCGGTCGGTGAACTGCTCGCGCAGTCCGGCCAGTTCCGTCTCGAGCTTGGCCAGCTCGCCCCTCAGGCTTGCCGAGACAGGATCCTCGGTTGTCACGAACGATGAGGGGATAGTGGCTTCCAGCTTCCCCAGCGAAGCGCGCGCCTGGCGCAGGCCGGCCTCAGCCGCCTGACGCTCGGCCGCGGCCACGCGGCGCTGCGCCTCAAACTCGGCGAGTTTGTTGACTGCGATCTTTGTCTGCTCGGAAAGCGCGGCATGACCGCCCGCAGTCTTGTAGGAGGCAAGCGCGTTCTCGGCCCCGCCGAGTTCCTTTGTGAGCCCGGTGAGCTGGCCTTCGATGAACTTCCTTCCGGCCGAGGCCTGGGTGCGGCGCGACTCGACGTGCCACGCCAGGAACGACTCGGCGACCGCGTTCGTGGCCGCCGCCGCGGCCTGCGGGGTAGGTCCCTCGGCCTGGACGCGGATCAGATCTGCCCCCCTGACCCGCTGCACCTTGAGCCCGTCTTGGAGCTTCTTGAGTTCCTTCTCGAGGTTGTCCTTGGATGTACCCAGCCGCGCCAGCGCCCTCTCACCCACGGACCGGCTCTTCATGATCTCGGCGAGCGTGTCCACGTAGGTCTGCTGGCTCATGCCTGTGATGTCGGGGATGAGGCCCAGGGCCGAGCCTCCGCGGTCCACGACTACCGTTGCCGTGGCCCTGTAGACCGATGGGGCGATCAGGGTGCCGGCTACGGCGGCGGCGACCGCAAGGCCCACGGCCGCGGCTATCAGCCACCACCGCCTGAGCAGCACATCCAGGTAATCTCTCAGGCCCGGCTCGCTCTCAGGCGAGCGCCCTTCAGAACTCATGACGCGCCTCCCACCACAAGTACCAGTCCTGCCGGCTCTGTCCGCTCACGTGCCCTGCATTGGATATTGCCGACCAGGTGAGACTCACGGCCTGTGACAGGCCGCCTCTCTGCCTCCACGCATATCCGAGCCTGAGCGCGTGCGTGGTTTCGATCACGCCCCACATGTAGTGCTTGTCCCGCGCGTCGTCGGGGTCCGTCCAGAACTGTCCCAGGCGCCCTTCGCCTTTGCGCACCAGATCGTATGCCACGCTGGCTGAAGCCTCCGCGCCCAGCCGCCGCGTCAGTTCAACCGACCACAGCTCGCAGTCGGGCGCGCACCAGTGGCCCAGCGATCTGCCGTCCCGAACGTAGTCGTTGAGGTTGCGGGAGGTTGTGTAGGTCCAGTTGCTCACCCTGCTGTGCTCGAAGCGCAGATCGGAGCGCGCCAGGCCGAACGGATTGCTGAGTTGGGCGCCCACCAGGCCGCCGATGCGGTGGGGATAGGGATTGGGTTTTCCGATTCCCAGCGCACCGAAGACGATGTCGTCGAAGAGGACCTCGCCGTAGGCCAGGACGCCCGGACGGACCCGCCAGTCGAAGTCCAGGGTGAAGCTGTAGTTGTCGTCAAGACCCTGGCCGCGATAGCGGTTCCACAGGGAGAGCGCGTAGTTCAGGCCCGGGATCGGGTTGAAGATGTACGGCGCGTACAGACCGCCCGTGCCCACCACCGTTTCACCGAAGCCCAGCCGCAGGTTGTCGCGGGGCAGCCAGTCGTAGCGCATCCCGTAGAGGGCCCGGCCCACCTGGTAATCAACCGGCGCCACCAACCTGGTCAGCCGGAGCGTCCCCCAGTTGGCCGTCAGCCGCACCGCTTCCAGCGGCCCCGCGTTGTCCGACAGCAGGAACGCTCCCCGCGAGCCCGGTCCCCACCACAGCGAGTCGCGCCCGGCCTGCGCGCGGACGCCCAGGGTCTCACCGCTCACGTATGCCCGCGGCACGCCTCCGAAGCGGTCCTCGCCCCAGAGGAGGCCGCGCCGGATCTCAGTGCCCGCGGCCAGCGCAGGCCCCAGGCCCAGCACCGCGCGCGCCTCCAATTGTAGGAAGCTTCCCTCGGAGCGCTCGGTCCAACGGTCGGTCCAGCGGGGCGTGCCTGCTTCCACCCGCGCCACCACCGCCCGCTCGAACTTCAGTCCCCAGCCGGTCACCGTGCTGGCCGCGGGTCCCATGGGCGGGTTGATGACCCGGTATCCCAGCAGGGCGAGCTCGTCGGCAAAGGCCAGCACCAGCGATTCCAGGTCCTCCAGGGCCGATCCGGGTGCGGGCCGGCTCGGGCCGGCGCCCGAGGTCCGCTCGGCCGCCAGCCGTTCCAGCCCCCACGCCACCATCTCCGCCAGGTCCATGCGGGTCAACGGCCGGGCCGAGGCCGCCCACAGCGGCGCCAGGCCCCAGGCCGCCAGCCGGTAGAGCGTCTTGTATGCCCAGTGATCCGCCGGAACCACTTCCAGTGGGAAGGCGCCGGCCGGCGTCACCGGCACAAGCCAGCCCACCAGCGCCGCGGCCAGGCACGCCGCGAGCAGGCGGCGCCGGACGCCCGCGGGCGTCGCTCTCACCGCAGCAGCGAGCGCAGATCGGCGATGCCGGTGAAGATG
>JASEHJ010000195.1 GCA_030018905.1 bacterium | reverse complement strand
ACGCAGTTAGTCATATCACTACATCTCTTGGCGCAGGCTGGTTGGTCTGCAGAAAGAAGTCAGTCTTGATGCGGGTTTCGGCTACCCAAAGGTATCCGAGCGGCTCAAAAAGCCCAAAATCTTGTCAAACATCGGCTAGAGAGGAAGCGGCTGCGGCGTAATATACTGGAGGCGTGACCAGGCTCAGCCTCGGTGGCAAGTTCGTCCTGGCGTTCGTGGGACTGTCGGTGCTCTTCGCCGCCACGTTCGGAACGCTGGCCGCCTACCGGCTGCAAAGGGCCCTGCTGGAGCAGGTGCGACTCCGGGCAAAGGGCGTCGCAGAGGAACTGGCTCGCGACGCCTCCCGGTTTCTTCCCACGCCCGAGGGCCTGTCGGAGGCGCCCACCTCCAGCCGGCTCACACGGCGGCTCGTAGCAGGAACGGTCCTATACGCGCAGATTGTCCGGGACGGCGAGGTGCGCTTCACCGACGGCCGCTACGCGCTGGCGGTCCCCACAGGCCCGCTGACGCGGCCCTTCGCCGTGGAGGAGCGCCGGACCCGAGGGGGCACCGCGTACCTCGATATCTTCAGGGCGGTCCCCGACTACCCGCTCGACCGGCAGACCTACGTGCGCATTGGATTTCCCCTGGCAGAGGTGCACGCCCGTATCCGGGCGGAGACCGACCGGATCATCCTGGCCAGTCTGATGATGGCCGGCGCCGGCGTGGCGGCCGCGTTCGTCCTGCGGCGGGCGATCCTCGGCCCCCTTGGCCGCATGAACACGGTGATACGCCTTATCCGCCGGGGCGATTACTCCGCGCGCGTCCCTACCGGGACCGGGGACGAACTGCAGCTCCTCTCCGACGAGTTCAACACCATGGCCTCCGCGATCGAAGCGCGTGACCAGGAACTGGCACGCGTCAACGAAGCGCTCCGGAAGGCCAACCACATCAAGGACGAGTTCACCGCGGCGATGAGCCACGAGTTGAAGACCCCGCTGCACGCGGTGCGTGCCTATGCGCAACTGCTGCTGGAGGAGATAGACGGCCCGATCACCCAGGCGCAGCGCAGGGACCTGGAAGCGCTGCTTGCCGCCGGCGACCACCTCCTACACCTGATCGAGGGCATCCTGCGCTACTCGGCGCTGGAGGCGGGCGGGATCCAACCCCAGGTCGGCCGCGTGGAGGCTGCGGTGGTCATTGAGCAGGCCTGCCAGAACGTCGCACATCTCGCGCGCCAGAAGGGCCTGACGGTGGAAGTCGCCGGCACGGCGACCGTGCTGGCCGACGAAACCATGCTCCGGCAGATCCTCATCAACCTGCTTCACAATGCCATGAAGTACACCGAGCAGGGGAAGATCACGGTGACGGCCGCGAACCGCGACGGGCAGGCTGTCTTCGAGGTGACCGACACCGGAACCGGCATCCCAAAGGGACACGAGCACGAGGTTTTCGAACCGTTCCAGCGGGCAGGGCATCCGGCGCGCCGTGAGATTGACGGCATCGGCCTGGGACTGGCGGTGGTGAAGCGCTACGTCGAACTTCACGGAGGGCGGGTCTGGTTCGAACGCGCATCCGGAGGCGGCACGCGCTTCACCTTCACTATGCCGGCCTTCACCATGCCGGCAGGAGATGGCGCATGAGAATCCTGGTCGTTGAGGACGACGCCCGGTCCAGGGACCTCCTGGTGCGGTACCTGCGTGCCAAGGGGCACGATGTGGCCTCTGCCGCAGACGGCGCCCGGGCGCTGGACGCTGCCGCCACCGGAAGCCCGGACCTGGTGCTGCTGGACGTCAACCTGCCGGTGATGGACGGTTGGGGGGTTTTGGAGGCGCTCCGGAAGTTCAGCCAGGTGCCGGTTATCATGGTCACCGTGCACGACAGCGCCCGGGACAAGGTCGCGGGGTTGGAGTCGGGCGCCGACGACTACATCACCAAGCCATTTGACCTGCGCGAGCTGGACGCGCGCATCCAGGCGGTGATGCGCCGCTGCCAGGCGTCTGCCCCGCTGGTTATCCGGACCGCCGAGGTGATCCTGGACGACGAGCGCAAGGAGGTAACGGTCCGGGGCCACCCGGTGGCTCTCTCGCCCAAGGAGTATGAGCTGCTGCGCCTGCTGGCGTCCCGGCCGGGCAGGGTGTTCCCCACCGAGGAGATCCTGGCGGCGATCTGGCCGGACCGCGATGCCGCGGCGGCAGAGGACGTCAAGAAATACGTCCACATGCTGCGCGCCAAAATCGAGCGAGATCCTGCCGTGCCGACGATCATCGTGACCGCGCGGGGGTTCGGGTACCGCTTCACGCCCCCCTTGGAAGGGGTTCGCTAGGCCGGTGCCACGCGTGGCGAAACCGGGTATACTGGAGCATGGCTCCGGAGGGGTGCGAGAGCGGTTGAATCGGCACGCCTGGAGAGCGTGTAGGCGGGCTACAAACCTGCCTCGTGGGTTCAAATCCCACCCCCTCCGCCACATCACCAGGCACACCGGGTAACCTGGTCGCGCAACGCAGGGTATTAGGGGATTGAGGATGCTCACACGGATCCGAGAACTGTTTGGCCGGCTCCCCGTAGACTGGCGCCGCTCGGGCCGAGGTGCGCTCGACTTCGCCAAAACGCTTGTGGTCGCGTTTGTGCTGGCCCAACTGGTCATGGTCGGCGTGGCGCAGGCCTTCCAGGTCGAGCAGTACTCGATGGAGCCCACCCTGCTGCCGCACGACCGGGTGCTGGTCAACAAGCTCATCTACCGTGTGCGCGAGCCCCATCGGGGCGACGTGATCGTGCTGCGCTATCCCCGCGACCCAGGCCGCAACTACATCAAGCGTATCGTCGCGGTCCCGGGCGACACGGTGGAGATCAAGAGCGGCCACCTGAACATCAACGGTACCACGGTCGAGGAGATGTACTTGAATGGCTCCCCGTCGGGTGACTACGGGCCGGAGACCGTGCCCGCGGGCTCGTTCTTCGTACTGGGGGACAACCGTAACAACAGCGAGGACAGCAGGGCCTTCGGCTTCCTCAGCCGCGCACAGGTGGTCGGGCAGGCGTCGCTGATCTACTGGCCGCCGCAGCGGGTCCGGCTGCTGCGGAACAGGTAGTCGCAGTAGAAGCAGCGCGCTCGCTCGGGGGCCGGGTGGCCCCATGCGCTACTCTTCCTCCGGCAACTCGCCCCTGAGCTGCTCTCGCTCCCGGATTTCCCTTCGCAGCGCCTTGCCGAGCAGCGTCTTTGGGATCTCGCTCACGATCTCGAACCGCCGCGGCACCTTGTAGGCCGACAGGCGCTGCGCGCAGAAGTCGCGCAGCTCGCGCGCGAGCGCCCGCGCGTCCCCTGCCTCCTTCGGCACGATGTGGGCGACCAGCATCTCGCCTCGGATGCGGTGCCGGATCCCGGCCACGGCCACATCCTTCACCCTCGGGTGCTCGTAGAGTACCTCCTCGATCTCGCGCGGGAAGACCTTGAGGCCGCCGATGTTCACCATGTCCTTCTTGCGGTCCTCGATGAAGAAGTAGCCATCCTCGTCCATGCGGGCGATGTCGCCGGTGTAAAGCCAGCCGTTCCGGATCGTATGGTCGGTCTCCCCGGGGTTGTTCCAGTAGCCCTTCATGACCTGCGGGCCGCGGACGACCAACTCGCCGATCTCGCCCGGAGGGAGATCGCGGGTCCCGGTCTCGGCGTCAACGATCTTCGCGTCGGTTGAGGGAATCGGAATCCCAATGGACCCTGCCTTGCGCGTGCCGTAGACGGGATTGCCGTGTGTGAGCGGAGAGGCCTCGGACATCCCAAACCCCTCCACCAGCCGCCCGCCGGTCAGCTCCTCGAAGCGGCGCTGCACCTCCACCGGCAGCGGCGCGGCTCCCGAGACGCACGCGCGTATGGACTTCAGGTTGTACTTCTCGACGCCGCGTAGCTGATTGATCGCCAGGTACATCGCCGGCACGCCGGGGAAGAGCGTGGGGCGGTATTTCGGCACCGCCTCCACCACGGTCTTCACCTCGAACATCCGCATCAACAGCATGATGTTGGCCGCACCAATGGCCACGCTCAGGTTCATGCAGATCGTCAGGCCATAGACATGGAAGAACGGGACCACAGACAGGAGGCGCTCGTCGCCCTCCCTTAGGTCGGTCAGC
>JASEHJ010000194.1 GCA_030018905.1 bacterium | reverse complement strand
TGACACTCTACATGCACGCCAAAGCACACAGAGAAGAGGCGTTCCTGATGGAGCGCTTCCCCGACTACAGGGACTACCGCGCGCGCACGAAGCGCATGATTCCCCGGATCTACTAGGGGAAGGCTCCGACTACCGCAGCAGATCGTAATCAGGCAGATCCCGCCGTCCCAGCAACGCCAGCCGGGTGAAGACCTGGCCCCTGTGATACTGCTCGTGGGTCACGACGTGCCAGACGATCTCCTCAACGCTGGCGGTCTGCTCCGGATCCCAGGGAAAGGCCCTGCGGGAGCCGCGCGCCTTGGGTGTGAGTGCGGACAGCCACGCCATGGTCCCTTCCCGCTGCGGCCTCCATGCGCCAAGGATGCTGTCGAGATCGCCGAACGACGCCGGATCGAGGCGCGTACGCCGACCCCCGAGCACGACATGCTGAATCCAGAAGGCCTCGGCTCCGACCATGTGCACCAGCACATCGCGGATCGGCTTCATCCCCTCCCCGGGCGGCTCCGTCAGTTCTTCCCAGGTGTGCGGCCGGCACAGATCGGTCAGTTCGATCGGGAGTCTCGCGAATCCGTCGGCAATGCGTGGGGGTGGCATCGCTACACGCGGGCCGGACCGCGGGGTCACATCTCGGGGGGCCATCTACGTCCCGGGCGGTCGCAGCCGGGGATCCAGCAGGTCCCTCAGCGCATCACCCACCAGATTGAATCCCAGCACTGTCAGCATGATTGCGATACCCGGGAAGGTGGCGATCCACCACGCCTGGAGCATGAATTCCCGCCCGCTCGCAAGCATCCCTCCCCAGTCCGGCGTGGGCGGCTGCGCGCCCAGGCCCAGAAAAGACAGGCCGGCCGATGCAAGGATAGCACCCCCCACGCTCAGCGTCGCCTGCACGATCACCGGCGCGTTGGCGTTGGGAAAGACGTGGCGGGCCACAATCCGGCCGGCGCCGGCACCCATCGCGCGGGCCGCCTCCACGTAGTCCTGCGCCCGGATCACCAGTGCGGCCCCGCGCACCACGCGGGCGAACGCAGGGATGCCCACGATCCCCACCGCCACGATGGCATTGCGCAGCCCGGGCCCCAGCGCCCCTACAATGGCGATCGCAAGCAGGATTGCCGGAAACGCCAGGAGGACGTCCATGACCCGCATCACGACGACGTCCAGCCATCCGCCGGCATAGCCGCTGATCAGGCCCAGGGGCACGCCGATTCCGGCTGCGATCCCCACTGCCAGGAATCCCACCACCAGGGAGATGCGGCCCCCGAAGACGATGCGTGTCAGCAGGTCGCGACCGAACTCGTCGGTGCCCAGCCAGTGGGCCCACGACGGCTGCTGCAGGGCCTGCTCCCACACCTGGGCAGAGGGGTCGTAGCGCGTGATCGAGGGCGCCAGCACAGCGGCCAGCGTGATTCCGATCAGCACCAGCATGCCGACCACCGCCGACCTGTACCGAAGGAGGTGGCGGAGCCGAAGCCGCCACCCCTGGCGGTGCACCAGGATTGCGTTCCCCCTGCTAGTCATGCCGGCTAGTCATAACGAATGCGCGGATCGAGCAGGGCATAGAGCAGGTCCACCGCGAGGTTGATGAGCACGAACGCGATGGCGGTGAAGAGAATCGTCCCCTGGACAAGCGGTGTGTCGCGGCTGTAGATCGCGCTGACGGCCAGGCGTCCCAGGCCCGGCCAGGCAAAGACGGTCTCGGTGAGCACCGCTCCGCCGAGCAACCCGCCGAGCTGCAGCCCGACCACCGTTACGATTGGGATGAGCGCGCTGCGCAGGGCGTGGCGCAGCAACACGATCCTGTCGGCGAGGCCCTTGGCACGGGCTGTGCGGATGTAGTCCTGACCCAGGACCTCCAGCAGACTGCTGCGCGTCATGCGTGCGATGAGCGCCGATGACGCCAGTCCCAGCGTCACCGCCGGCAGCACCAGATGTTTCCAGGTCCCGAACCCCGAGGCAGGCAGCCAGCCCAGCGCCAGCGAGAACACCAGCATCAGGAGCAGGCCCAACCAGAACACCGGCAGCGAGACCCCAAAAAGCGCCAGGAGCATCGCCGCGTGGTCCACGGCACGGCCGCGGTACGCGGCTGAGAGCACGCCGGCCGGAATGCCGATCGCCAGCGCGATCCCCAGACTCGCGGCCGTCAGGACGAGGGTGAACGGGGCGCGGGCAAGCACCTCGTCGCGCACCGGCGCGCCGGTCCGCAGCGACCGCCCGAGGTCGCCCTGGGCGGCGCGCCAAACGAAACGGCCGTACTGTACCGGCAGGGGGGCATCAAGCCCCAGGGTTGAGCGGAGCCGGGCGATCTCTTCCTTTGATGCGCCCTGCCCGAGTTCCCCCAGCAGGACGCGTGCCGGATCGCCCGGCGCCAGGTGGAGCGTGATGAACGCCACCAGCGTGACGCCGAGCATCACTGGGACGAGCAGGCTCAGGCGCTGGACAAGGTAGCGCCCCATGAGCGGATCAGGCCGTCACTGTCGCCGCGCCGCCGTTACCGCCGCAACCCCGGCAACGCCACACCCAGCTACCGCTGCACCGTCGCCTTGCGCAGCTCCAGGTTGATCCACGAGAACGGCGCCGTGGTGTGCTGAATGCCGCTGCGAACCGCATAGGTAGACAGCGGGTAGTAGAGGAAGATCATCGGCGCGTCCCTGACAATCAGGGACTGCGCCCGCCGGTAGATCTGCTCGCGCCGTCCCTGGTCTGCGATAGCGCGGCCCTCGTCGAGCAGCCGGTCAACCTCGGGGTTCTTGTACCGCGAGTAGTTCGGGTTGGGCGCCTGCGACGAGTGGAACAACGAGTAGAGGGTGTAGTCCGCGTCGAGCGTGACCGTTCCCCACCGCATGCCGTACATCTCGAACTCCCCTCGATCGAGCCGCGAGAGCCAGGTCCCAAACTCCACCACGTCCACCTCAACCTGGAAGCCCAGCGGCTGGAGGCTTGCCTGAATCGCCTGGGCTATCCGCCGCCACTCGGCGCTCTCGAAGATGACGAGGCGCGGCCGTAGGCCCGGGCGAACGCCGGCCTCGGCCAGCAACGCGCGGGCGCGGTCGAGGTCGTATTCGTACCCCGGCAGATCGGGGTTCGCGCCGAACACAACAGGGGAAAGCGGTCCGTTAGCCGGCGTGGCCAGGTCTTTCAGGAAGAATGTGATGAGGCCGGCCACCCGCACCGCGTGCCCCACCGCCCGGCGCACGCGCACGTCCGTAAACGGCGCGCGCTCCATGTGGAACCCGATGTAGTTGGCGCTGAAGCTGGGTTCCTTGTAGACGGTCACGCGCGGGTTGCGGTCCAACCGCGCAACGGAGTCGGCGGGCATGTTGAAGATCAGGTCCACGCCGCCCGACTCGAGCTCAACGATCTGCGTGGACGCCTCCGGGATCGGCCGCATGATGACGCGGGCGATCTGGGGCGGCCCTCCCCAGTAGTCGTCGTTGCGCACCATGGTAATCCGGTCGCGGGCCACCCAAGAGTCAAACTTGAACGGACCGGTCCCGACCGGATTGCGCACGAAGTCGGCGCCGAACCGGCCTACGGCCGTCGGGCTGATTATGGAGGTGGAGGGATGCGTCAGGTGGTTGAGCAGCGCCGCGAACGGGAAGCGCGTCGTGATCTGGACGGTGTCGTCGGCGATCACCTTGGCCCCTTCCACCATGCTCAGCACAAAGTAGGCCCGTGCCCGTGATTGCGGGTTGATGAAGCGATCAATGCTGAACCTGACCGCCTCCGCGTTGAACGGGGTCCCGTCGTGGAACTTGACCCCGCGGCGGAGCTTGAACTCCCAGGTGCGGTCTCCGACCGGCCGCCAGGAAGTGGCCAGCCGCGGTTCGAGCCCCCGCGCAGTGCGCACCAGGAGCGTCTCGAAGATCTGGTTGATCACAAGAAACGACGGGCCGTCGTTGGTCCGGTGGGGATCCAGCGCGGTCGCATCGGACATCATCGCGACGGTGATGGTCTCTCCCGGCGCCGGCGCGCCCAGCCCGCTCCTACCGCTCCCTGTTACCAGGACGAGAAGAACAACCAAACCCGCAAGCATCCGCCTAATCATGCACGCCACCCTCCGTTGTCTGCGAACTCCCAAGGACACCGACACGGCACCTTGTCCCTGGATGATAAGCCGGGCGACCATCCAGCG
>JASEHJ010000193.1 GCA_030018905.1 bacterium | reverse complement strand
CTACCTCGATAGGTCAAGGCCCTGTCCGAGAGCCATTTCTCGGACACACTCCTAGCGGCCCACCTCCGGAGGACTCCCCCTGTGGAGGTTGCGGGCCGCCACGAACGCCAGCCCGTGCTCGGTCAGCGCCCTCGCCGTCTGGTTGAGCGCGGCGTGCTTGTCCAGGTAGTTGCGCTCCAGAAGCGCCATCTGGCCGCTCAACTCCACCTCGGCCTTCTCCCGGAAGTACTCCAGGACATCCGAAGGGTGCTCGCGGGTCTGTTCCACCTCGGGATCGCCGCCCTCGTGCTTGGCGGAGATGTTGGCGACGCGCCCGGCGATCTCGATCAGCTCTTCCCTCCGGTTGTAGGGCTGGCGCACGATGCTCTTCCATGTCTCGGTGATGTGGTGCTCGAACCGCACCACGGTCTCGAAGTCCAGCGCGCGGCGCACGTCGGCGCACAGCTCAATCGTTTGGTTGTTCACCGAGTTGCTGAAGTTGAATCCGATCAGGGGGCTGGTGCCGTCGGGACGCGAGAACAGCTTGGCGCCGATCAGCGTCCAGAGGACCGCGTAGGGGTTGTCGTTGCCCATAAACACCGAGATCTTGAACTCGATGTTCACCCCCAGCTTGTACAGCAGGTACCCCAGCAGCACCGTGCCCGGGTTGATGTTGAGCACCTGGGGAGTGCCATAGTTGGTGTAGTAGTACAGGAACTCGTCCACCCATTTGAGGGCGTGGGCGTTGGGCTGGCCGATGCCCCCGAAGTAGCCGGTGATGGTCTCCGGCCCGCCCAGGTGCACGTTGGAGCCGTCCGTGCCCTTGGTATCGAGCGTCTCCACGTAGCTGGCACCTATGATCTGCATAGCCGCGGCCACGGCAAGCATGTCGCCGTCGTCGGCCTCCGACTCCTTCATCCTGCGCACGCGGATAAACCGCGCCGGCATCAACTCGCCGCCGGCGATGGCCTGCCTGGCCTCAGTGATCAGCCAAGGGAAGTACTGCAGCGCGCTGATCTCCAGCGTGACGGCAAACTCCTCGGCGAAGACCCTCTTGTCCGCGTTCGGGCCCAGAATCCGGCGGCGGTAATCCGCGACGCCTATGAAAGCGCCACGATCGCGCTGCTCGGTCAGCCAGCGCAGGTCGTCCAGGTACGGTGACCGCACCGCCTCCAGCCGCGCCATCAGCGCGGGCAGAGCGCGGGCCGACTCAGCCTTGCGGTTGATCTCCTCCGGAGTTCCGTAGGGACGCATCACTTCGAGCAGGGCGTTCACAACCTGGTTCCCGGGATCGAGCAGAAGTGCATTGATCGCCTCTAGGTTAGCGTCGGCGATGCGCAACCTTGCCCGGAGCTCATCTGTCACGTAGCATCACCCTCCACCATGCGCTTCAGTTCGGCCATCTGCTCGTCGTCAATTCCAAACCCGTGTTCCGGCTGCGGGAACTGGCGGCCGGTTACCTCGTTCACGTACTGCTTGAGGCCGTTCAGGATGACCTCCCCGGCGTTGCCGAATACCTTGGCCATCCGGGGCTTGAAGCGCGGATACAGTCCGAACATGTCGTGGAAGATCAGGAGCTGGCCGTGAGCCGCCAGCCCGGAACCGAGACTGATGATGGGGATGCTCGACCGCTCGGTGATCAGCGCGCACACCCGGTCGGGCACCATCTCCAGCAAGATGCTGAAGGCCCCGGCCTCTTCGAGCGCCCTGGCGTCGTCAACGATCTTCTTGGCCTGCTCCGCGTCCTTGCCCTGCACCCTAAATCCCCCTAGCGCCGACACGCTCTGCGGCGTAAGCCCCAGGTGCCCCATGACAGGGATACCTGCCCGCGTTATGCCCGCCATCCGGTCGGCCATCTCAGCGCCGCCTTCCAGCTTCACGGCGTCGCACCCGGTCTCGGCCATGAACCGGCCCGCGTTGCGGATGGCGCTCTCCACGGACGGCTGGTAGGACATGTACGGCATGTCGCCGATCAGCCAACTGTTCGGCGAGCCCCGCCGTACTCCCTGAGTGTGCCGGATCATGTCGTCCATCGTCACGGGCAGCGTGCCCGCGTAGCCCAGCATGGTCATCCCAAGGCTGTCCCCAACGAGTACTATGTCTATGCTGGCCTTTTCGACCAGGTCGGCCATGGCATAATCGTAACAGGTGATCATCGTGATCGGGACGCCGTCGGCCATCTTCCGCATCAACGACGGCAGCGTAACCTTCTTGCGATCGGCCATCTCTGACTCCTTTCGGCCCGGGGTGCGCCGGGGCCGCTGTTATCGGATCTCGAACCTGTCGTTCTTGTAGTTCGACTGGATCAGCCACTTACCTGGATCAACCTCGACCTCCTTGATTGTCGCCGGGGTCACAACCGCCACCGTGACCTCGCCGCCCCCGGGCACCTCGACGCGGCGCACGGCCCGGCCTTCGCCGGCGCCGAACGCCACCTCTACAGGCATCGTGCCGGTGCCCGTGTTGCGGATCGTCGCGGTGGTTCGGAACTCGCCCTCATCGGTGCGGGTCGTGGAGGCAGAGGCCACGACGTAGTCGGGCAGCACGACCTGGGAAATCCACTGGTCGAAGAACCATTCGAGCTTCGCTCCGGAGATCTCCTCCGCCACCTCCCGGAACTCATCCACGCGCGCCGCCCGGCCTCTGGTCCGCTGGAAGAAGGCCGCCAGCGAGCGCCGGAACGCATCGTCCCCGATGACGAACCTCAGCATGTGGAGCACCAGGCTGCCCTTGGAGTAGATCACGCGGCGCGAAGCGCGCGGGCCGAAGTTAGCGAACGTGAACGATGCGATCGACCGGTCGTTCGGCGTGCCGGCGATCACGGCGTAATCGTCCCTCTCCTCCTGCAGCTCACGGGCAAACGCCTCCGGTCCCATCACCGCCTCGGTGGCCATCAGGGCCAGGTATTCGGCGAACCCCTCCGACAGCCAGATGAACCCCACCCCCTTGGGCACGGTCCGGCTGGGCACATAGGAGTGGGCGGCCTCGTGTGCCATCAGAAGGAAGAGCCACGAGTCACGGTTGAGCGCGCCGGGCATCGTGCCGCTGAATGCACGGTCGTCAATCAGCAGCATCGCGGGATACCCGATGCCCCCACCCACGACGATCAGCGAGACCACCTTCAGCTCGGTATACGGAAACGGGTAGAGCAGCCGGCCGAAGAACTCCACGGCCTGCCCGGTGTAGCCGGCCAGCTTGTCGAGGTTGCGCTCCTCGCCCGGGATCACGTAGATCTGCAGCCGCACGCCGCCGGCCGTCCGTTCCACCCGCCGGTGCCGCCTGCCTCCGGCCAGCGCGACCCAAGGCACCTCGACCTCGGAGTCCCACCGCACCACGTTCCCCTCTGCGGAAACCTGCCGACCCGTGGACACGGCCGCAAAACCCGCAGGAGCGGTGACCTGGATGCTCACCCGGCCCATGTTGGCGGAGTAGTCGCCGAACGGGCTTACCAGAACCGGGTACAGCGCGCCGGTGTGGAGCAGCACAAACTCGTTGTAAAGATAGAGCGGCTGCCCGTCGTACTCGACGGTCACGGTCTGGCGCGCCTTGGGAGCCAGCGCCGGGTCAAAGGTTAGAAGCAGTTGTGAACCCGTCCGTGTGAACGTGACCCTGGCGCCCTCAGCCTGCACCGACCGGACGGTCAACGCAGACGACAGCTCCATCCTGACCCGGGAGACCGGTTGCTCGGCCGTGATCTCCAGGGCGACCCGGGCAGTCCCGCGCAGTGTGCCCCGGCTCAGGAAACGCAGATCGCCTCCAACCATCTCCAGGCTCAGGTCAACCGGCGTGATTGAAACGGCGACCTCGAAGCCGCGGGCAACCACGTCTTCTAGGACTATCTGGCCAACTGCCGGCAGAGTGGGCGGCCAACCGACCAGTAGGGCTGCCAGGACCAAAATCACCGCCTTGCGGGCGCGCGCCAGAATCCTCATGACTTAGCCCCCTATGGAGTAGTCTACCTGCGCGCGAAACAGGTCCGGGGCGGCCTCGAACGCCGCACGGCTGATGATCGAGTCACGATCTATGGCCCGGTCAATGGCGAGTGTGCCGTTCAGGTGGTCAATCTCGTGCTGCAGCAGTTCCGAGGTGGGCTGGTCCAGCCGGACCCATTCGCGTTCCTGCCCCTGCTCGTCGGTGTAGCGGACCGAGATGGACAGATGCCGCCGCACCCGG
>JASEHJ010000192.1 GCA_030018905.1 bacterium | reverse complement strand
ACCTGATTCTAACACCGTCAGGGCCCTCAAGCCACGCGACTTGCGCAAGTCCGGTCTTGAGTCAGCAGGTGGTAGTAGGCCCAGCGAACGTCGACCTCGCTCTTTGGCTCAAGGTAGAAGGCTGTGTCGATCACGAAGCAGGGTGCGGGAGAGTAGTGAACGCCTCGATAAGCACCCTTTCGGCCGATGACGACGGTGGCATGACGACATAGCGGCTCGCCATGCCAGCCTATAGGCCCATTCGTTCCAAAGACGCGAAACCGGCCCGTGTTTTCCGCATGACCTCGTAGTCCTCGGCCGTACTCAAGGGTTGCAAGGTCTCCCCATGTCAGCTCTCGCCACTCACCCGCCATACCCCGGCTCCTTCGACTCCAAGCCCACCCTGACGTCCAGTTTCAAAAACACCACATATTCCTCCCGAACATCCAGGGCCAGGACCTTGCCTTCCTGCAGGGCGGTGAGGTGCTCGGGTCGCAGGACGATCTCCTCCTGGTGCCAGCGTTTTCCGAAGGGCCTCTCGGTCTCCTCGACGTCACAGGTTTCATCCAAGACCGCAATACGCGGATCGGGTCCTTGCTCGCTTTTCGGTCGATCACTCATATCCCAACTCCTTCAGGTTCCTGGCGATGGCAGCATCGAGGCTGGCAGCTTCGGCCTGGTGCTCCCGCAGCCGCGCGACGAGCCGCGCCATCTTCTCCTCGAACGGCTCGCCATCGTCCTCCCGCGCCTCGGCGCCGACGTAGCGGCCGGGGGTGAGCACGTGGCCGTGCTTGCGGATCTCCTCGAGCGTCGCACTCTTGCAGAAGCCAGGAAGGTCCTTGTACGCGCCCGCCTCCTTCTCGCCGCGCCAGGCGTGGTAGGTAGCGGCGATACGGGCGATGTCCTCGTCGGTCAGCTCGCGGTGGGTGCGGTCCACCATGCGGCCGAGCTTGCGTGCATCGATGAAGAGCACCTGGCCGCGGCGGTCGCGGAACTTACCGTCCTTGCGGTCGCGTGCGAGGAACCACAGGCACGCCGGGATCTGCGCCGAGTAGAACAGTTGGCCCGGCAGGGCCACCATGCAGTCCACCAAGTCGGTCTCGATCAGGTTCTTGCGGATCTCGCCCTCGCCGGACTGATTGGACGACATCGAGCCGTTGGCGAGCACGAAGCCGGCCACACCGGCGGGTGCCAGGTGGTGGACGATGTGCTGCACCCAGGCGAAGTTCGCGTTGCCGGCCGGGGGCACGCCGAACCTCCAGCGCTTGTCCTCGCGCAGGCGCTCGCCGCCCCAGTCGGAGACGTTGAACGGGGGATTGGCCAGGATGAAATCGGCCTTGAGGTCTGGATGGCGGTCGTTGTGGAAAGTGTCGCCCTGCTCGATCCGGCCGTCGATGCCGCGGATGGCCAGGTTCATTTTGGCCAGGCGCCAGGTCGTGTAGTTCGACTCCTGGCCGTAGATGCTGATTTGAGTACGGGCGCGGCCGCCGTTGCCGTTGGCGGTGGCGTGGGCCTCGATGAACTCCACCGACTGGACGAACATGCCCGACGAGCCGCAGCACGGGTCGTAGACCCGGCCCCGGAAGGGCTCGAGCATCTCGACCAGCAGACGCACGACGCAGCGGGGCGTGTAGAACTCGCCGCCCTTCTTCCCCTCGGCGCTGGCGAACTGGCCCAGGAAGTACTCGTAGACTCGGCCGAGCACGTCCTTGGCCCGGGCGTCGGCGTAACCCACGCGGATGTTAGCGACGAGGTCGATCAGTTGTCCCAGGCGCTGCTTGTCGAGGGCCTGCCGGGCGTAGTCCTTGGGGAGGATGCCCTTGAGCGAGGGGTTGTCGCGCTCGACGGCCTCCATGGCCTCGTCCACGACCTGCCCGATGGTGGGCTGCCGGGCGTGGGCCTGGAGGCGAGCCCAGCGGGCCTCGCGCGGGACCCAGAAGACGCTGGCGGCGCGGTACTCATCCCGGTCCTCGGGGTCGGCGCCCTGAGCGCGTTCGGCCTCGATCCGGGCGTGGTGCTCCTCGAAGGCGTCGGAGATGTACTTGAGAAAGATGAGGCCCAGGACGACGTGCTTGTACTCGGCGGCGTCCATGCTGCCGCGGAGGGCGTCCGCCATGCGCCAAAGCTGGGCTTCGTAGCCGACGGTGGCGCCCGTGCTGTTGGTCGGGTTGGGCTTCCTCAGTTTCGGCATGGCTCAGCCCTAGACCAGGATGTCCCGCACGTAGTCCGCAACTGGGCGAACAGGCTTCATACCGGCTCCAGTTCGGAGAGGATGCGCTCCCCAATGCGGGGCTTCAGCGCGCTCTTCATGACGAGATCGACCTTGACCCCCACGAGTTCGCTCAGATGGTCCTCGAGCCCAACGAACTCGAAGAACGTCGGGGACGACTCGTACTCGACGAGAATGTCAAGATCACTTCCCGACTCCTGTTCGCCCCGGACATAGGAGCCGAACAGGCCAAGCGACCGGACCCGGTATCGCACCCGGAGCTCCGGGAGATGTTCTCGCAAGGACTGGTGAGTCTTCTCGAGCGGCGGCCGCGCTCGCCCGGACTTCCTCACGCCTGCGATCCTCCTTGGCACTGGCTCAGGCCGGTGGTGGGGACCAGCATACGGTCGCTCATCCTTCCGCATACTGCGCCTGCGCTTCTTTGAAAACATCCTCCCGGAAATACCGGCTGAGATCCTCAAGGGTGCGCAGATCGATCTTGCGCCCCCCGAAGACGAATAACAGCTCCATCTCCAGCCGTCTGACATGGTGCTGTCGACAGAAGGCGGCGATCCCCTCCCTGTTCAAGGCGATCTTTGCCATCGCTCAACTCCCTGGCGCCAGGGCCACGTGGAAGAACCTGTTGGCCTCAGGCCGCCCATGCCCCCCTCGTCCGCTCGCCTTTCAAAGTTCACCGCCCATGGCCGGAATCTTGCAGTCCGCCTCCGCATCCTTCGTGAGGCCTCCCGCTGCGACGACCAAGCACACATCTCAGGGCGATGCTTCGTCGCGCGGCCCGGAGGGCCTTCACGCTACTACTACTCAATTCCCCTCCGCACCGGCCCAGAGGACATCCGCTGGCCATACCTCACCCGCGGATTCAGGATCAGCACGGCGGCGCGACTGCGGGACCGGCCTTGACCGAATTTCAACCCAGCGGGAACCCCGCTTGCATGGCCTCGTCCGAACTCCGGTGGCAGACTGGCGTCAGAGCAGAAACGCACGATACGGAGGTGTTGGCATGTTTGGCACAATTGCCAAGAGGACGCTGCTGGCCCTGATTCCCATAGCGATCCTGACCACGGCCGGGCTGGCCCTGACCGGCGTGACGCAGCTCCCGGTGAAGTTCGTCAGCACGCCCACCGAGGAGGAGGCCGTGGTGCCGCCCGCGACCGACCCGGCGGCGGTCCCACAGAAGACGCTGGTGGCGCAGAGCCAGCCTTCCGAGCAGCCGGACCAAATCGCCCAGGCATCTGAGCAGGCCGAGGCCGTGGAGGAACCGCTCCCGGTCCTGGTAGTTGACAAGACCGCGCTGGCCTCCGCCATGGCCGAGATCGACCGCGCGGCCGCGCAGGCCAAGCTGGCGGTCACCGCGTTGGACGCCGACGCGCAGCAGCGTTACATCCAGGAAACTATCAACCTGCTGGCGGGCTCCACGGATCCTCTCTTCCAGCGCGTGGCGCAGGCAGGCAACGGCGACGGCTACAAGGGTGTCAGGCCGCTGTTGATCGAGGCCCGCGTCATCCGGGAGGCGGCCGAGGTGCAGTGGATCGCCGCGGTGCAGCGACAGATTGAGGCCCGCGTGCGGAAGCAGGCCGAGCTGGCGGCTCAGGCCGGATCCGGCAGCGGCGTCACGCCCCAACCGGCGCCGGCGTCCGCCGGAGCCGAGATCACCGCCTTGGTCGGCCCGACCGGCGTGCTGGGCACCCGCGGCATGCGTCCCGAGGAACAGGCCGCCGAGCTCGTGAGCCGGGCGATAAGGCAGGCCGCCGAGGCGCTGCGCATGATCGCAAACAGGCCGGCAGGATCCTTCCAGGACGGCGACATGGATCTCAACCACGCATCAGACCAGGCGTCGCAGACAATGGATGCCGTGCTCAGGATGCTCGATTCGGCCAGGAAGATCGTCCAGATCGCGGCGGACCGCTAGCCCATGTTTGACATCGACAGGGCTGAAACCCGCATGGTTGAGCCATTC
>JASEHJ010000191.1 GCA_030018905.1 bacterium | reverse complement strand
TCGTGGAGCTCGAACCAGATGGAGTGGTAGCTGGGGAACATCGGCTTGGTCAGGTAGTCGTCGTCGCCGGCGAGCACCCGCTCCGGGCTGATCACCTGCCGCGGCTGGCCCGGGCGGAGGAGCTGCGCCTCGGTGGGCACCGCCACCTCGGTCAGGCCTCCCGCCGCAGAGACGAGGCCCAGCAGGCTCGACCCGGGCGGCAGCAGGTAGGTGCCGGGCCGCGCCACCTCATCCAGCACATAGACCCGCGCGGTAAGGTCCTCTGGCACCACCAGCGTGTCCCCGGTCTCGAGGCGCTGGTTGAGGGCCACCTCGCCGCGCAGCAGCAGCCGCTCCAGGTCTATCATCACAGGACAGGCGGCGCCTGCCCGCGGCTGAGCCTGACCTCGCCCAGGCCCGCGGCCTCGGTCAGCACGCCGGCCGAGGCCAGGGCGTCGAGCACCGAGGCACCCAGGCGCAACTCGTGCACCCCGGGCCTCATCACCTGGCCCAGCACCGTCACCCTCACGCGGCGGAACTCGCGCACGATGACCGCAACTTGGGGATTTCTAATGAAGCGGGCATAGAGGGGGACCAGCCGCTCGCGTAGCTGCTCGGGCGTCAGCCCCGCGGCCCTGATCTCGCCCACCAGCGGCAGTGAGATCATCCCGTCGGGCCGCACGGTAACGACGCGCGAGAGGTCGTCGTTGCCGTAGACGGAGACCTCGACGACATCCTCCAGCCCCAGGATGTAGGGTTGCTGAGCCCCACCTGGAACCGGGAGTAGGGTGGCGCCGATCAGGATCAGCAGGGCGCCCGCTGCGAAGCGTAGGGTCATGGTCTCACCGTGGGTTGGATGTCGACGGGTATGGCTCCGCCCAAAACGGTGCGCCCTTTCGCGCGCCACCGCCGGAGGAGGAGGTGGATTCCTGACGCGCTCCAGACAACTGCTCGTAGCCGTCCTTACCGCCGTTCTTGCCCTACGACCCTCTCTCTTGCGACTTCCTAGACAGCCTCCAGGTTGATCTCTTCCACTTCCACGGGCGTGCTGTGGCCGAGGATCTGCATCAGCACCCGGACACGGCTGGCCCGGGAAGTGTGCCGCTCGAAGATCCCCTCCAGCCCGGCCATCGGGCCTCCCAGCACGCGCACGCACTGGCCCAGCTTCAATGCCGTCCCCACCCTTACGAACCCCAGGACCGATGCCCTCTCCCGGATCGCCTCAACCAGGGCGTCGGGCACGGGCGCAACCAGATCGCCGTCGCTCAGCAGCCGCCGGACGCCCGGGCTCCACCGTGCCGCCGTCCAGGTGAGGGGTGTGAGCCGCATCCGCAGGAACAGGTAGTTGGGAAAGAGCGGCTCCAACACCGTGGCCAGGCGACCCCAGCGCCGCCGAACCACCTCCAGCCGCGGCGAGTAGGGCTCGATTTCCCCTGACCTGAGCCGCAGGTGGGCCAGCACGCGCGACTCCTGCCGGGGCTTGATGTGCGCCACGTACCAGGCCGGGGCCTGCGTGGAAAGATCCATGGCCGGACCCGGCCCCGATCTAGAGAGCCCCATTGCGGAACCCCATGGCGATGGCGCCGGCGCGGTTGCGCCCCCCGGTCTTGCGCAGTATGGAGCGCACGTGGGTCTTAACCGTGGACACCGAGAGCCTGAGCCGGCAGGCAATCTGAGTATCGGTGTGCCCGCCGGCAATGGCGGCCAGGACCTCTGCCTCGCGAGGACTGAGCGCATTCAGTGCGCCGCCCGGGCCATGGTTGAATTTCTCCCGAAGGCCGAACTGGTCCGGTGACAGGGAGCAGTACAGCACGATCCGACCCCTTGCCACCGCCCTCAGAGCCCAGACCAGAACGTCCTGGGGTGCGTCCCGGTGCAGGTAGCCCCACAGGCCGCTGTTGAGGGCCGGGCGCAGTTCCTCACCGGGGCAATCATCGGCCAGGACCAACAGCCGGGTGTGCGGTGAAGCCTCCCGCAACTGGTGGATGTGATCCAGTAGCGGGCCGTCCAACCTGTCGGCATCCATCACCGCAATGTCAGGCGCGGTCCGGCGGACGAAGGCCAGGGCCTCGGGGCCGACCACCATGGCGCCCACGACCTTCAGGTCAGGAGCAGCGCGGAGGTACGTTACGATCTGGATCCTGAATGCGCCTGCTACCTCCAGCATCAGGACTGAGGAGACCGCTGGCTGGGACGAGTTCAGATGTACCTCGGTCTGCTGGCTGCTGATCTCCAATTCCAGATCTCCTGACATCGGTGCGCGCAGGCGGCATCGGGCCGGGGGTTTCGGTGAGCCTTACTGGATATAATTAGTGAAGGAATTTTCTTGACACGGAGGGGGCGCCGTGGTATGCTGCAGACATGACCCCTGCTCCTTGCTCCCTCCCCTTGCCCCCGGTCGAGAGCCGCGCCCAGTGGTTGGGCCCGCGGTGCTGCCTGCAGCACGACGGCGAGCTGCGCATCGTCGTGATCGGCGGCGTGCCCCTGCTGCACTTTGCTGCCGGCGACCGCGTGCACGCGCGGCTGGCGGCGGCCCTGATCGCTGAGTCGCAGGCGGCGCGCATCGGCGCGGTGTTGGCGGCCTTTGGGCTAGATGATGCGACGCTGTGGCGGGCCCGGCAGCGGCTGCGGGCCGGGGGCGTGACCGCGCTGGTGCCGGTCAAGCGGGGCCCGCGCGGCCCGTGGAAGGTCGGGCGGGCCATAGAGCGGCGCATCGTGGCGCTGCGGGCTTCCGGCTTCTCCCCGCAGCGCATCGCGGATCGGTTGGGGATCTCGCGGTTCAGCGTCCGGCGCGTCCTGGAGCGGCAGGGGGAGGTCCCCACCCCGAGTGCGGCTGAGCAGATGCCTCTGGCGGCGGCGGCCGACGCTCAGATGGAGGCGGAGGCGGAAGCGCCGGCCCCGGCCCGGGCGGAGGAGCCGGGGGCACCCGCCGAAGGCGGGTCCGGGACGGCGACCGGCGGGCCCTCCGCGCCAGCAGACCCCACCGTGGTGGCGCCGATAGAGGGGCCTCGGCCTCAGACGCCTGAGCTGGCATGGCTGCATGCGATGGTGGGGCTGACGCGCGACGGGGAGGCGGAGGTGGTCTTCGAGTCGCGCCCGGCGGTGCCGCTGGCGGGGGTGCTGCTGGCGGTGCCGGCGCTGGCAGCCACGGGATTGGTGGAGGCCGCCCGGGCGACCTATGGCCGCCTGCGCCATGGGGTCTACGGGCTGCGGGCGACGCTGCTGGTGCTCTTTGCCTGCGCGCTCCACCGCCGGAGGCGGCCCGAGGCGCTCAAGGGGACGGACCCGGCGGCGCTGGGCGATGTGCTGGGGCTGTTGCGGGCCCCGGAGGTCAAGACCGTACGGCGGAAGCTGCAGGAGATGGCGCAGGCGGGCAAAGCGCATGCCTGGTTGCGGGGGCTGGCCCAGCGCTGGCTGCACGCATGGGACGACGCGCTGGGGGTGCTCTACATCGACGGGCACGTGCGGGTCTACTATGGTCAGCACAAGCTGCCCAAGACGCGCGTGGCAAGGCGCAACCTGTGCCTGCCGGCGGTGACGGACTACTGGGTCAACGACGTTTGGGGCGAGCCGGTCCTGGTGGTGACCGCGCCCGCCCACGCGGCCCTGACCCGGATGCTGCCTCCTCTGCTGGCCGAGGTGGAGACCCTGAGCGGGGGGCGCACGGGGACGGCCGTGTTCGACCGTGGGGGCTGGAGCCCGAAGCTGTTTGCGAGCCTGATCGACCGCGGCTGGCACATCCTGACGTACCGCAAAGGCCCGCGGCACCGGCATCCCCGGCGGGGCTTCGCCGAGCAGCAGATGGTCATCGACGGGCGCGAGGTGCGCTACACGCTCAGCGAACGGGCGATCCGGCTGCGCCCCGGGCTGCGGCTGCGGGAGATTGCGGAACTGCGGGACGATGGGGGCCAGACGATCTTCGTCACCAGTCACGTCGATCCCCCGGGGGTGCTGCTCGCCTACAGGATGTTCGAGCGCTGGCGGCAAGAGAACTATTTCCGCTACATGAAGGAGAACTTCGCGCTCGACGCCCTGGTGGACTACGGCGTGGAGGCCGACGACCCGACGCGGGAGGTGCCCAACCCCGCGCGCAAGGCGCTGGATCAGACCCTGAGCGCGGCGCAGGCGGAGGTGGCCGAGATGGAGCGGGCCTACGGGGCGGCGGCCGCCGACAACGCCGAGGCTCAGCGGCCAACGATGCGCGGGTTCAAGATCGCCCACG
>JASEHJ010000190.1 GCA_030018905.1 bacterium | reverse complement strand
GCCACGCCTGCCGCCGCGAGCGTCCCGACCATGCGCCACGGCTGGTCGAGCAGTAGGGCCAGGTACGCGGGCGTGATCAACCCGCCGGCAGAGAGCCCCACCAGCTCCGAAAGGACAAGCGACACAACCAAGCCGACGCCCAGCGCTTCAACCATCTATCACCACCTCGCCCACCTCGGCCCAGTGCGCTAGCAGCGCAGCTCCAGTGCCGGCGACATTGCCCATGCCTACCACCAGGAGGGCTCCTGAGGTGCCATCCGCGGCAGCCCGCGTGACGGTGGCCGGGGAGGATCCAACGTGGACGTGTATGCGCCCGCGCCCCCATCCACGACGCTCCAGGAACCGCGCGGCCGCCCTGGCATGAGGCCCGGTGATGACCAAGCGGTCAACGCAGAACTCGCCCGAAAGCAGCGCCCGGCACCACTGCAATGTGCGCTCGCCCCGGTCGGCCCTGGTGTTCAGGATGCCTGCCACTGGCATCTCGGTTAGACCGAACTGCCGGCACACGCGGGCGACCAGGCGGCCTGTTGAAACCGGATCGTTGGCACCGAACGCGCCCACCAGCCACAGGTAGGAACTGCGCCAGACGCGCAGCGCCCCGGGATCGGGCCGCACGCTGCCCATCCCGACCAGCGCAGTCGAGCGGTCAACGCCCACCTCCCGGCAGACCTCCAGGGAGATCGCTACGTTCTCGGGCCACTCGAGGTAGGCGGCCGGCAGCGGAAGGTCGAGATCCGGCACCACCGGGCAGACCCGGGTGCCGCGCTCCGCAGCGCGCGCCGCCCATGCAGGCGGCACGGAAGGTCCCAGCGTAACCAGCACTCCACCCGCTGGGATAGTCCCCGCAAGCGCCTCCGTGATCTCGTACAGAGAATCACCCATAACGCCGAGGTGATCCATACCGGCACCGGTAAGCACGCCGATTGTTGAGCGCATCAACCGCTGCTCTGCGAATCGCTGCAGTTCGGGGCGCACCGCCATGCACTCCACGACCAACGCGTCGGCACCGGCGCGCGCCGCGAGCGCAGCCACCTGCTGGTACTCGCGCAGCGAGGGCCGTCTGCCTCCGCGCAGGTCAACCTCGCCACCGTCGGGCAGCAGAACCCGGGGCGCGGAGCCCGTTGTCTTGCCGACGACACGAAGCCCGCAGGCCCGCAGGCCCGCAACGACAAGGCGCACGACGCTTGACTTGCCGCGCGTGCCGTTGACGTGGATGCGGTGGGGTATGCTCTCCAAGTGGCGCCGGTGGCGCCGGGCCTCGACCACGGCGGCACAAAGTGCCGCGAGCGCGGGCACCGCGCCCAGGAGTTCCATGAGACATGGATTCCGGTGGCCGGAGCCCTCTTCCTCCACCGGGCACCGTGGCGCTGCGGTGCCCCTGGCGTTACAGTAGTCGAGGATGTAACAACGAGGATCTGACCAGAAGGGGTTGATGGGCGATGGCCCGCTCGGTTTGCGTGTTGGGACTGGGGTTGATGGGCCGGCCGATGGCCCGGCGGCTGATCGCGAAGGGGTTCGATGTGCGCGGCTGGAATCGGTCGCGCCTTCCCGAGGACCTGGTCGCGGGCATACCTCTCTGTCAGGACCTTCAAGGCGCGGCAGCGGCAGAAGTCTCGCTCTTCATGCTGGAGGACTCAAGCGCGACTGACGCGGTGCTCGATCGGCTCGAGCCCTACCTGCGCCCTCCGCATCTCGTGCTCGACATGGGCTCTTCCGATCCGGCCCGGTCCAGGGTACACGCGGCGAGGCTGGCGGCGCGCGGCATCGGCTGGGTGGATGCGCCGGTCTCAGGTGGCCCGGAGAGTGCCTCCGACGGCACCCTGGCCGTCATGGCCGGCGGGACGGAAGCGGATGTGAACCGTGCCCGGCCACTGCTCGAAGCGGTCGGCGGTGACATCGCCCACGTCGGCCCGCCCGGCGCCGGCCACACGATCAAGGTCATCAACCAGATCATCGTGGGACTGGCCATCGAGGCCGTGGCAGAAGCACTGACGCTGGCCGAGAAGTGCGGTCTCGACCCCTGCGCCGTGCAGCAGGCACTGCGCGGCGGGTTCGCGGACTCCAGGGTGCTCCAGATCCACGGCACGCGGATGGTCAACCGTGCCTACACGCCGGGCGGCAAGGCCAGGACGCATCTCAAAGATCTGCGGCTGGCCCTGAGCCTGGCCTCGTCGGTGGGCGCGCGGCTGCCGCACCTGGAGAGCGTGGCCGCGCGCTTCCAAACCCTGGTGGACCAGGGCGGCGGCGACCTGGACCACTCCGCGCTGCACAGGCTGCTCTGGCAGGAGGCGCCGGAGTAGTGCTTGCGCCCGCGTCAGACAACCCCTATAGATGAGAAGTGAAGGGCCAAGACCACGCGAGCGGAGGTGGATGCCGATGGCAGACGAGATTCGCCTGTTGGAATACTTCTACGTTCTGACATCCGACAAGCCCGGCGAGGGTGCCCGGTTCCTCGGGTATCTGAAGGACGCCGGGGTGAACCTGCTTGCGTTCCACGGCTTCCCCGCCGGTCGGCGGGCGCAGCTCGACTTCGTCCCGTTCGCCCCCGCGGCCTTCAAGGCGGCCGCGCGCAAGGCGAAATGGAAGCTGGTGGGGCCGAAGAAGGCGTTCCTTATCGAGGGCGACGACCGGGTCGGCGCGCTAGTGAACTACTACGACAGGCTGGCCGATGCCAAGATCAACGTGACGGCCAGCAACGCGGTGGCCGCAGGTGCCGGTCGGTTCGGTGCGATCTTCTGGGTCAAAGCCCGTGATGTGAGGCGCGCGGCGAAAGCGCTGGGCGTGGGGTAGGCACGCCCCAAAACACGTGTCGCGGCCCTGGTCTATCCCGTGCGGCGGATCGCGTGGACAAAGTCCAGAGCCCGCTCGGAGGTCTCCGGGCTCACAGCGGTTCCATCCCTTCGTTAAGGATCGCCAAGTACCGATCGTATCCGAACATACGGTTGCGCCTCTTCCCGGTGAGTTCCCTGGCGATGCCCAGATCAATAAGGGTCTTCATGCCCGAGGAAGCCGCCGGGAATGAGACGCCAGCGCGCCGACTCACTTCAAGGAGTGAGGTGATGGGGCGTTCCTTCAACGCCTGGTGCACGCGGAGCGCTGATCCGGCCGCCCGACCCTGCTGCTGGATGCGGTCCCGGTGCTCCTGGAACAGCGCAACGAGCTGCTGGGCCGTCGCTACCGCGCCGGTCGCCGTCTGACGCACCCCTTCCAGGAAGAAGTTCAACCAGGCCTCCCAGTCGCCGGTCTTGCGGACTTCATCGAGGAGGCGGTAGTAGTCGTCACGGTGCTGCTTCAGGAAAAGGCTCATGTACAGTATCGGTTCCCGCAGCACGCCTGCATGGCAGAGCAAGAAGGTGATCAGGAGACGACCCACGCGCCCGTTGCCGTCCAGGAAAGGATGGATCGTTTCGAACTGCACGTGAACCAACCCGGCCTTCACGAGGATCGGAGCAGCGTTGTCGTCGGCATGTAGAAACCGCTCAAACTCGGACATGCACTCGGAGACGGCGTAAGGCGGAGGCGGGACGAAGGTAGCGTTGCCGGGACGAGTACCCCCGATCCAGTTCTGTGAGGTGCGGAAGCTGCCAGGCTCTTTCTGGCTTCCGCGGCCACGGGAGAGCAGCACGCCGTGGATCTCGCGGATGAGGCGATTGGAGAGCGGAAAGCCTTCCCGGAGACGCCGAAGGCCGAGATCCATCGCCGCCACGTAGTTGGACACCTCGACGACGTCGCCCATCGGCACGCCGGGCGCGTCTTCCAACTCAAACATGAGGAGATCTGAGAGCGAGGACTGGGTTCCCTCGATCTGCGAGGAGAGGACCGCTTCCTTGCGGACGTAAGTGTAGAGAAACAGGGCCGTGTCGGGCAGGAGCGTGACCACACTGTCCAGGCGCCCAAGAGCCAGGAGCGCCTGCTCGAGTGACGATTGCAGGGGTCCGTCCAGCGCTATCGGAGGGTTGGGGGGCAGCCGGTTGGGCACAAAGGCGCGGACGCGTTCGCCACCTATGCTGACCATGTCGAACCGGCCTGTTGCGCCGCGGTTCATCTGGAGCCCCCAATTCAGCGGAGCTTCATAGGGCGGATCACTATCAAGCGTTGACACCATAAGTCTAAATAACGGCGCCTGTCCCGTCAACGGCTCCGCGGACGTGGAGACTGTCAAGCCCAGGGTAGCACTTCTCTTGGCCTATGATGTTGGTGCTCGAC
>JASEHJ010000018.1 GCA_030018905.1 bacterium | reverse complement strand
GAAAGAGCGAATCGCCAAGGGCGCGGCGCGATTGGTGTCCCCCGGCACGACCATTATCCTCGACTCCGGTTCCACCACTCTCGCGCTCGCCCGCCTGCTTGCGGGCCAGCGCATCACCGTGATCGCGCTCGACCTGCCCGCGGCACAGGCCGCCGCCGCAGGGCAGACAGAGGTCCTGCTGGTCGGCGGGCGCGTGCGCAACGGGTTGTACAGCCTGGTAGGCCCGTGGGCCGAAGACACCATGCGGGGACTGCACGGGGATCTCTTCTTCCTGGGCGCGGATGCCGTGGACAACGACGAGGTCACCAACAGCGCCGTGGACGAGGCGGCGGTGAAACGACTGGCCATCCGCGCGGCGAGGGAAGTGATCCTGCTGGCCGACCACAGCAAGTTCGGGCGCAAGGCGCTGGCTCAGGTGTGCCGGCTCGACGAGTTGAGCGCCGTGGTGACGGACAGGGGTATAGGCTCCCGCGAGGCTGTTCTACGCGAGCGAGTCAGGAAGGTGGTGATCGTCTAGCCATGGAGCGTTTCACCGATCTGTTTGGGACCCGCAAGCCCGTGATAGCGATGGTGCATTTCCAGGCGCTCCCTGGCACACCGCTGTACGATGACGTCGGGGGGATGAGCGCGCTGATCGACCTGGCCAGGCAGGACCTGATTGCCCTCCAGGCGGCCGGCGTGGACGCGGTGATGTTCGGGAACGAGAACGACCGGCCCTATGAACTGCGCGTGGATGGCGCCTCCACCGCGGCGATGGCCTACGCAATCGGACGGCTCCGCGACGAGATCAGGGTGCCGTTCGGCGTGGACGTGCTGTGGGATCCCATCAGCACCCTGGCCCTATCCGCGGCCACCGGCGCGCTGTTCGCCAGGGAGATCTTCACCGGAGTGTACGGTTCGGACATGGGCCTTTGGGAAGGCCGTGCCGCAGAGGCCCTGCGATACAGGCGCCGCCTTGGGCGCAGCGACCTGTTCCTCTTCTACAATATCTCCGCCGAGTTCGCCTCGCCCCTGGACAGCCGGACCGTGGCCGAGCGTGCGCGCAGCGCGGTCTTCTCGAGCGTGGCGGACGCCATCCTGGTCTCCGGGCCGATCACGGGCGAGGCGACTTCCCTGGAGGATCTGCGCGAGGTCAAGCGCGCGCTTCCGGCCACGCCGGTACTGGCCAACACCGGCGTTCGCCACGAGAATGTCGCCGATGTCCTGGCGGTCGCCGACGGCTGCGTGGTAGGGACCGCGCTCAAGGTGAACGGCGACACGTGGAGCCCGGTGGATCCCGAAAGGGCCGGGCAGTTCATGGACCTGGCGCGCGGGGTGCGCGCCCGCACCTGAAATGATGACCCTGGGCGTGGACGCAGGTACGACCGCCTGCAAGGCGGTCCTGCTGGATGATCACGCCCGGATCGTGGCGGAGGCCGAGCATCCCCACGATCTCGTCAACCTCCATCCCGGATGGGCTGAGGAAGATCCCGAGGACTGGTGGCGGGGTGCGGTGGCCACGGCACGGCAGGTGCTTGCCGGCCAGGACCCCTCCGGCGTGCGCGCCGTGGGAATCTCGGGAATGGTGCCCGCGCTCGTCTTGCTCGATGGGAACGGAAACCCCATCCGTCGCTCGATACAGCAGAACGATGCGCGCGCGGTGGACGAGATCCGCTTCTGCAAAGGGCGTCTTCCCGAGGACGATCTGTTCAGGCGTACCGGCGCCACGTGGAACCAACAGGTGATTCCGCCCAAGCTGCAGTGGATCAGGCGGCACGAGCCCGAGGCCTGGCGGAAGACCCACCGCATCTGCGGTTCCTACGAGCACCTGACGCAACGGCTGTCGGGAGCGATCTACACCGAAGCCAACTGGGCGCTGGAGTCGGGCATGTGGGACGCGTTGGAGGAGACCTGGTTGGCGCCGGTGCTCGACATCGTTGACCTGCCCCCAGGCGCGCTCTCGCCTGTGCGGCGCGCACACGAGATCGTCGGCGAGGTAACCGGACGCGCGGCGCAGGAGACCGGCCTGCGGGCGGGGACCCGGGTCGTGGCCGGCAGCGCCGACCACATCGCGGCCGCGCTGGCCGCGGGCTTGGCCGCCGAGGGCGAGGCGGTCCTGAAGTTCGGCGGCGCAGGTGACTTTCTCTACGCGGTGGACGGATTCCGGCCCCTGCGTGAGATGTTCATAGACTACCACGACCTGCCGGGCCTCTTCGTCATCAACGGCTGCATGGCTACCTCGGGGAGCCTGGTGAAGTGGTTCCGGGACCAGTTTCACGCAGGCGTCTCCTACGCCGACTTGGACCTGGCCGCGGCGAGCATCCCACCGGGGAGCGACGGCCTCGTGCTGCTGCCCTACTTCCTCGGCGAAAAGACACCTCTGCACGACCCCGAGGCGCGCGGCACCGTGCTGGGGCTGACCCTGTCCCACACTCCTGCCCACATCTACCGCGCCATCCTGGAGGGAGTGGCCTTCGCGTTCCGTCACCACGTGGAGGTACTCGAGGCCGCGGGCCACCCGGTAGCACGGTTCTACATGATGGACGGCGGCGCGCGCAGCGCGCTTTGGCGCCAGATCACCGCATCGGTTCTTGGGAGGGAGGTGTGTCACCTGGAGGGCGGCCACGCGGGCAGCGCGTACGGCGTGGCCTTCGTGGCGGGAGTGGCCGCTGGCCTGTGGCCGTGGGAACGGGTCAGGGATCAGGTCAGGATTGCCGGGGTCACCCAACCGGACGCCGCCGCCGTGTCCGTGTACGCGGAGACCTACGCGATCTACCGGGAGACCTATCGCAGGCTGCAGGACCTCTACCCGAAGATGAGGAGGGAGCACGTTGTCAGGGCTTGAGGCACTCATTACAGGGGCCGCGTCAGGCATAGGCAGGGCGATTGCCCGCCGGCTCGCCCGCGAGGGCGCGCGCGTGTGGGTGACGGACCTGAACGCTGAGGGCGCCGGGCGCGTAGGGGCGGAGATCGCCGCATCCGGCGGCGATGCGACCGCCCGTGCCCTCGACGTTACAAGCCGGTCCGATCTGGAGCGCGTCGCGGAGGAAGTATATGCCGCTGGCGGCCGGCTCGACCTGCTGTTGGTCAATGCGGGAGTCTCGACGATGAACCCCTTCCTCGATCTGACCGAAGAGGAGTGGGACCAGAACTTCGGCGTCAACGTCAGGGGCGCGTTCCTCACCATGCAGACCTTCGCAAGGCGGATGGTGGGACAGGAGCCGATGTCGGGGAGGGAACTGCGCGGCAAGATCGTGCTGACGGCCTCCATGGCCGCACGGCGCGCCGCGCCCCTCCTGGTGCATTACTCCGCTTCCAAGTTTGCAGCCCTGGGTCTGATGCAGGCCGCGGCCCGGGAACTGGCACCCCACCGCATCACCGTGAACGCGGTCAACCCCGGCTACGTCAGGACCGAGATGCAGGATCGCGAGGTGGCCTGGGAGGCGCGGCTGCGGGGCGCCACCCCCGACGAGGTGGTGCGCGACTACCTGAAGGACACGCCCCTGGGACGGTTGGAGACCCCTGAGGACGTGGCCGGAGTCGTGGCATTTCTATGTGGCCCCGACGCCGACTTCATGACCGGAGAGGCCATCGAGGTGAACGGGGGCGCATGGATCGCCTGAAGGCGGGCGCGCGCCCGGACCGCATGTCGTACGCGAAGAAGACAAACGCACGCGATGGGAGGTGCAAGGGATGACGGTGTGGAGAGCAACATGGCTCATCCTGGTGGTTTTCCTCGTGGTGGCGCTGCTGCCGCTGTCGAGCAGCGTGGCACAGCCGAGGCCGACCTTGAACCTCGTCTCGATGTCGGACCGCTTCTCAGGCGCGCTCACCCGGATGGCGCCGGATTTCGAGCGGGAGACGGGCATCAAGGTGAACGTCACGATCCAGAGCTACGGCGAGCTGTACTCCCGGGCCATTGCGGACTTCGTGGGCCGCACCGGGGGCGCCGACCTCTATACGGTGGACATCGTCTGGACCGGGGAGTGGGGGGAGAACGGCTACCTGGCGGACCTCACCCCCATGATCCAGCGCGACCGCGCCGCGATCGCCTACGATGATGTCTTTCCCGCGGTGTGGAAGCTGGGCGGCTGGCAGGGCAAGCAGTACGCTTTCCCCCTCGCCGCCTACGCGGGCGTGCTCGCCTACAACAAGAAGGTCCTCACCGACATGGGCATCAAGCCGCCGCGAAGCGTGCCCGAGTTCGCCACGGCCATCCAGAAGCTCACCGGAGATGGGCGCTATGGCATCGTCATGAACGGCGCCCGGGGGGCTCCGTGCGCGCAGGACTGGATGTACCACATGTTGATACAAGGCGGCAGCATCCTGGACAAGGACGGGTTGCCAGCCCTCAACAGCACGGCCAACGTGCGCGCCCTCACATTCTTTGCGGACATGTTCAAGTACGCGCCGCCGGGCGCCACCAGCTACGCCTGGGGCGACCGCGAGCTGGCGTTCCGCAGCGGGACGGCCATGATGCAGATCGCCTGGTCCACCGGCGTGCGGGCGCATCGCGATCCCGCGATGTCCAAGGTGGCCACGATCAGCGACATCACCACCCTGCCCCAAGCCGCGGGCGCTCCCACGCGCTACCCGCTGGGCGGATGGAGCATCGGCATCAACCGCGACTCCCCCAACAAGCAGGCGGCCTGGGAGTTTATCAAGTGGATCACCTCGCAGCGCGTGCGGCGGGAGTTCGTGCGCCTGGGCGGCGAACCCATCCGCCGCAGCGAGGTGTCGGACCCCACGCTCCTGGCCGAGTTCCCGTGGTTTGCGATGGTGGGCAAGTCCTTCGAGAACGCCGACGGCGACTTCCGGCCGCGCATCCGGCAGTACCCGCGGATCCAGGATATCCTGGGCCTCGAGGTCAACCTGGCCATCACCGGCCAGAAGTCCCCGAAGGCAGCGCTGGACGACGCTCAGGCCAAGGCGATGCCGCTGTTTGGGCGGTAGAACAAGGTGGGCGAGTACACCGGAGCGACCGCGGACCGTTCGGCAGCAGCGGCCGCGCGCCCGGTGGCGAAGTGGCTGAAGCGGCTGGGGTTGCTCCCATGGGCGGCCCCAGCCCTTCTGTTCATGCTGTGCTTTGCCTTCTACCCTCTGGGCTACTCGCTGTACATCTCCTTCTTCAACTACAGCCTGACGGATCCGACCCAGACTCAGGAGTTCGCCGGGCTCGCCAACTACCTGAAGGCGTTTGCGGATCCGGCCTTCCGCGTCGCCGCCTTGAACTCGGTGCTGTTCGTGATCCTGGCAGTGGGCGCCCAGACGGTGCTCGGCCTGGCCATCGCGGTGCTGCTGAACCGCGACCGGCCCGGCACCCCGCTCGTCCGCACGCTCCTGCTGGCGCCGCTGACCCTCACGCCCATCGTTGTGGCGCTGGTCTGGAGAGCGCTGTACAATGCCGACTACGGGGTGGTCTCCTATTACCTGAAGGCGCTCGGCGTTAACGTCGGGCGCGGTCCGATCGGCGAACCGTCCACGGCGCTTCTGGCCCTGGTCATCGTGGACGTCTGGCAGTGGACGCCGTTGGTGGCCCTCATGCTCCTCGCAGGCCTGCGCAGTCAGAGCGCCGATCTCTTTGAGGCGGCCCAGATCGACGGCGCCTCGGGGTGGCAGCAGTTCTGGTGCGTGGCCCTGCCCCTGCTGCGCCCGATCCTCATCGTCGCCCTGCTGATCCGGACCATGGACGTCTTCAAGCTCTTCGACTCGGTCTTCATCGTCACCGGCGGAGGGCCCGGGTACGCCACCGAGGTGATGAACCACTACATCTTCAAGACCGGCCTGACGTTCTTCGACATGGGATACGCGGCGGCCATGTCCAACCTGCTGCTCGTGCTCATCGGCCTGTTCACCGCCGTCTACTTCCGCGCCATCGGACAACTGGGGGTTACCCAATGATGGGGCGGCGGCGCCAACGGGCGGCAGACGCGGTAACGTACACGCTGCTGGCCCTGATCATGGGGTTCTTCCTGTTCCCGTTCGTGTGGTTGCTGTCGACCTCGCTCAAGCCCGCGCGGGACGCGTTCGCGATCCCACCAGTGTGGATCTTCCGTCCAATCATGGATAACTTCCGCACCGTGTTCAGCATGGTGCCCGTCGTAGCGTACCTGAAGAACAGCCTGACGATCGCGCTGGGGACGACTGCGCTGTCACTGTTGCTCGGCGTGCCCGCCGGGTACGGGCTCGCCCGCACCGCGTCGCGCGCCGCCGGGAACTCCGCGCTCCTGATGCTGGCGATCCGCATGGCGCCGCCGGTGGCGCTGCTGATCCCCTTCTACCTGGTGATGCGGGACATACGCCTGCTGGGCACTTACCTGGCGGTGATACTGCTGCAGAGCGTCTTCAACACCACGTTCGTAGCCTGGATGATGCGCGGCTACTTCCTGTCGCTGCCGGCCGACCTGGAGCTGGCGGCGATGACCGACGGCTGCACCAGGTTCGGCGCGTTCTGGCGCGTGGCGCTGCCGCTTGCCGTGCCGGGACTGGCGACCGCGGGGATCTTCACCTTCACATTCTCCTGGAACGACTTCCTCCTGCCGATGCTGCTGTCGGGACGCACCACGCGCACGCTGACCCTGGGGATCCTGGAGACTATGAGCACCTACGAGATCGGTTGGAATAACATGGCCGCCATCGGAATGATCACCATATTGCCCGTGCTGCTGCTGGGATACATCCTACAGCCGTACTATGTCCGAGGACTCACCCTGGGCGCTGTCCGGGAGTAGGAGGGAACTGAGATGACCTTTGACCTCATCATCCGCCGCGCCCAGTTGCGCCAGCGCGCAGGCCTGGTCGACATCGGCATTACGGGGGGCAAGATCGCGGCCGTTGAGCCGCGCCTCACCACCGGGGGGGCGCAGGAGATTGACGCCGCGGGCCGCCTGGTGGCCGAGCCGTTCGTGGACTGCCACTTCCACATAGACAAGTCGTTCTTCGGCGAGGCCGTCGGCCGGTACGACTACCCCCTCAAACCGCTGGTCGGGCCGGGCGAGCTGTTCGAGGGCGAGGTCAGGTCGGGCATGCAGGAGTACGAGCTGCTCCACAGCAACGTGGTGCCCATCGAGCACACCTGGGCCTTCAAGCGAGGGTACACGCCCTCAGAGGTCGCCGGGAGGGTCGGGCGCGCCCTCGAGCTCGCCCTCGCCCACGGGACGCTGGCGATGCGCATGTTTACGGACGTGGACTCGTTCGCAGGTCTGCGCGCATTGGAAGGCGTGCTGCTGGCGCGGGAACGGTTTGGGCGCACCATGACGCTCCAGGTGTGTGCCTTTCCCCAGGAGGGCCTGCTGACCAATCCCGCATCAGGCGACCTGATGCAACAGGCGATGGAGATGGGCGCCGACGTGGTCGGCGGCATCCCCTTCATCGAGCTGGACGACGAGGGAGCCCGGCGGCACATTGACTACTGCTTTGATTTGGCGAAGCGTTACGACCGCGACGTGCACATGCTGTGCGACGACGCGCCGAACCCCAACTTCCGGACGCTGGAGATGCTGGCCGCGAAGACAATTCGAGAGGGGTACCACGGCAGGGTTTCCTCGGGCCACAACGGCGCCCTGCGGGTGTACCCGGACGCGCACGCCGCCAGGGTCATCAACCTTGTCAGGCAGGCCCGTATCAACATCGTGGCGAACCCGAACGTCAACTCACTTGGGACCCTCACGAGAGTGAACGAGCTGATGGCCGCCGGTGTAAACGTCTGTTCAGGACAGGACGACCTGGACAACTTCTACTATCCTTTGGGCCGCGCGGACCTGCTGGACTCCATGAACTTCATGGTTCACCTGGCGCACCTGGCCACCCCCCAGGGATTTGAGGTCGCATTCGACATCGTCACGCGGAACGGGGCGAAAACCCTGGGGCTATCCGGGTACGGGCTCGAGGTCGGCGCCGAGGCCAACCTGCTGATCTTCGACGGGAAGAACCTGCACGATGTGCTCCAGATGCAGGCCGATCGCAACTACGTAATCGCACGCGGCCGGGTCGTCGCGAGCACCACACGGCAGCGGCACATCGAGTTGATCCGAGAGTGAACGCCTGGTCCATCCCGCGCCACCGGTCCTTCGCCCACCTGACGTGGGCGGAGATCAGGGACATGCCCGACAAGGCTCACGCGGTCCTCGTCCAGCCCATCGGGTCCACCGAGCAGCACGGGCCGCACCTTCCGCTGCTCGTGGACTCGGCGATCGGGTCCGCGGTGCTCGCCGCGGCCATGGAGCAGTTGGGCGATGATGTGCCGGCGCTTGCGCTGCCCCCGCTGCACTACGGGAAGTCCAACGAGCACCTTGACTTCGCCGGTACGATATCCTTGGAAGCCGGCACGCTGCTGGCCGTGCTGATGGAGACGGCCGCGAGCCTGCACCGGGCGGGGTTTCGGCGGCTGGCCCTGTTGAACGCGCACGGCGGCAACAGGCAGGTTGTTGAGATCGCCGCGCGGGACATCCACGTGCGCCATCCCGAGATGTGGGTCTTCCCGCTCTTCATCTGGAGCGCGCCGGTCCGCGCAGGGCTCGATCTCCACGCCGGCGACGACGAGACGAGCCTGATGCTGGCCATCATGCCCGATGCCGTGCGCGCCGACGCCGCGGTCACCGAGCATCCCCCAGCCACCTTGATGGAGGGATTCCCCGACGGCGGGATTCCGTTTGCCTGGTCATCGCGCGACCTGACGGTGAGCGGCGTGGTGGGCGACGCCAGGGCCGCTAGCGCTGCGAAGGGCCGGGGGATTCTAGAGTTCCAGGCCGCGCGGCTGGCCCAGGAGATCCGGGCGATACACGCCTTCAAGCCAGGGTAGCGCCCCCCAGTCCCCCGCGGCGACGCCAGGGTTCTCTGGCAGGGAGGGTTTGGTTGACGCTACGTAGAAGGCCGCTGCGGCTGCACGGATTGGCGCGGCACCGGCAGGAAGCAGCTAGGGAGGTGAGATACACACAAGGCGTGGGGAGCGGGAAATCGAACGTGGAGGTGACACATGACCAGGCGAGGCACGGCAGTTGTGTCAATCGCCGCCATCTGTGTCCTCGCGATCGGTTCCCTGGCCGCGGCTCAGATTCAGAGACCCCCGCTCGTGCTGCAGAGGATCTACTACCTCTTCGGAAACCTTGAGAAGGCCAGCGGCACGGTCACGACGGACAAGGGTAGGCAGCCGGCAACATTCTCCGGGATGATCACCTTCCAGGTTGCCCCTGGGCAGAAGGGCGAGCTCAGGATCTCGCTTGTCAGGTTCAACCTGGTCGCCAGGGGGGCCCCTACTGCCCAGGGCGACTCCGGGGTTATCGGGCTACACCTTGCGGCTCCAGAGTTCAGGGCCAGCTACGACCCCAAGACCGGTCGGGTTACGGCGGACTACCGTTCCACCCTTCACTACGAGCTCATCGACAGGATCAAGGGGTATCGCCAGGTTGACACCAGGGTTGAAGACGACGTCCTCGTTCCATTCACCGAGGAAGTCGCAGGCAGGCTGACCGGGAGGCTTCCGGCAGGCCTGCAGCCAGCCGAGAAGGGGACCGTGGCGTTTGACGGCGAGACTAGGCTGGAGATTAGCTCCTCTGTCCTGGGCGCGATCCGCGGGTTCGACCTCATCATTAGCGGCCGGCTGGAGTGGATTCTCAGGAGGCCGGCCGAGCGACTCAGGATCCAGCCGGTCTTTATAGGTACAGGCCCAGCAGATCCCACTGCGACCGGGACCCAGTTCACCGCTTTGATGAATCGGGCGCACGAGATCTGGGGGCGGTGCGGTACCGTCCGCTGCTTGGCCTTTGATGTGAAACCACCCCTCTATGTGAACAACCCTGCATACCGGGTGTTGGACGATGCCGCCGAGAGGGCTGCTCTCCGCGGAGAGGTGGACGTCGCGGATGCGATAGAGGTGTTCGTGGTCGAGCGCTGGGCCCTGAGCCTATCCGTGTCGACTGGGGGAGGGTCGTGCTTCTCCTCGGGGACCGCTTCGGCGAAGATCGTGACCTCCGACCAGCAACTGGCCATTCCGTGCCCTGCGCCGTGCTCGTCGCCCTGCCCAGCGGTCTGCCCTGGCACGACCTGCCAGTGCGGGCCTGTTAACGTCTTCCACATGGCCCACGAACTCGGACATGCGCTGAATCTCGCCCATCCCGGAGATGCCGGGCTCGCGCCGAGCACGGCCGGGTCCATCATGGTTCCCAGCGGCTTCTGCTGCGACAACCCCGGCGTGCAGAGCGCTAGGAACTGCCGCAATGCGTCCAACCCCCTCTTGTACTGGGGCCGGGCCGCATGCCTTGCAGGCCCGGACATCATGGACTAGTGGGTCAACGGTGGATTGGGCCGCCTCGGCACGAGGCGGCCCAGCAGACCTGGGCCCAGGTGCAATTCTCCCCCGCGCCCGTGCTATCGTAGGGGCGTGGTCACTAGAAGCCCCCGGACACAGGTCTGCAGTCAGCCATGAGGGCGCCGAGCGACGCGCGGCGGCGCGTCAAGAAGCTGCGCGAAGAGATAGCTGAGCATAACTATCGGTACCACGTTCTAGATGCCCCGGCGATCTCGGACGCGGCGTATGACCGGCTGATCCGCGAGCTCCGCGATCTGGAAGAACGCCACCCCGAGCTCATTACGCCGGACTCGCCGACGCAGCGCGTGGGCGCTCCTCCATCCGCCGCGTTTGCCACGGTCCGGCACCGGGCGCCGATGCTCAGTCTGGCCAACGCCTTTGAGGAGGCGGAGCTGGACGCCTGGGAGAGGCGGGTCCGGACCGCTTTGGGCGAAGCTTCAATCCACTATGTCTGTGAACTCAAGATTGACGGGGCCGCGGTTTCGCTTGTCTACAAGGACGGGCGGCTCGTCACCGGAGCGACCCGGGGCGACGGCGAGCAGGGGGAGGACGTTACCCCCAATCTGCGGACCATCCCCAGCATCCCCCTGCGCCTGCGCACCACCAGGCCGCCCGCATTGATAGAGGTGCGCGGTGAGATCTATCTGCCGCGCGCGGCCTTCGATGCAGCCAACGCCCAGCGCGAGGCCAGCGGCGAGCCGCGCTTCGCCAACCCGCGCAACGCTGCGGCCGGCTCGCTCCGGCAGCTCGACCCCCAGATCACCGCCGGCCGTCCGCTCCAGATCTTCGTGTACGGCGTGGGGTTCGCCGAGGGAGTGGATCTGCGCACGCACTGGGAGACCCTCCGGTGGCTGCGCGAGGCGGGGTTCCGCACCGATCCCCACGCGGCGAGGTGCAGCACTTTCAATGAGGTCCGGGAGTACCTGAGGACCTGGACGGAGCGCAGGGCCACGCTGGACCACGGGACCGACGGCGTGGTGGTCAAGGTGGACGATCTGGCCCAGCAGGCCGAGCTGGGGGCAACCACGGCGGCCCCGCGCTGGGCCCTGGCCTACAAGTTCCCTGCGGAGCAGGCGATCACGCGGCTACTCGACATCACGATCAATGTGGGCCGTACCGGCGCTCTTACACCGGCCGCGGTGCTGGAGCCAGTACGCGTCTCCGGCGTTACGGTCAGCAGCGCCACGCTGCACAACGAGGATGAGATCGCGCGCAAGGACATACGCATAGGCGACTGGGTGATCGTGCAGCGCGCGGGCGAGGTGATCCCGGAGGTGGTGGCGCCGCTGCCCGAGCGGCGGAGCGGGGAGGAGCGCCTGTTCGTGATGCCGGGGCGCTGTCCTGTTTGCCAGACCCCGGTTGAACGCCGCGATGGCGAAGCGGTGGCCCGGTGCCCAAACCCATCGTGCCCTGCGCAGGTCCTGGAGCGGCTGTATCACTTTGGTTCGCGCGACGCGATGAGCATCGAAGGCGTGGGCGGCAGGCTGCTGGCCCAGATGCTGGAGGCCGGCCTGATCAGCGATCCCGCCGACCTGTACCACCTGACGAAGGAGCAGCTCCTCTCGCTGGACCGCATGGCCGACAGATCGGCCGAGAACGTGCTGGATGCGATTGCCCGCAGCCGCGAGACCACCCTGGCCCGTTTCCTGTTCGCCCTGGGCATACGACATGTTGGATCTCACGTGGCCGACGTACTGGCCGCCCGCTTCCCCTCAATAGAGGCCCTGATGGACGCCTCGTTTGAGGAGGTGCGCGAGGTCCCCGGCATCGGCCCAACGATAGCCGTCAGCGTCGTGGAGTTCTTCGAACAGCCCGCCAACCGCCACTTGGTGCTGCGGCTGCTCGCAGCCGGGGTCAGACCCGCTCCCGGCGCGGCGCGGGTTCAAGCGCCCGGCGGGCCGTTGGATGGTGCGCAGCTCGTATTCACGGGCACGCTGGACCGGTGGAAGCGCGGCGAAGCAGAGGCCCTGGCGCGGGCCGCCGGGGGGGTGGTGACCGAGGGCGTGACGAAGAAGACCACCTACCTGGTGGCCGGGGCGTCTTCCGGCTCCAAGCTGGAGCGGGCACGACGCCTGGGCGTGAAGGTGCTGACCGAGGGCGAGTTCGCGCGGCTGGTAGGTGAAGCATGAACGAGTAGCGCAGCACGAGCGGCGGTGAAGCATGAGACGGATTCTGGTCTGGATTGCGGTTCTGGTGGTTGCGGCGGCGCTCATCTGGTGGACGCAGCTTAGGCCACAGGAGACGCGCGTTACTGTGTTCTTCGTGGGGACGGCCGACGGCGCAGGCACGATGGTCCCGGTCCAGCGCACGGTGCAAGGCCGCGGGGCCCAGGAGTTGCTCCGCGGCGCGTTCGAGGCGCTGTTGGCCGGCCCGACGGCGCAGGAACGTGCAAAGGGGTTGACCACCGAGATCCCTGCCGGGACGCGGCTTCGGGATCTTTCCGTGCGTGAAGGCGTTGTCACGGTTGACCTATCCGAAGCCGTCGGTTCAGGTGGCGGATCATCCAGCATGCAGGGGCGGCTCTGGCAGATTGTTTACACGGGCACGGTGCTTCCGGCCGCGCGGCAGGTGCGGCTGATCATCGAGGGTGAGGAACGCCAGGCCCTGGGTGGGGAAGGTCTGATGATAGACCGCCCCATCGCCAGGCCGCCGACCTACCCCAGGTTCTGAGGGCTTTCGCCGGCGAAGCCCTGGGCAGGAGACCGTTTTCGGCCTGCAGAAGAGTTGTCTGCTCGCACCCTTCGACAACGGAGCTGCCAGGTGCCTCGCGAGGTTTTCGCCGAAGAGATCGAGACCTTCCTGGAACGGCTTGATGCCGTCGCCGCTACGCGCGTCGTGGCCAACGAGGCGGGCGAGATAGAGCGGATCTACGTGACCACTGAGTCCACCCGCGACGACGGGGCGATCCGACGCGCCATAACCTCGGCGTTGATGAGCCAGTTTAGCCTGCCGGTGGACGGGTGGCGGATCCAGATCGCCCACTTCGAACCTACGCCTGAGTTGGAGAACCTACCCGAATGCCGCCTGGCGCGCCTGGAAGAGACGATAACGGAGACGCTCACGCGAGCCCAGGTAGAGCTGCGCTACGATCGCGACGGCGCGCCCAAGACCCTGATCGGAACTGCCCAGGCGCCGCCCGGCCAAGCGCACCGCTTGCGCACGGTGGCGGCGGCCGCGATCGAGGCGCTACGCCCACTGGCCCAGAGGTCAGGCAACAAGCCCTCGCTGGAGGGTTTGGTACTCATGCCCTTCGCCGGCGCGACGGTTGCCCTGGCCGCGATCAGCATGGCCTCGGAACGTGCCAGTTTGCTCCATGTGGGCGCTGCGGTGGTGTCCACGAGCGAGGCCGAGGCGGTAGTGAGCGCAGTACTCGACGCCGTCCGCAAGCCGGTTCGGCCGGTGGAAAAGGCAGGAGGGGTCCGGCCGGACCGCAGGCATCAGATCGAGGGGCTGCGGCAGCACTACGAGCGGCTGCTCCGCCGGGAAGGGGCGCCGGCAGAGATGGCCGGGCCCGCAGAAATGGCTGCGCCGGCAGAGATGGCCGCGCCGGTCGTAACGCCCGGTCCGGCGGGACCGTCCGAGCCCGTGGGGGTTGCTGCTCCGGCGGCGCAGGACCCCGATCAGCAACTGGCTGACATACGTCCGGAACGTGAGGGAGGTGCTGCGATCGTGACGCGTGACGAGATCCGCGGGGACGCCCAGTCCGCAGCCAAGGCGCCGCCGCGCGCCTCGGTGGAGGACGCTTTCTACCGCCGGTTGGTGGCCACCGGTGCTCCGGTTCACATCCGGTGTCGCGACGGATACGAGATCCCCACCGGAGTGGTCAAGGAGTTCGGGACGTACAGCCTTCTCGTTGAGGTCAACGGGGTTCAGGAGCTGGTCTTCAAGCACGGGATCATCGCCATCCGGCCCTACGGCCCGCTGCCGCCCGAGACCGGGACGCCTTCGTAGCAGTTCGTGCCGTCCGACCGCCTGGAAGAGTTGCGTCGCCGCCGTGAGCGGCTCCTGGCCATGGGGGGTCCGGAGCGCGTGCGGCGCCAGCACGAGGCAGGCAAGCTCACCGCGCGTGAGCGGCTTGACCTCTTGCTGGATCCCGGATCGTTTGTAGAGCTGGACCCATTTGTCGTGGCCCGCAGCCGTGACTTCGGGCTGGACCGCGTGGAAACCCCGGCCGATGGCGTCGTTACCGGTCACGGCGCCATTGACGGCCGGCCGGTGCACGTCTTCTCGCAGGACTTCACCGTGCTGGGTGGCTCGCTGGGCGAGGGACATGCCGCGAAGATCTGCAAGGTCATGGACCTGGCTATCCGGACCGGCACGCCGGTCATCGGGCTCAACGACTCCGGCGGCGCGCGCATCCAGGAGGGTGTGGTCAGTCTCGGCGGGTACGCCGACATCTTCCTGCGCAATACCCTGGCCAGCGGCGTGATTCCGCAGATCTCCGCGATCATGGGTCCGTGCGCCGGGGGCGCTGTGTACTCGCCGGCAATCACCGACTTCACCGTAATGGTTCGGGGCACGTCGTACATGTTCGTAACCGGCCCCCAGGTGGTAAGAACGGTCACGCGTGAAGAGGTCTCGTTCGAGGAGCTGGGCGGCGCAGACGTGCACGCGGGCCGGAGCGGCATCGCCCACTTTGTCGCCGAGGATGACGAGGAGTGTCTGCTCCTCCTGCGGCGCCTGATGAGCTACCTTCCCTCCAACAACCTGGACGACCCGCCTCGGCGGAGTCCTACCGACGACCCTTCCCGCGCGGATCCGGCGCTCGACGATCTGGTACCCGAGGACCCATCCCGGCCCTACGACATGCACGTGGCGATCCAGCGCATCGTGGACGACGGGGAGTTCCTGGAGGTCCACGCCGCGTTTGCGCGCAACCTCATCGTGGGTTTCTCCCGACTGCACGGCTGGCCCGTGGGCGTGGTGGCCCAGCAGCCCGCGGTCATGGCCGGCGCACTCGACATAGACGCCTCGGTCAAGGGCGCGCGGTTCGTGCGGTTCTGCGACGCCTTCAACATCCCCCTGCTCACCTTCGTGGACGTGCCGGGCTTCCTGCCGGGCACGTCCCAGGAGCACGGCGGCATCATCAGGCACGGCGCCAAGTTGCTGTACGCCTACTGCGAGGCCACGGTGCCCAAGCTCACGGTGATCACGCGCAAGGCATACGGCGGGGCCTACGACGTCATGTCCAGCGCCCACATCCGGGGCGACCTCAACCTGGCTTGGCCGACGGCCGAGATCGCCGTGATGGGTCCAGAGGGCGCCATTGACATAGTATTCAGGAAGGAACTGGCCGAAGCCGCCGACCCTGAGGCACGCCGGCACGAGCTCGTCGCCGACTACCGCGCGCGGTTCGCGACGCCCTACGTGGCCGCCGGCCGCGGGTACGTTGACGACGTGATCGAGCCGCGAGAGACGCGCCGCCGTCTGATCGCCTCGCTCGATCTGCTGCGACGCAAGCGCGCCACAAACCCCAGGCGCAAGCACGGCAACATACCCCTCTAGGCCGGAGGAATCCCAGGACCGCAGGAGGAATCCCCCCGTAGAGTTCCTGTTGGAGTCCCTGGAACTGCCGACGCCGCATGAAACTACATCCTGTCCAGGCGGGTGATGCCCGCTTCCGCGAATGGCTGAGCCGATACCGGGAGGAGATCACCGGTGAGGCGCCTACCGACGCGTGGCTGAACAAGTACCTCAAGGCGCTGTTTTCCTCTGTGAACAAGCGCCGTCACGTCTGGTGGGCGGTTGACGGCGGCCGCAAGGTCGGGTTTGTAGTTGCCGCGACGGGCAGACAGTGGGCCGACCGCTCGCGCACCCAGGCCCAGATCGGCGAGTTCTTCATCTATCCGCAGTACCGCCGCGAAGGACTGGGCCGGCGCCTGGCCGAGACCGTCATCGAGTGGCTGAAGTCCGAAGGCGTTGACGAGATCCAGTCAGGGGTGATCGCCGGCAACCTCAGGGGCCTTCGGTTCTGGGAGGCCATGGGGTTTCAGATCGCGCGTTACTCCCTCGTGTACCGTCCGGACCGGCCTCGCGAGCCCGACGAGGACGACTGACCGCCCTGATGCCACTGCCCCGCCGCCTGCTGATCGCCAACCGCGGCGAGATAGCCGTGCGCATCGTGCGCGCCTGCCGCGATCTTGGGGTTGAACCTGTGGCCGTCTATGCGCCCGTGGACGCGGGCGCCCCCCATGTCCGCCTGGCCGACGATGCTCTGCCGTTGCCTGGTGACTCACCGGCCGAGGGCTACCTGAACAGCCCCAAGCTGGTGGAACTCGCGCGGAGGTGCGGCGCCGCCGCAATCCACCCCGGGTATGGATTCCTCTCCGAGAACCCGTCCTTCGCCGCGGCGTGCGAGGCGGCGGGCATCGCGTTTGTCGGCCCGCCTGCCTCGGTGTTGCAGATGTGCGGGGACAAGGCCGCGGCCCGTGCGGCCGCGGCATCGGCGGGCGTCCCGGTGCTGCCGGGGTCAGGATCGGTGGACGACGCCGAGGCCCCAAGCGCGGCCGAGGTAGTTGGCTTTCCGCTGCTGATCAAGGCTGCCGGCGGCGGCGGCGGCAAGGGTATTCACCTTGTGCGATCGCCGGACGAGCTGCCCGGCGCCCTGCGGCTGGCCAGGGGTGAGGCGCAGACCGCCTTCGGGGATCCTCGGGTCTATCTCGAGAGATGGGTGGAGCGGCCGCGGCACGTCGAGGTGCAGATACTGGCGGACTCCGCCGGAGGTGTGATCCATCTAGGTGAGCGCGCCTGCTCGGTGCAGCGCCGCCACCAGAAACTGATCGAAGAGGCCCCGGCCCCGGGCATCTCCCCCGAACTGCGCGACGCCCTGCTGAGGTCGGCGGTCCGCGTGGCGCGCGCGTTGGGCTACCGCAACGCAGGCACCGTGGAGTTCCTCCTGGACGGCGACGCGTTCTTCTTCATCGAGGTCAACGCCCGTCTCCAGGTGGAACATCCGGTGACCGAGATGGTCACGGGAGTGGACATCGTGGCTGCCCAGCTTGCCATAGCCGGAGGAGAGCCCATTCCGTTCGCGCAGGAAGAGGTGCGCCACGCCGGGTGGGCTATCGAGTGCCGCATCAGCGCCGAGGACCCTCACGGCGGGTTCCTACCCTCGCTTGGGAAGATTGACGGCGTTATCGAACCCCAAGGCCCGGGCATCCGCGTAGACAGCGGGTTCCGGGCCGGGTGCGTGGTGTCCCGGCACTACGATCCTCTGCTGTCGAAGGTGGTGGCCTGGGGCCGCGATCGCGGCGAGGCGATCGCCAGGATGCGGCGCGCGCTCGCCGAGTACGCCATCTCGGGCGTTGACACGACGATCCCGTTTCATCGGTGGGCGCTGGAGCAGCCGGCCTTCCTGGGGGGGGCCTACGACGTGCGGTTTGCCGAGGAGTGGGACGGCACCGCCCCATCGCAGGAAGCGGAGCGCCTGGCCGCGACAGCAGCGGCTGCCTGGCTGCGGAGGAAGGCAGCGGCGTCCTTGATGATCTCTGATGGCCATGCCGCCGGTCCCTCATCCAGGTGGATTGCCGCGGCGAGGGAAGAGGGCCTCCGGTGAAGTTCGAGATAAGGGTACGGGGGCAGCCGCAGGCAGTGGGCGCCGGTGATGAGGCCCTCCTGGAGCCGCTGGCCGGCACCGAGTGCTGGAGGCTTGTCGTCGGAGGACGGGCCGTGCCCGTGCGCGTGGTGGAGCACGAGGGACGGCTTCTTGTCACGATCGGTGCCGACCGGGTCGAGGTGGGCGTACGTAGGGCGCTTCCGGTGCCTTCGCGCCGCGCATCGGCGCAGAACGGCGCGGACCGCGTCGAGGTGCGCGCGCCCATGCCCGGGCTTGTTGTCAGCGTTCCGGTGGCAATCGGCGAGCCGGTGCGGGCCGGAGGCGCGGTTGCCGTCGTGGAGGCGATGAAGATGCAGATGGAGGTGGTTTCCCCATCGTCCGGGTGCATCGAGGAGATACGCGTGCAGCCGGGCCAGGAGGTGGCCGGAGGGCAGGTGATGGTCCTGGTCCGGGTACCGGCATCCGGGGCAGGCGAGGAGGCGCTCCCATGAACGATGGGAAGCCGCGCCCCGACCCCAATGCCGAGCTGGACGAGCCCGGCGCGTTTCCATATACCCGTGGCATCCACCCGACGATGTACCGGGGTCGGCTCTGGACGATGCGCCAGTACGCAGGCTACGGCACCGCGGAGAAGACCAACCGCCGTTTCCGGTACCTGCTGGATCAGGGACAGACGGGTTTGTCGGTCGCGTTCGATCTGCCCACGCAGATGGGCTATGACTCGGACCACACGCTGGCGCTCCCGGAGATCGGCCGGGTTGGCGTGGCGATAGACTCGCTCGTAGACATGGAGGTCCTGTTCCGGGATATCCCACTGGACCGCGTCTCTACCTCGATGACGATCAACGCCACGGCGGCCATCCTGCTGGCGATGTACGTGGTGGTGGCCGAGCGGCAGGGAGTGCCCTCCGGCAGCGTGAACGGCACCACCCAGAACGACATCCTCAAGGAGTACATCGCGCGGGGAACCTATATCTTCCCCCCTGCGCCGTCGCTGCGCTTGGTGACCGACTCGATGGCTTTCTGCGCGCGGCACCTGCCCCGCTGGAACCCGATCAGCATCAGCGGCTATCACATTCGCGAGGCCGGCGCCACCGCGGTGCAGGAGGTGGCGTTTACGCTGGCCAACGGCCTAACCTACCTGCAGGCGGCGGTGGACGCCGGCCTAGGCGTAGACCAGATCGCGCCCTCGTTCTCGTTCTTCTTCGCGGCACAGATGGACCTGCTGGAGGAGGTGGCGAAGTTCAGGGCGGCGCGGCGGTTGTGGGCGCGGCTTGTGCGGGACCGCTTCGGTCCACAGAACCCGCGCTCGATGATGCTGCGGTTCCACACCCAGACCGCCGGCGCAGCGCTGACCGCGCAACAGCCCGATAACAACGTGGTGCGGGTCGCGATCCAGGCCCTGGCAGCGGTGCTGGGCGGCACCCAGTCGCTGCACACCAACTCGCGCGACGAGGCGCTGGCGCTGCCCAGCGAGGACTCGGTCCTGTTGGCCCTGCGCACCCAGCAGATCGTCGCGCACGAGAGCGGGGTTGCCTCCGTCGTGGATCCGCTCGGCGGCTCCTTTGCCGTGGAGCAACTGACCGACGAGATCGAGGAGGCGGCCCTGGCGCAGATATCGCAAATTGAGACGACCGGCGGGGTGCTGCGCGCGATACAGAATGGGCTGATCCAGCGCGAGATCGCGGAGAGCGCCTACCGGGAGGCTCAGGCGATCGAGCGTGGGGACAAGATCGTGGTAGGCGTGAACCGGTACCAGTCAGACAGCCCTGTCAAGAAAGAACTCCAGCTACTGGATCCCGAGACCGCGGCGCGCCAGCTCGCGCGCCTGAACGAGGTGCGCGCCGGGCGCGACTGCACGGCTGTCTCCCATGCGCTGGAGCGCCTGCGCGACGAAGCACGCGGCTCCGGCAACCTGATGCACCCCATCCTGGAGGCGGTGCGGGCGTACGCCACCGTCGGCGAGATCTGCGACGTCCTGCGCTCGGTGTTCGGGACCTACCGGCCGCCGGTAGTGGTGTGAGATCGTGAACGCCGACGAGATTCTCCGCCTGGCCTCCGCCGTTGTGGCCGGGTCTGTCCAGGCGGCCGCACGCCTGATCACGCTGATTGAGAACGACGGCGAGGATGCGGCGAGTGCGCTGCGGGCTCTGTTTCCGCACACCGGAGGCGCCCACGTGGTCGGAATCACCGGACCGCCGGGGTCGGGCAAGAGTACGCTGGTCAACGCGGCCATTCGCGTCCTGCGTGCCCAGGGTCGGCGCGTCGGCGTGATCGCCGTGGACCCCAGCAGTCCGTTCACCGGCGGCGCGCTGTTGGGCGATCGCATCCGGATGCAGGATCACAGCACCGACCCAGAGGTCTTCGTGCGCTCGATGGCCACCCGCGGCAGCCTGGGCGGGCTGGCGCCGGCCACGGGCGAGGCCGTGGCCGTACTGGATGCCTGGGGCGCCGCAACGGTCTTCGTCGAGACCGTGGGCACCGGGCAGGCCGAGGTGGATGTGGTCTCCGCGGCCGACACCGTGGTGGTTGTGAGCGCACCCGGCCTGGGTGACGGCGTGCAGACCCTGAAGGCCGGGGTTATGGAGATCGGCGACGTGTTTGTTGTCAACAAGGCCGATCGTCCCGACGCCGACCGGGCCGTGAGCGACCTGAAGATGGTGCTGGCGATGGCGCCCGAAGGCGCTTGGCGGCCTCCGGTGCTGCCCACGGTTGCCACCACCGGCGAGGGCGTTGCAGAGGTTCTGGGAGCGGTCTCCAGCCATGCGCGCTACCTGGAACAGAGCGGCGGACTGGCGGCCCGAAGGAAAGCCCGTTGGCGAAGGGAGGTCGTCCGAGCGGTCGAGGCGCGCCTGAGGGCACAGACCATGGGCGGCGCCGCGGTTGCCTCGCTGGATGGGCTGGTTGAACTGGTGGCTTCCGGCCAACTCGACCCGCGCGGCGCAGCCCTCCGGCTGCTGGCCGCGGGCCGCGATGCCGCCGGGGGCGCGGCCTCTGGGGGCGTCCGAGTGGACCACATCGGTGTGGCGGTCCGCAGCATAGCCGAGGCGTCGCGGTTCTACGGCGAGGCGCTTGGGCTCCGGGGCGGCCCGCCCGAGCAGCTCCCTGCGCAGGGCGTGACGATGGTCTTCTTTGACGCCGGCGAGACCAGGATCGAACTCCTGGAGCCGCTTACTCCTGACGGGCCGGTTGCCCGGTTCCTGGAGCGCCGCGGCGAGGGAGTGCACCACGTCGCGTTGGCGGTGCCCGACGTGGCACGGGCGCTGGAAAGTGCACGGGCAGCGGGTTTTGAGCCCGTTGATGCGACTCCCAGGCCGGGCGCACACGGTACCCGCGTGGCCTTCCTGCACCCCAAGGGCACCCACGGGGTGCTCGTGGAGCTGGTCGAGCCCGCCCCGCGGGTTGCCCCCCAGCCCGAAGAGCGGTAGAATAAGCCCACTACCCCGATAGGCCTTTGCGCGGTTTCGGCTGCCCTGATTTTCATCCCGACAGGAGGTGAGCGGATGCGTCCCTTGATGTTTCGCCGGATGCTGGCGATGTTCGTGGCGGCCGCATCGCTCGCGGCCGGAGCTGCCGCCTTAGCGCAGCGCCCCTTGATCGTCGCCATTGCAGCCGAGGCAGGCGTCCGGAAGGTGTGGACCCACCAGGCCACGGTAGGAGGCGTGCTCGCGGAGGCAGGCATCGCGGTCAGGCCCTATGATCGGGTCATCCCCGGGCTTGCCGAACCCCTGACCTCGGAGATGACGGTCAGCATCCGGCGCGCGTTTCCCGTGACCTTGGTCGTTGACGGCCGCACGCTCCCGGCAATGACGGTGGCTGAGACCGTGGAGGAGTTCCTGGCCGAGCGCCACGGCGGGGTGCGCCTACAGCCGCGCGACCGCGTCCATCCATCCATGGAAACCCGGTTGTGGTCCGGGGCGGTGGTTAGGGTCGTGCGCATCAATGTCGTGCTCGTCACCAAGGAGGAGCGCCTTCCGTTCGCGCGCCTGGTCAGGCCTGACGGGACGCTGCCGCGCGGGATGACCCGCCTGGTGCAGGCAGGTAGGCCCGGCACCCGGATGCTGCGAATCGCGGTCACGACCGCGGACGGTAGGGTGGTAGACAGGCAGGTCATCGGCAGCGTGCTGGCGCGGCCCCCGCAGGACCGGATCTCACAGGTCGGAACCCGTCGGATCATAGCCACCCGAGGAGAGTTTGCCGGGAAAGAGATAGTCCACATGGAGGCCACCGGCTACGCGCCCTGGCACGGCAAGGGTGTTAACGGCACAACCGCGATTGGAATGCGGGCCGGCTACGGTGTTGTAGCGGTGGATCCCCGGGTGATCCCGCTGCGGTCCGAGCTGTTCATCGAGGGATACGGCCGCGCCATCGCCGGGGACACCGGCGGGGCAATCAAGGGCCACAAGATTGATCTGGGCTTCAGCACCGCGCGCCAGGCATACCAGTTCGGTCGCCGGCCGGTGCGCGTGTACATCCTCTCGGTGCCTCCCCCCCGCAGGAAGTAGGCGCCGTCTTGGAAGACGCCGCCGGACTTGCCCTGGCCAGGCTGGACCTGGCCGAGCTCGACCTGGTAACACCGTCTGGACTCCGCGCAGCCCTGACTGCGGCCGGCCTGCGCCTGCGCCCCTCGCGCGGCCAGCACTTCCTTGTCAACCGCCACGTGCTGGACCGGATTCTGTCATCGGCCGGGATCAAGCCCGGTGAGGCCGTCTTGGAGGTAGGCGCCGGCGTCGGAACGCTCACCGTGGCGCTTGCGCGCTCCGGCGCGCGGGTCACCGCGGTGGAGGTGGACGGCAGGTTCATGCCAGTCCTCCGCGCGGTATGTTCCTACTATCCCAACGTTCGCATCGTGCACGGCGACGCCATGGCCCTAACCCCGGAGATGCTGCCGGAGGCCCCGGATGCGGTTGTGGCCAACCTGCCCTACGCAATCGCCTCGCCGCTCCTGATCAACCTACTGGAGGCCGGGCTCGGCCGCCGGTTTGTCGTGATGGTCCAACATGAGGTGGCCGGCCGCATCGTCGCTCCGCCCGGCGGCAAGTCCTACGGCCTGCTCTCCGTGGCGTTACAGGCGCGCGCGGCCGCGGCCATCGTCGCCCGTGTACCCCGGTCGGCGTTCTTCCCGCCACCAGAGGTGGACTCAGCCATCGTCCGGTTGGAGGTGCGGGAAGAGCCCGCGGTGCCGCGTCCGCTGATGCCGGTGCTGATGGCCGTGGCCCGTGCCGCGTTCGGTCAGCGCCGGAAGATGCTGCGCTCGGCGTTGCAGTCCGTCCGGGGAACGCGCCTGCCCGCGGCCGCTGTCGAGGATCTCTGCCGGGCAGCCGGGGTTGACCCGCGGCGTCGGGGGGAGAGCCTTTCGCTCTCTGAGTTCTCCCTCCTGGCACGCGCTCTCGCCGACAGGGAGTGAGAGGGTCGGCGGGGAAGATGCCATCAATGGATGTAACGCTGGGACCAGGTGGGGTGGAATCGAGATGCTAGACTACGAGTCCTTCCTGTCCACGCTCGCGCGGCGGACAGAGCGCTCCGTCATCCGGGAACTACTGAAGCTGACCCGCCCGGGGAACGTGATCTCATTTGCCGGTGGCCTGCCCGATCCGGCCACCTTTCCGATCGCAGAGCTCCAGGAGGTGACCCGTGAGGTCCTGGCGACCGGGGGCAGGACGGCACTGCAATACGCGACGACCGAGGGCGATCCGGTCCTGCGCGAGGAGCTCGTCCGATGGATGGCCAAGGACGGCATCAAGGCCGGCCGCGATGACATCTTGATCACGACCGGCTCGCAGCAGGCGCTTGACATAGTTGGCCGCGTGCTCCTGGATCCCGGGGACGTGATCGTGGTAGAGCTGCCGACCTACCTGGGCGGGCTGCAGGCCTTCCGTACTTACGGAGTGGAGATGATCGGCGTTCAGCAGGATGACGATGGCATCAATGTGGACGCGCTGCACGGCGTCCTGGTGCGCCTGCGGCAGGAAGGCCGCCGCCCGAAGTTCCTCTATGCCGTGCCCGATTTCCAGAATCCATCCGGGATCACCTGGAGCCGTGGCCGCCGTGAGCGCCTGATCGAGCTGGCGAGCGAGTTCGATACCCTGGTCATCGAGGACAACCCCTACCGCGAGATGCGCTTCCTGGGGAGTGCTCCGCCGCCGATCACCACGCTCGATGCCGAAGGGCGCACACTCTACCTCTCCACCTTCAGCAAGACGCTGGCGCCCGGCCTCCGGATAGGCTGGATGGCCGGCCCCCAGCCCCTCATCTCGCGCTGCGTGACCGCGAAGCAGGCGATGGACCTCTGCGGCCCGGCGTTTACGCAGGCGATCGCGGCCGTGCTGCTGGCCCGCGGGATGCTGCTGGAGCGGCTTCCCACAGTGGTCGGGCTCTACCGCCGCAAGAGGGACGCAATGCTCGAAGCGCTGGCGCGCGAGATGCCCGAGGGCGTGTCCTGGACGCGACCGGAGGGAGGGTTGTTCCTCTGGGTACGTCTTCCCGAAGGGATGGACGCGGGAGCGATGCTCAAGGTCGCGCTCGAGGAAGAGGCCGTGGCCTACGTTCCTGGGCAGCCGTTCCACGCCGACGGAAGCGGAGGGAACACCCTGCGCCTGAACTTCTCCTACCCGTCCGAGGATCAGATCACGGAGGGCATCGCCCGCCTGGGCCGGATCGTGCGCCGTGGCGTGCCCGCGCCTGTCCACACAGTCCACAGGATGGGAACAACAGTTTCGGATTGACGGCTATTGGGTCGCGTGCTAGCGTCGTTGATGTCAGCGGTACGTGGCTGGTTGAGGTGGGAGGAGGTCTCCTTCGGGAGCTACCCGGCCTAACTCGGCAGCAGGCGGCCGCTGACGCTTTCTACGGGCCCTGGATCTTCGCCACCGCATCCCTGGCGAGCAGCACTGTGATCCCACCTCCGGGCGCAGGCGGTTCCTGCCTGACCGCGAACCCGCCCAGCGCAGAAGCCAGCGCGCGTGCGGTGCGGGGCCGGTCGGCGCGATCAATGATCGTCGTCACCTCTGCCGGCCCTTCTGCGGCGCGCACCGTGACCATCTTGAAGCCGAGTGCCCTGATGCGGGCCGCCGCCTGATGGCCCAGGCCGGGGACGCCGCTGGCATTCTGCACCTCTACCTGCAGGGTCTTCAAATCCTCCTCGGCCAGGCCGTAGAAGAAGTCCGCTACCACCGCGCGCATCCTGATCGTGTCGGGCTCCCAGTACAAGGGCGCGAAGTTGCCGGGCAGCGTTTCCGCGCGCAGCGGCGCCCCACGCGCGCGCACCGCGAACACGCCCAGGGTCATCAGTTCGGCCCGGGTCAGGTCGGTCTGCGCGTTGCGGGCGAAGGCGCCCAGCAGTCTCGGACCGGCCAGGAGCGTGGAGGGCTGCCTGAGCTGCCGGACCAGCGCCATGATCACCTGGTGCTGGCGGTTCACCCGGCCGATGTCGCCCAGGGCGTCGTGGCGGAAGCGGATGTAGCCCGCGACCTGGTTGCCGTCCAGCCGCTGCCGTCCCTTCTTCAAGTCCACGGTAAACCCGGCCCAGGTATCGGTGTAGCGCATGTCCTTCTCGACGTCTATCTCAATGCCGCCGACGGCGTCCACCAAGCGCGCGAACGACTCGGGTCCCAGCTTGATGTAGTAGTCCACCCTGACTCCAAGCAGGCGTTCCACGGTCTTGACCGTCAGGCGCGGGCCGCCGTACGCGTACGAGGCGTTGATCTTGGTGACGCCGTGGCGCGGGATCTCGGCCCGTGTATCGCGCGGTATGGAGAGCGCGGTGATCCGCTCGCCGTCCGGGTCGAACGAGATCAGGATGAGGGTGTCCGCCCGCGCGAAGTTCAACACCTGGCGGCGGTTGTCCAGGGTCACGTCAATGCCTATCAGGAGGACGTTCACCCGGCCGGTCAGGCGCAGCGGCCAGCCGAAGGCCTCGACGTTGCGCCGCCCCACGGCGGCCTCGCCCGTGCCTATGGTCACCTGGCTCAGAACGTACAGGTAGATCCCCAGCGCAAATCCACCGGCCACCAGCACGGCGGCCGGGACGGCCCAAACCACTACCCGCCACCAGCGCCTGCGGGGAGGAGGCGGCGGAGGTGCCGCGGGGCGCTCGGGACCGTCCGTCCGGGCGCCCGGCGCGCGGTCTGCGTTGTCAGGGAGTTGCTCAGCCACGGGGCTATCTTACGGGAACCGTCCGGCCCGTGCAACGAATGCCGACTCCCACGGAGGACTTGCGTCCCCCGGCACCTAACTGATAAGTGCCGCGGAGCCGCACGGGGGGGCTGATATTGTGAAGGAATTACGCCTCAATGCCTACGCCAAAGTCAACCTGGCCCTGGATGTACTGCAGCGTCGTGAGGACGGGTATCACGAGATAGAGACCGTCCTCCACACGATCGCGCTGCACGACTCGATCACGTTGCGCGAGTCGGGCGAGGGGATCCGCGTCACCACCGACGACCCTTCGATCCCAACGGACGCAGGAAGCCTGCTGTACCGGACGGCCGCGCTGTTGCGGGAGAAATACGGCGTGGCGCGGCCGGTAGAGATCGAGGTGCGCAAACGCATTCCCGTTGCGGCGGGCCTGGGTGGGGGCAGCGCCGATGTTGCCATGATGCTGATCGGGCTGGCCCAGATGTGGAAGCTGCGGCTCGACCGCCGCGAGCTCTACGCGCTGGCAGCGCTGCTCGGCTCGGACGTGCCATTCTTTCTGGGCGGCGGCGCCGCCTTGGCCCGGGGAAGGGGCGAACGGCTCCAGCCGCTCGCGCCGCTGCCGGCCACCTGGGTGGTACTGGCCAGGCCCCGATTCCCGGTGCTGACCGAGTGGGCCTACGCGCGCATACGGCCCGCAGAGATTACCGGTCGTCCAGACATCCCGCTGCTCTTGGATGCGGTGGCCCGGCGAGATCTCCCCGCGGTCGGGCGTCTGGTGGGGAACGTCTTCGAGCAAGTTGTCGCCGACCACCATCCCATCGTCGCCGATCTGAAGGCGCGGATCCTGCGAGGCGAAGCTTATGGGGCCGCGATGAGCGGCACGGGCCCCACGGTCTATGGGTTGATGGCCAATGAGGCCGCGGCCAGGCACCTTGCCGAAGACTTGGGCGCACGGGATGAGGTGGACGTCATCGTGACGCGGACCTTCTCGGAGGAGCGCTAGTGCCTGCCGCTGTCGTGCTGGCCGGAGGAGGGCCTGAGCTACACCTGGCCCCGGGCCTTCCGAACAAGGCGTTCCTCCAGATCGGCGGCATGGCGCTGGTGGAGCGCGTCGTGACCGTCCTGCGGGGCAGCTCCAGCATTGGGAGGATTGTGGTCGTCGGGCCGCCGGGGCCCCTGGCGGCCCTTCTGGGATCTTCGGCGGAGATCGTTCCTGACCAGGGCTCGATGATGGACAACATCGCAGCGGGCGTGGCCCCGCTCAGGAATGGAGAGCGCGTGGTCGCGGTGGCATCGGACCTGCCGCTGATCACGCCGGAAGCGGTGGAGCGTTTCCTGGGACTCTGCACAGGAGAGTCCGACTTCTACTACGCGATCGTGTCCAAGGCCGCGATCGAGCGCCGCTTCCCCACCGCCCGCAAGACCTACGTAAAGCTAGCCGACGGGACTTTCTGCGGCGGCAGCATCGTGCTCTTCGCGCCTGCAGCGCTGGAGCGTATCCGGCCGCTCGTCGAGCAGGCGATCGCCGCCCGGAAGAAACCATGGTTGCTGGCCCAGCTCTTCGGGGTGGCGACGGTCATGCGGTTTGCCTCAGGTCGGCTCTCGATCGCCGAGCTGGAGGCGCGGGCGCACGCAATCAGCGGGCTTCGCGGCCGCGCGGTATTGCTGGACGATCCCGAGATGGCGCTCGACGTGGATGCCGACCGGCCTGAGAACCTGGCCGCGATCCGCGCGGTCTTGGAGCCGTCCTTGGAGCCGTAGCCGGAGATGCCGCGCCGGAGGGACGCCAGGGCACGCTCCGCCGGGGAGCGCTCCATCCGGCGGCTTCGCCGCGGCGAGCGCATGGTGGTGCTCGCCCACAGGCTGATGCAGGAGCCGGACCGCCTGCACTCGCTGGCCGACTTCGCTGAATTGCTGGGCGCCGCCAAGTCCACGATAAGCGAGGACCTGGCCCTGCTGAGGGCCGCGTGCGAGCGGTTCGGTCTGGGGCGGATCGTCACGGTGCCCGGAGCCTCCGGCGGGGTGCGCTTCCGGCCGCACCGTACCCCTGCGCAGATCCGGCGCCTGGTCGAGGACCTCAGCAGGCGGCTCAGGGAGCCGGGACGGGTGCTCCCCGGTGGGTTCTTGCAGATGACCGATCTCATCTCCATGCCGTCCGTGGCCGCGGAGATGGGCGAGGTGTTCGCGACTCTGTTCTGGGACGCCCGTCCCGACTGTGTGCTGACGATGGAGGTCAAGGGAATACCGCTGGCGCTCATGACCGCCCGCGCGTTCAACGTGCCGATGGTAACGATCCGCAGGGAAGGCAAGATCACCGAAGGGCCCTCGGTCAGCGTCAACTACCTGTCGGGATCGTCCCAGATGGTGCAAACCATGACGCTACCGCTCCGGGCCATCCCCCAGCGCGCGCGCGTGCTGTTCATTGACGACTTCCTGCGCGGGGGCGGTACTGCCCGCGGCGTGCACGACCTTATGCGCGAGTTTCAAGCTGAAGTTGTGGGCATTGGGGTATTTGTTGAAACAGAGAGGCCTGCCGACAAGATGCTGGATCGCTACCTTGCCTTGACTACTTATCGTGGCGTCGGGGCGAGCGGTGAGGCCCTGGTTGGTCCCAGCCGGTGGATCGCGGCGTTGTAGCACCGAAATCGTGGCCTCCTCCTACCTGAACTACCCGTGGTTTGTCACGCAGGACGTGAAGTGGCATTATCGGGCTGACGGGAATCCGCGCGGGGGAGGAAGTTGGCTGGATGGACGGGAAGGTGATCGTACATCCCGGGGCGCTCTCACCGTGGCGCTCCAACGAGGCTTGGACGCTGGCCCACGACCCTGCCCTGATCAGATGGCGGTGAACCCACTCCGCCCGCATGGAGGATGAGATGAGATCAACCACACGCCGACGATTCGGCGCATTCGCTGCATCCGCTGTGGCCGTCATGGTGCTCGCGACGCCTGTCCTTCCGGCGGCCGCGCAGGCGCCCAGGCCGGTGACGATGGTCGAGGCGCTGACGCTGGCCGCACAGAAGAACCACGGACTGCGGGTCGCCGCGGTCGAGGTGAAGATCGCCCGTGCGCAGCTGGCGCAGGCCGAGGCGGTGAAGTCGGGCCAGCTTGTGCTGTCCGCCTCGCACACGCGGGTGAACGAACGGGAAGGCAGTACGATGGTCATCCCGCCCGGGACGATCCCCGGAATCATCGTGCCGATCGTCATCACGCTGCCGGCCCCGGATCCCAACGTGTACTCCGCGGTCCTTACATACCAGGTCCCGCTGCACAGCGGCGGGCGCATCGAGTCCCAGATCGCACTCGGGCAGGCGAACCTGCGGGGTGCGGAGGCGGCGCTGGAACGGGCCAAGCAGCAGGTCGTGCTCGATGTCAAACAGGCGTACTTCCAGATGCTCCTGGCCCAAGCCGGAGTTGAGGTGGCGGCGCGCGCGGTGACCGCCGCCGACGAGAACCTGCGCGTGGCCCGGGCACGCGTGGCCGCGGGTGTCTCGCCCCGCTTCGACGAGGTGCAGGCAGAGGTGAGCCTGGCGAACGCCAGACAGGGACAGATTCGCTCCCGCAACTCCCTGGCGCTGGCGCAGCACGGTCTGAACGCGATGATGGCCCTTCCGCTGGACACCGTGCTGCAGCCGCGCGAGACGATGACCGTTGTTCCGATCCGCGGCGATACCGCGGCCCTGGTGCGCCGTGCGCTCGAGGGACGGCCCGAGATGGTCGAGCACCGCGCCCGCATTGACATGGCACTGGCCGCGATCGAGATCGCGCGCGCAGGAGGGCGCCCTGCTGTGGTGCTTTCCGGCGGGCCGAGCTACGGCAACGCAAGTGGATCGTCGATAACGACAACCGGTTGGGCGGTGACCCTCGCGGCCACGGTCCCGCTGTTCGATGGCGGCCTGACCGCCCAGCGCGTGGCCGAGGCCGAGGCCAAGGTCGAGCAGCTTCGCGAGGTCGAGGCGCAGATCCGGCAGGGGATTGAGCTGGAAGTCCGGCGCGCGCTGCTCAACTTCTCCTCTGCCGCCGAGGAACTGGCCGCCGCCGACAAGGCGGTCGAGCTGGCCCAGGAAGGGCTGCGCATCGCCAACGTCCGATTCGCGGCCGGCGTCTCCACCAACCTGGAGGTGGTCACGGCGCAGTCCTTGCTGTCGCAGGCAGAGGGCAACCGGATCCAGGCGCTCTTCAACGTGAACCTGGCGCGCGCGCAGCTCGAGCGCGCGGTCGGGGGCGCGGTGGAGTAGGATGGCGACGCTCTGGGATCGGCGGTGCGGTGGATCCGGATGGTGACCCTCCGATGGTGACCCTCCGCGGGCGGCGCGTACCCCTCGTACCCCTGGTGCTGGTGGTCGCGCTGGCAGCCTACGGCGCGGTGCGATACCTGGCAGGCCTCAATGCGATCGACAGCGGGATAATCGAGGGCTCCGGCACCATAGAGGCCACGCAGGTGCACATAGCGGCCAAGGCGCCGGGCCGGGTTCTGGAGGTGATGGTCGGCTCGGGTGACGAGGTGGTCGCCGGGGACGTGCTGGTTCGCTTCGACAGGCAGGAAGTGGATGCCCAGATCGCTCAGGCCGAAGCAGCCGTCTCAGCGGCCCAGGCGCGCAGCGCCACCTCGGCCTGCGAGATGCGCGCCTGG
>JASEHJ010000189.1 GCA_030018905.1 bacterium | reverse complement strand
TCTTGCCAGAGGGCCAGCCGCTCGCGGTAGACGGCGGGGTTGTCGCGCTGGGCGCGCTCGCGCGCCTCGCGCTGAACCCGCTCCCGGTCGGCCTTTGCCTGCTCCGCCTCACGGCGCGCCTTCACCTCAAGCAGGAGCGTCAGCGTGACGGGCGGCTCAAGGGCCGCGGCCGAATCGCAAAGCTCCTCGTGCGCGCGCTCGATCTCTGCGATCCGCGCGTCCGCCTCGACGAGGAGCCGCGTCCGATCCGCCAGCGGGGGACCAGCCTTGTACGGTATCGCACTGAGGATGCGGCGAAGCTGCTGTTTCACCAGGTCAGGCGCAAGGGCGCAGAGCGCGTTGAAATCCAGCGGCCGATTCTCCAAGGCGTAGGGGAAACGCGATCTCTGGGAGACGATCGAGCCGTCGCTCTTGATCTCCAACCCCGGCCCCAGGGTATGGGGCAGTTGCACCCCGTGCTCCCGCATCCAGGACGCAGCGGCGGCGTCCACCCGTTCCTCCATCGCGGCGAGGAGCTCCTCAAGCGGCGGCGAGGTGCCCAGGATGTGCTGACGCTCCTTCTCCGCCGCGGCGTGCTCCGCGCGGAGCTGCCGGTTGAGCTCGTGCAACTCACCGAGCGCCGTTCGAGCGCCGGCGAGACGTGCGCCGAAGTCTTCAGCTTCATCGCGATGCTCTTCATGACGCCTCCTTTGTCAGCTCGTCGAGCGTGTAGCGTCGTGTGAGTTCCACCTCGGCGATGGTGATGAAGTCGGGAATCGTGTTGTTCCAGTAGCGAACGCGCCCGGCGAAAGGTGCGAGTCCGCCGAGGCCCTCTGCCGCCGCGATGTCACCGCCGAGGCGCGTTGCGAGCGCCACCTGTGCGGCTCGGGCCTGGTCCGCCGAGCGCCGGAGGTCGAGCGGCTCCAGGAGTCGCCACCCGGCCCAGACCTCGGGCCCGGCGTCCACCAGGACCGATGGGACCGGCATCGTCGCGAGGGCCGCGGCGATGGCCTCCGGCGCCGCTGGCTCCACGGCATGGCGATAGCCGGTGATCTTGTCGAACCGCGTGGCCGGCCGCCACAAGGTCCACGCGCACGGGAACTCCGCGAGCACCTGCCTGCTGCGCGTCGCCAGGCCGAGGCGGAGACTGTAGCCGTCAACAAGGAGCTGCAGCACCGCCAGCGGCACATCGAAGGGTGGCGCGATGTGCGCGTCCTGCTCACCGATGCCGTGGAGTGAGCGCCCGGAGAGCGCCACGGTGCCGCGGCCGCCGTCGAACAGACGCAGGGCCGCGGCCAGGGCGTCGGTGTAGCGCGCGGCCGTCACCTCGGTCGTTGTCGCCATCACGACGGCACCTCCGCGCCGGCCAGCCGGAATGATCGCATCACCGCTGACAGCTTGGGCGTCACGTGCGAGACGAAGTCCTAGCTTTGACCTGCACGCGGCGCGACCAGCTGGAGGAGTTGGCACGACAGCGAGTCCAAGCGTCGCTGATCAAGGAGATGCACCGGTCACTAGGACGGCAGGTTCAGCGGATGCGGAACGCCGCGCGTTCGGCCGCTAAAGGCGTGAGCTAGAGCGCACCCACGAGTTCCCCGATAAGTAGTATTTTAATTAACTGTGTCGCATCGACGTAGTTGTACTTTCTCGTTGGTCTCCGCGCTATTCTGCAACCATGGATCACGCGCTATTGTGGGCCAAGATCGGCATGTCGGTCGCGTGATAGCTTGACTCACGCATAGATCACGTGCTAGTATGGGGCGGGAGGAATGCAAGGGGGGTCGATGATGAGGAGATGAGTCGCTGGCCCCGCCGGAGGATCGGGATGTCGGGGCCGCAACGGAGGCTGCACTGACCAGTGACCAGGCCAGCGCGTGACGAGCGTACCCGATCCGAACGTCACGCGCAAGACCCAAGAACAGAGAGGGGACACGGAGATGGATAAGGGAGAGGCATTCGGGTACGTTGTCGAGACAGAAGACCAGATTCCCCCGCACTTGCGGGATCGGGCCCCGCTGACCTTTGCCAACACAGAGGCGGTCTTCCGCTTCGATGAGAAGGACTTGCTCGACGAGAACGGCCGAGTACGTATGGCCGGCGCGCTCGAGTTCCAGACCCAGATCACGCCGGGGTTCCTCACGGACCTCTGCGACCCCGAGGAGATCTACAAGCCCGAGATGCGGTTGACCCACCGCGTCCGGTGTGTCTACGACCCTGAGATCCAACGAGGAATCAAGGAGACCGAGCGGGGCGCCAAGGAGTTCCTGCGGCCGGGTCAGATCGAGTCCATGATGAAGGACATCATGGAGAACCGCTTCGAGTGTCCGCAACTCATGTGGAACCTGCGGGCAGGAGAGACCTCCTGGGTCTACGTCCGCAAGAACCGTGAGCTCCGGTTCTACGAGGGTGTGGCGACCCGCCCGGACACCAACCACCGGCATCACGCGATCATCAGGGTGCACCGGAAGTACCTCGACTGGGTCCGCCAGACGGGCTCAACGAAGTGGGGCGACTACAATCCGTCTCGCGGGTACGGCTTGGTGATCTACACGGACGACTTCCAGGGAGAGGCGCATCGCTTCTACGTCTACAACTTCTTGGGTTGGCGTGTGCCCACCAGCACTGCTCACTTTATTGAGTCGAAGACCCGCGCGCCGCAGATCCACACGAAGTTGGCACGCGAGTTGATGGACAATTCCGGGATCCTGAGTCGTAACGTCGAGATCTTGACAAACCACCTGTCGCGGAACACGGCCAAGATGGTGACGTTCGGCACACTCGTTGACGCCCTGAAGGGCGCCTTTCCCGCGCTCACCGAGGACGCCTACGATGCGACGAGGGACTACCTGCTGAGGTTTCTCGAGGAGCTGCACAAGATCCGTCCGGATGAGATCAGCGTCCTCAGCGTCGCGCAGCGCCAGCGTGTGCGCGAAACGGCGGTGACCGACCAGGCCGTGCTCTGGCACGGCTATTTGCGGCTGGCTGCTCGCCTCCGGGAGGCGAAACCCGATAGCTGGCCGGAAGCCCTCGCTTCACTCGGTCAGCGAAGCAGGTACATACACATCGAAGAGGGAGCTATCTACGAAGGTGATCCGTTTGACCGACGGAATCCAGCTTGGAGGGTGAAAGGCGTTATTGCGTCCGGCAAGAAGGGCCCGCGGGTCGTCAACAATCGCCAGGCCCGCGAGGGTGCCTTCGAGTTCCTTATGGAGCTTGTCGGTCTTACTGCGAGCGATAGGGTGTCTGCGTTGGGCGCGCCGGTCACGGCTTGATCCGGGGGTGTTGCCAAGGGGGGCGGGGACTCACGCAACCAATCCCTCGCCCCCCCCGGTTTGGTCCTGTCGTTGTCTCCCCTGTGGGCCCTGTGTTTCGTTCTCAGGTGCCTGCTTCCGACTTGCTCCCGCGCCCGCACGACGAGTCGTTCGTGGGCGGCAGCCAGCGACAAGCGGCAGGAACGCCTGAGTGGCTGGAACATAGACGGGACGGACATTCGCGGCAACGAGTGGCAAGCGACGGAGGAGGGCAAGACAGTCTCCGGTCGGAATGGGGTTCAGAAGGTCCGCGGTCCAAATCCTCGCGGCCCGACCAGATGAAAAGCCTGATTGGACGCGAGTTCTAGCCGTTGGGCAGGGCTCGCGTTCGTGCTTCTTGCTGGGTTTGTTGCCCTGTTGTTGCATTGGAGCAGGGCGTCCAGGCGCTCCCCGATCCCCTGGAAGGCCGAGGGCATCAGATGCCCGTAAGTGTTCAGGGTGGTGGTGATTGATGCGTGGCCGAGCCTGGATCGCCTTGGGGTGCACGTTGGCCGCGATGAGCAGGCTGGCGTGAGTGCACAGGGATCTTGTCCAGGACGTGGACGGCCTTCAGTTCCCGGATGATGATTTCGGCATGGCATGTTCGTCACGAGCACCTGGTAGGCACACCCCTTCATCTGAAAGACGTGCAGTTGTGCCGAGGGCTCCTCGGGAACCGGCCGTCGGATGTCCAATGAAGTGCTTGACGAGTATACGCAAATTGCGTAGGATTTGCTCCGGTGGAGTTCATCGAGGCACCGCTGTTCACACAGCTCGTCCCGGAGTATCTGAGCGACGACGGTTACCGGATGCTCCAGATCCACTTGGCTCGCGATCCCGAGGCAGGAGCCATCATCGCTGGAACTGGCGGATTCCGAAAGCTCCGCTGGGCGGATCGCAGGAGAGGCAAAGGGAAGCGTGGCGGCCTGAGGATCATCTACTACTATCTCGCTG
>JASEHJ010000188.1 GCA_030018905.1 bacterium | reverse complement strand
CGAGCGGATCCCGGTGTACTGCTCTCCGCTGTGCCACGCCACGCTCGAGGCCATGGCCCTCAGCCGATCGCGCGACTTCGAGACCGAGATCCTCAACTTCCTTCCCCGGCCGGCCCTCCCACCCTACGACGATGTGGTGCCGCGCCGCTTCGAGACCGTCGAGGGCGAGTTCACGGCCGGAGCGCTGTCCTGCCGCGCCCTGCCGGTGGACCACTCGATGCTCGGCTGCATGGCCTTCCTGGTGCGTACCTCGCGGGGGAACATCCTCTACACCGGCGACCTGCGCTTCCACGGACCCGAGGCGCACCTCAGCGAAGCCGTGCTGGAATCCGCCGCGGCCGAGGGCGTCTGGGTGCTGATCACCGAGGGCACACGCCTGGACGCCACCGAGCGCCGAACCGAGGAGGACGTCTTCGCCGAGTGCCTGGAGGCGGTGCGCGGCTGCGCCGGGCCGGTGATCGCCGACTTCGCGCCGCGTGATCTCTACCGTCTGTCCACCTTCCTGGGCATCGCCAGGGAGACCGGCCGCTCCCTGGTCGTCCTCCCCCAGGACGCGTTCCTGCTGGAGCACCTGCACGGACGCCATCCGCTGGTGCCCGACCCGATGAAAGAGCCAATCCTGATCCTCAAGGAGCGCAAAGGCAGCGGCACCTACCGGGACCAGGACTACCCGACATGGGAACGCCAGGTGCTGAGGTGGCCCACGGTGGGGACCGCGGACGAGCTGCGGTCGGCGCGCTCTAGTCTCATGCTGGCGCTCTCATTCTGGGACATCCACAACCTGATTGACCTGGGCGTGGGCAGTGATCCGGGCGTGGGCGTCGGCCCGGGAGCGGACGCTGGGGACGACGCTCTGTTCATCCACTCCGCCAGCGAGGCGCACAGCGAGGAGCAGGCCCAGGACGAGCGACGCCTGGACAACTGGCTGGACCTGCTGGGCGTGCGCGGCCGTCTGCGCAGCCACGCCTCCGGACACGCCGGCCAGGCCGACCTGGTGCGGATGGTCAGGCGGCTGCGGCCGGAAATCCTGGTGCCGGTGCACACCGAGGTCCCGGGGCTGTGGCGGGAACTCGTGCCGGAGGTGCAGGTGGTGGAGCCAGAGGCCGGGGGCGCGGTCGCTATCTGACCAGCCGCTGGAACGCCATCCCGGTACGCGTGGGCTGCGGCGGATGGGCCATCATGTTGCGCGCTGCGGCCAGGTTGGCCTGCCTAAACAGCTCGGCCGGCCGCAATCCCCTGGTGGCCTCGCCGTACTCGACGTAACCGTAGAAGTGTCGCGACCAGAAGAACGACGTGAAGTCAATGTTGAGGAAGCGGGCGAGCTTTCCCACTATCGCGATGAACTCCACGTCGAGCGGCTCCCAGAAGCTGAAGACGTCGCGCGCAAAGAGCGCCGGTGCGGCGGCGACCGCCTGGCCGCGCAGTTCGTGGTCGCGGGTCTTGTACAGCCACGCCTCGCCGAGCACCACCTTCTTGTTGGCCCGCCGAGCGATATCCGCGAACCTGATCGCCTTGTCAACCACGTAGTCCTGGTTGATCGGGTAGATGTGCATGTCGAGGTAGTCGAGTGTGGTCCGGGCCAGACTCTGGGCGTAGGCCAGATCGTCCCATGTCCCGGTGCCCGCGCCGACCAGGACGCCCGCGCGGTCCAGACCGTTCAGGACGTGCTGCACAACCCCGGTGAAGTTCCCCACGGTGAACGACAGGCCGGTGTTCTCCTGCGCCGTATGCGGCTCGTTCGCGATGGTCAGGTAGTCGGGCCTGATCTCGCGGATGATCACCTCGGCCATCTGCCGCGCCTCGCGCATGTAGCGTTCGAGCGTAAGCCCGGTGTAGTAGCCGGCCACCGGCAGGGAACTGAACGCCGGCTCGCGGAATCCGGGCGTCATCTGCGCCAGGAACTTCACGTTCCGCCTCTTCAGTTCGGCGGACAGCCGCTTGAAGAACTCGAGGTACTCAGCCGAGCGCGGGAAACCCGGCACCAGGATCGGGTACTTGATCGCCACCTTGACCCCGCGGACGCCCACCAGTTGCAGCCGATCGAGGTTGAGCATGACCACCTGCCACGCCTGCGGGCGCAGCAGCGTCTCGCCCTGGTTGCTGTTGGCCGCGAGCAGCTCGGCGCTGAAGAGGGTGTCGTGTCGCTCGCCGCGCAACTGCGGGGTGATGTAGTTATCAATCGTGCGGAGCTTGGCTGCCAGCATCGGGTAAAGGTCGGCGTACTCGGCCGGAACGGCGGGGGGTGGGGCGGCAGGGCCGAGTGCTGGCGCGGAGGCCGAGGCCGGACCGGCATCGCGCGTGACCGACGCGGCGAGCCCGGCCAGCAGCGCGGTGATCAGGAGAACGCTTGATAGGTGGTGGGTGCGCATCCATCATTCCTCCGGGAAGAGGTATTCCCGCTAGGTGGACGGGGAAGACGCTGCGGGGGTTGAGTGGGGGGCAGGAGTTGAGCGGTGACCGAGCCGAACCCCCAGTCGAGCGAAGAGCCGGGTGGCATCCTCGGCAAAGATCTCAACGTACTCCTCCGGGCGGCCGGGAACCAGGTCGCGCAATGCCACTCCCACTTCGCTTTCGTGCAGCAGAGGATTGATCGTACGGGAGCACCGCCCCAGTTCCGACCCCAGGACCGCCTGCGTGACAGCACGGGCTCTAATCTCCAGGGTGCACGCCCAGATGTCGCGGAGCGCCTGGTAGATCAGAGCCCAGTTCGTCCAGACCGGCTCGCCCTCGACGTGCAGGAACCGCAGCCACTCCGGTCTATCGATGGTGTACTCGACCTCGCGGCCCTTGCGATGCTCGGTGAGAAGGCCGGAGGCCGCCATCTCCGCCATCGCCTTCGCGACCGGAGGTTGCGCGTAGTGCACCTGCCTGGCGACCAGGCTGGGATGGGCCCCTGAGTGCGTCAAAAAGAACAGCAGGATCTCCGCTCGCGATGTCACGCCGAAGAGCGCCCGAAGCCTGATGCGCAGGGCCGCCGGCTTAGTTGCGGACACACTCAATGAGAGGTTCCTGCGCTCCCACGGCGGGCGCAGCAGTCCGTACTTGAGGAAGACCGGATCCGATCGAGTACCCATTGGAAGGGGCTTCTCGTCTGGCTGGAGGAAGAGGGGGATGGGCGTTGTGGATGCCCGGCCTTCGCGTGCTTGCCCGAATAGACCAGTCCACTTACCTGACCTGTCGTGTTCCCCCAGGACTCCAGCGATGCCCGAGAGAATCTGTGCGGCTTCGGGATCGAGGGTCTTGCGCTGCCGTTGCAGTCTGCTGATGCCAAGCCACTTGCTGTTCGTCATGCACCAGGCCAGGACGGTGTCAAGCAGCCGGGGATCGTACCGGCCGAACTGAACCGTGCTGATGAGAAGCGCTTCAGGATCAATGATCCAGGAGGCCGTCTCCTCCAATCCCCCCGGAACGCCCAGATCGGTCCACTGGCGCCACAGGAGATCCAAGGCAGCCGCAAGCCAGGACGATCTAAAGCCGTCGAGCCACATCGCCATGGCCGATCTGGACTAGAAGGTGGGCGAGTTCCTCGTGAAACCCGGGTGAGGGATCGTGCGTCTCCGCCCACAGTGCCGCAGCCAGGAGTTCTTCTGCGGTGGGTTTGAGCTCAAGGAGGTCCGACAGGTGCCTGCCCCCTGCCTGGTCAACGGCCGCGTAGAGCTTCAGGTGAATCTGATCGTGTCGCCCGAGAATGAGTAGCCGCAGGCGGGCCCCGTAGCCCCGGCAGACGCAGCGTTCCAGACACCCGGCAGGAAGTCCGAGGTCAAGCAATGAGGTCGGGCCTGGGTTCAGCCAGTCTGTGGGCAGGCCCAGGTCGCGTGCTACGTGCTCCGCTCCCTCGCGCAGGTGCGCCGGCAAGGGGTCGGCCTTCGTGAGGATTACCTCACCGCCATCAGGACCGGCCTGGACTACGGCGATTACATCCACATCCCTTGTGGTTCTGATCACCAATCCCAGGATGCTGAGCGCGGCGCCCCCTCCAATCAGGAGCACGGTTACAGGCGCATCCATGTACTCCAGGCGCTCCCCCAGGAGGCGCAGAGCGCGTTCGATCGCCAGACGATCCTGCGCCACCAGTACACCTCACCTTCCTGGAACGGCGTCGCTAATCATATGTTCATGCTATTGAAATAATATACTGCAGATTGTGATAACGCAAGTGATCCGTTGCTGCTGGTGGTAACTCTGGCGGCCGCGGGCGCGGCCCGGGTGGTGTTGGGGGCAGAGGTAAGGACGGCAAGAGTGGGAT
>JASEHJ010000187.1:1534-4254 GCA_030018905.1 bacterium | reverse complement strand
GATCCGCGCATCGCTGGCGCCCAAGGCGCGCGCGGCCTCGACGAAGTCCTGGGTCTTAGTCCGGAGCGTCTCACCGCGGGCCATCCGCGCATACGGGGTCCAGGTGACAAGCGAGATAGCCAGGATCATGTTGGGGAGGCTCGGCCCCAGCGCCGCTGCAAACGCCATGGCCAGAACAAGGCTGGGGAAGGCCAGGAACACGTCCGTCAGGCGCATGAGAACCTCGTCCACACGCCCACCGAAGTAGCCCGAGACCCACCCGGTGATCGTGCCCATGCCCCCGCTGATCACCGAGACGATGAGGATGATCTGCAGCGCGATCCGAGAGCCGTGGATGACCCGGCTGAAGATATCGCGCCCAAACTGGTCGGTGCCAAACAGGTGAGTGTGGCTTGGCGGCTGTAACCGGACCGAGAAATCGTGCGCCAGTGGATCGTGCGTCGCTATCAGTGGCGCCAGGGCGGCCACGGCGAGCAGGAGTCCGATAAGCACAGTCCCGACGATCGTCAGGGGACTGCGGCGCCAGAGGCGGTACGCACGCCGGACCTCTTCGTAGCGGGGCGACACGTACGCCTGCTCGGGCAAACGCCCGGCCTCAGAGGCGGATGCGGGGGTCGAGGACCGCATACGTCAGGTCCACCACCAGATTCACGATCGAGAACACGACGGCGATGTACAGTGTTCCACCCATCACCGCCGGATAGTCCAACGTGATGTACGCAGTCGTGATGTAACGTCCTAGCCCCGGCCAGGCAAAGATCGTCTCGGTCAGCACCGACCCCTCCAGCAGTCCCCCGAATACCAGACCGATAATCGTGACGGTCGGGATGAGGGCGTTGCGGAGTGCGTGGCGGAGGATGACCACCTGCTCGCGCAGGCCCTTGGCGCGCGCCGTGCGGACGAAGTCCTGGCTCAGAATGTCAAGCATGCTCGAGCGGGTGATGCGAGCGATGGTGGCTGTCGCAACATACCCGAGCACGAAGGCCGGCATGATCAGGTGTGCCAGAGCATTGCGGGCCGCCTCCCAGTTGCGTGCAACCAGACCGTCCAGCAGCAGCAGGCCCGTCCGGCTGGGCGGCGGGAGGACGGCGAGGTCGAGCCGGCCCGGGCCGGGAAGCCATCCGAACCGGTAGTACAGCAGCAGCAGCAGGACCAGACCGGTCCAGAACACGGGCATCGAGACTCCCACGATGGAGAACAGGCGGGCCGCGTGGTCAGGCGCTTGGTTCCGTCGGACCGCCGAGATGACCCCCATCGGAACACCAAGGATAATGGCCAGAAAGATGGCGCTCATCGTGAGTTCGACGGTTGCCGGGAAGTACTGCTGAATGTCGTCCCAAACGGGCCGCCCAGTGCGCAGCGATCTCCCGAGATCGCCGCGGACCGCGCCCCACAGGTAGGCGACGAACTGCTCGGGCAGCGGTTTGTCCAGGCCGAGTTGCGCGCGCAGCGCATCCACCTTCTCCGGAGGGGCATTGCCCCCGAGGATGGCCCCGACCGGGTCTGCCGGGATGACATGCGATACGACGAAAGTGATAACCAGCACCCCAAAGAGGACAAACACCATCAGTCCCAGCCGCCGGGCAACGTAGGTGGCAAGGTTCATGGGGAAGCCTCGCCGGGGGTCCCTTCTCTGGGAAGGGGCCCCCGGACTCTCACGCTCTAGGGCCGTTCTTTGCGGATCTTCGTGAAGTCGAAGTGCATGGTGCCGATCGCGGCCGCCTCCTCGAAGTCCTTGACATTACTCCGGATGACCCAGTTGTTGGTCGTCTGATATAGAATGACGAATGCGCCCTTGTGCAGGACGAGATCGGTGAGCTCCTTGTAGAGGGCAACGCGCCGGCCGGTATCGCGCTCGAGCATGGCCCGTTTGGCGAGGTCGGTGGCTTTCGGATCCATCCAGGCGTTGCGCCAGGCAAGCTGTTTGATCGTGCCGTCTGCGAAGGGCTTCGCCAGGGCATCCGGGTCCGGATAGTCCACGCCCCATCCAGCCAGAATCAGCTGCAGGCCCTGCTCACGGTATTTCGCGTACATCACCCCGGCGGCCATCTGCGCGATCTTGACCTTGATGCCGATCTTCCCTAGATCACTCTGGACAACCTGTGCGATGTCACCCCGTGTGGCATGCGGCGCACTGGTGGTCAATTCCACCTCAAACCCGGTGGGATAGCCGCCCTCGGCCAGCAGCTGACGGGCCTTGGTCAGGTCCTGCTTGAACGGCATGGCACGGTTGTAGCCGAGGTACCCTGTTGGAACGAATGTCTGAAGCGGGATGGCCTCCCCCAACATGATGCTTTCCAGGATGGGCTTGTAGCCGACGGCCCAGCGGATCGCTTCACGCACCTGTTCCTTGGCCAGTGGTGCGTACTTGACGTTCATCCCGATGTACTCAATCCCGTGTCCGGGGACCGTGACGATCGCCAGTCCCGGCGTCTTTGCCTTGCGGATCTCCTGGCGCATGTGCGGCGACAGGTTCCAGGCCACATCAATGTCCGCCTTCTCCAGGGCAATGCGCTGTGCCGCGGGTTCGGGGATGTCCCGAATGATGATCCGTTTGATGGGCGGGATGCCGCGCCAGTAGGTGGCGTTCGCCACCATGTCCACGACATCATTCCGCTCCCAGCGCATCAGAATGTAGGGGCCGGAGCCTGCGCTGTGATCCTTCAGCCAGTCCGCGCCCAACTCGCCCTCTCGGATGCGCTCTTCTACCACGCCCGGGT
>JASEHJ010000187.1:0-1524 GCA_030018905.1 bacterium | reverse complement strand
GAGCACGCTGGTCAGGGGAAAGGTGAGGATCGAGAGGACAAGCGTGGGCGCAAAGGCCTCGGAGACCACGAGCTGGACGGTATAGGGATCGAGGGCTTTGACCGTCGTTTCCGCGTTGTCTTTCGTGAACCCGATCTGGTTCAACAGCCACACGTTGGCGCGGTTGAGGCGGAGGGCGCGGCGCATCGAGTAGACGACGGCGTGGGCGTCTACCGGGCGGCCGCTCGGGAACTTCATGCCCCTGCGAATCTTGAAGGTCCAGGTCCGGCCGTCATCGGCTAGGGTCCAGGACTCTGCCACCTCAGGAACCACCTGCATCTTGCCCCCGACCATCTCCAAGTCCACCAGCTTGTCGTACAGCTGGTCGACGATCACAGCGCCCTCGACCTCGTAGACGACCGCCGGGTCGAGGGTGATGAGAATACCGGTATTCATCCCGACCACCAGGGTGCTGGGGTCGTACGGGCCTCCCGACGACGGTGGGACCAGGAGAAACACCAGGCTCACGAGGAGCACGGCGACAATCGAGGATGCAGTACCGTACCTCCGGCGCATCTCACTCGCCTCCTTTGCTTGGTGCTGGTGCTCAGATTCACGCTATCAGCCGTGGACCCGACCTGGTATCGGGTCACTACCCTATGCTGGCCCAAAGGGAGGGCGGGAGATGGGGCGGGGGGCGTGGTTTTGACCCTTCCCCCTGACGGTAGGGCCTGGCAGCGTTCCTGCCGAAGTCCGGGAACGAGAAGCGGGGTGATTCGCGATGAGCTTCCTGCGGAGGCTTGCCTCACTCGTAGGCGCCAAGGGCGCCAGGTCTGGTACCGGAGCGACCGGCATGGAGGACCTGGACGCCATCGTCTTCTACGTACGCTGCGACCACTGCGGTGAGGTCGTGCGGGTTCGCGCAGACAAGCGGTGGGACCTGGTTCAGGAATTCGGCGACGGAGTGGTTGGCTACACGCTGCACAAGGAGGTCCTGGGCACCCGCTGCAACCGCATGATGACGGCGCGCATCGACTTCGACCGCAGGTACGCCGTCACGTCGAGAGAGGCGCACGGTGGCGCCTTCGCAACAAAGGAAGAGTGCGAGGCCGCCGGCGTCGGCCAGACCGAAGAGCAGGATCACCACACCGGCCCGGCTAGATTGGGGCACTGTGCTTCGCGCCCCTCAGATCCACCAGCTCGTCCGGGACGGCGCGTTGCATCTATCGCTGTTCGACGAGCGCGACCCAAACAAGACCGCCTCGCCGGACCATCCAGGGGAGCGGTTGATCGTCTGCCGCAATCCGCTGCGCGGTCAAGACCAGATCGCCCCGGAGGCGGCCCGCTGGGGCGGAAGTGCCTGTCCCCACATAAACCCGAGCTCAGTGTTCGGGGGAACTTCAGCTTGGCAGAGATTGGCAGCTCCGATCTCGAAGGGGTCGCGAGGGAGAGGGACGCGGGCCGGAACCCGCGTTCCTCTTGAATCTTCGCTGGAGCCGGCGACGAGATTCGAACTCGTGACCTGCGCATTACGAGTGCGCTGCT
>JASEHJ010000186.1 GCA_030018905.1 bacterium | reverse complement strand
CCACGAACCGCGTGCCCCTGGCACGCACGTACATGCCCTGAAGAAAGGTCACAGCCATCGCCCGCTCGCCGGCCGTCTCAGAACTTCAGCCCTCCCAGCATCTCCCGTACTGCCCCCACCGAGGCCCGGAAGGCCGCCTGCTCCGCGGCATCGAGCGGGATCTCTATGATCCGCTCCACCCCGGCAGCGCCCAGCACCACCGGCACGCCAATGCAGATGTCGCGCTCGCCGTACTCGCCGTCCAGGTACACGCTGGACGGGATCACGCGCTTCCTGTCGCGCAGGATCGCCTCGACCATCTCGCAGACCGCCGCGCCGGCCGTGGTGAAACCGCTGGCCTTCATAAGATCGGTGATCTCGGCCCCGCCGTGCCGCGTGCGCGTCACCACGGCCTCGATGCGCTCGGGATCCATGAAGTGCGAGATCGGGACCCCCCGCACGGTGGAGTACCTCGGCAGCGGCACCATGTCCTTGTCGGTGTGAGCGCCGATCACCATGCCGGTGGTGTCGTTCACCGAAACCCCCAGCTCCATGGACAGGAAGGTCCGAAATCGCGTCGAGTCCAGTGCGCCCGACTGACCTACCACGCGATCGCGCGGCAGGCCTGCGATCTTGTACGCCAGGTAGGTCATGGCGTCCAGCGGGTTGGTGAGCATGATGAGGATGGCCCCGGGTGAGGCCCCGATGACCGCCGGGACGATGTTGCGGATCAGGCCGGCGTTGGTGTCAATGAGCTGCTCCCGGGTCATTCCCGGCTTCCGCGGGATCCCCGCCGTGACGACCACAACGTCGGAACCCTCGGTGGCGGCGTAGTCGTTGCTGCCGGTCACGTGAATATCAAACCCGGCAATCGCGCCTGCCTGCAGGATATCGAGCGCCTTGCCCTGTGGCAGGCCTTCCACGATGTCTGTCAGAACCACGTCGGCCAGCGCCTTGCTGGCGATCCAGTGCGCGGAGGCCGTGCCCACTGTCCCTGCACCGATTATGGAGACCTTGGAACGCTTTACCATGGCTTCACGACTCCTTCCGGCGGTCGAGCGGATGCCCGCGTGCAAAGTGTGCCTCAACTGTAGCGAAAGCGCGGGAGCCCTTCAAGGACAGGAGGGGCGTTCTACTGCGCCGAACTCCGGAGGCACGTCCCTGTCGCATGCGAGGAGGGTTCCGTGTATGTCGTCCGGCGAGAAAGCGATGCGCGTTGAGCGTGACTCGCTGGGGACCATGGAGGTCCCTGCCGAGGCCTACTACGGCGCGCAGACCGCCCGCGCCATCCAGAACTTCCCTATCAGTGACCTGCGCTTTCCGCGTGCCTTCATACGCGCGGTGGGCCTGATCAAGCGCGCGGCGGCAGAGGTGAACGCCGACCTGGGCCTGCTCGACCGCACGCTTGCCGAGCCGATAATCCGCGCGGCCCAGGAGGTCGCCGACGGCGCGCTCGATGCCGAGTTCCCGCTCGACATCTACCAGACCGGCTCGGGCACCTCCACCAACATGAACGCCAACGAGGTCATCGCAAACCGGGCCGCCGAGCTGATGGGCGCCGCGCGTGGGACAAAGACCGTCCATCCCAACGACCACGTGAACGTCTGCCAGTCGAGCAACGACGTCGTACCCACCGCGATCCATCTGTCGGCGCTGCTCGTGCTGCGCGAGGATCTGCGCCCGGCGCTCGATGAGCTGGAGGCGGCGCTCCGGGAGAAGGCGCAGCAGTTCCACGGCATCATCAAGACCGGCAGGACGCACCTGATGGATGCCACGCCGGTGCGGCTGGGCCAGGAGTTCGCCGGGTACGCCGACCAGGTTGCCGGCGCCAGGCGCCGGATCGGATACGCCGAGGCCGAGCTGGGTGAGGTGGCGCTGGGCGGCACCGCGGTCGGGTCGGGAATCAACGCCCACCCCGAGTTTGCCGCGCGCGTCTGCGCCCGTCTGGCCGAGCTCACCGGCATCCCGCTGCGTGAGACCGCGGCGCACTTCCAGGCGCAGGCCTGCCTGGATGCGGTGGTCTTTGCGTCGGGGACCGTTCGAACCTACGCCACGGCGCTGACCAAGATCGCCAACGACATCCGCTGGATGGGGTCGGGACCGCGGGCAGGCCTGGCTGAACTCGTGCTTCCAGCGGTCCAGCCCGGGTCCTCGATCATGCCGGGCAAGGTGAACCCGGTCATCGTCGAGTCCGTGATCCAGGCCTGCGCCCAGGCCGTCGGGAGCGACGCCGTGGTCGCCCAGGGCAACCAGTGGGGCAACTTCGAGCTCAACATGATGATGCCCGTGATGGCGCACAACCTGCTCGGCGCGATCGCCCTGCTGGCCGCCGCCTCGCGCAACTTCGCCCGCCAGTGCGTCACGGGCCTGGAGGCGACCGAGCGCGGGCCGGAGTCGGTCGAGCGCGGCCTGATGCTGGCCACCGCACTGGCGCCGGTTATCGGATACGACGCCGCGGCCGAGATCGCCAAGGAAGCCGCCCTGACCGGGAAGACCGTGCGCGAGGTCGCTCTGTCGCGCGGCGGGCTGACCGCCGAACAACTGCAGGAGATCCTGAACCCGCAATCCATGACCGAGCCGGGCGTGCGCGGCATCCCGGGCGGGGACTAGCAGGGCGTGGGGAGCCAGCAGGGCGTGTTCGAGCGTATCTACGCGGCGGTCCGCAGAGTGCCGCGGGGGCGCGTCATCACCTACGGCGAGATCGCCCGGCAGGTGGGGCTGCGCAACGGCGCCCGCACCGTTGGCTGGGCGCTGGCATCGCTGCCCGACGGCGAGGCGGCGCCGTGGTGGCGGGTGGTGCGCGGCGACGGAACGATCGCCAACCGGCAGTTTGCCGCCGAGCAGAGGAAGCGGCTGCGCCGTGACGGGGTGCGGTTCACGCGCTACGGGAGTGTTGATCTGACCCGGTACGGATTGCCCTCCGGAGCGTCTATGCCCGGGTGGCTGACTGCCGGCGCCCGGACAGCCACGCCGCCAGCGCAGCGCCGGCGCACACCGCAGCGCCGGAGAGCACCGCAACCGGTGCGCCCAGGGCCGAGGCCAGGGATCCCATGAGCAGGCCTCCCAGGGGCGCGGTCCCAAAGAACGCCAGGATGTAGAGACTCATGACCCTGCCCCGCAACCCGTCGGGCACAATGGACTGAATCGTGGTGTTGGTTGACGACAGGTATGAGGTCATCGCGCCACTCAACACAACCATGAGCACCAGCGACATGGCGTAGTTGGAGCTCATTGCGAACGCGGCCAGCAGCACGACGAATCCGGCCTGTGTACCCAGAATGACGTTCCCCGGGCTCTTTGGCCGCGACGAGGCCAGGGCCAACACCCCGACGGTGGCGCCGAGACCGCTGGCGGTCATCAGCATCCCGAACCCCTGCGCGGACACGTGCAGCACGTCGCGTGCAAAGACCGGCATCAAGACCGTAAACGACAGCCCGAATATACCGGTGACGGCGAGAAGCCCCAGGAACCTGCGCAGCGCCCGGTGCTGCCACGCAAACGCAACGCCCTCCCGAACCTCGCGCAGCACGCGCTGCCGCTCACCGACCAGCGGCCGGGAGTTCACACGGATCGTCGCCAGCGCGCCCAGCACCGCCAGGTAGGTTATAGCGTTGATCACAAAGCACCATCCCGGGCCGCCACGCGGCCCAAGCCAGCCGATGATGAGCCCGGCGACCGCGGGGCCGAGGATCCGCGACCCGTTGAACATCGCCGAGTTCAGCGCTATGGCGTTCAGTAGATCGTCCCGCCCAACCAGGTGCGGGATCAGCGACTGCCTGGCAGGCATGTCAATCGCCGACGCAATCCCTCCGATCGCGCTCAGTGCCAGGATCTGCCAGACCTCGATCCGGCCCGTGAGCGTCAAGACCGCCAGGGCCATCGAGATCGCCATGAACGTCCCCTGGCTGGCCATAAGCATGTAGCGCTTCTCGGACCGGTCGGCGATGACCCCACCTACCAGGGCAAGAAGCATGGTGGGGATGGTGTTCACCATCATCACCGTCCCCAGCATCAGCGGCGATCCGGTGAGGTCGTAGACGAGCCAGGACAGGGCCGTGGTCTGGCCCCAGGAGCCGGTGAGGGAGACCAGGCCGCCCCACCAGAACCGCCGGTAGTTCGGGTAGCGGAGAGCGCTGAACGTGGACGCGGCCAGGGTTACCCTGATGCCGGCGAGGGTCATTTGCCTCCGGCGGAGTCGGAGTCGGGCTGGTGCCGCATCGCGTCGAGAAACGCTTCGACGTCGCGGCGGAACAAGCGGTACATCTTCCCCAGCCTGACGGCCGGCAGCAGGCCCTCGCGGATGTACCTGTAGAGTGTGATCTTGTG
>JASEHJ010000185.1 GCA_030018905.1 bacterium | reverse complement strand
TACCAAGCGGCCCAGGACGGCATCGGCGATGGACGGGGTCCCCAAAGCTCTCTCCCGCGTGTTGGGGCGAATGCCTGCTACCCGCCTGCTACCCCTTTCGGAGGAGGCCAGAAGGCCGAAATGCCCGTCCTGACTGGCTTTTCGCCCTCTGCGAAGCGGGCTTTTAACCCGCGCGTCGGGGGTTCGAGTCCCTCAGGGCCCACCAAAATCTGCGCACGAATGCGCTTCCGCCAGCGGACTTCTCGGGTCTTCGCGCTCTAGCGGATCACGCCGGCCCGACGCAAGGACCGCGCCACCCCGCGGTAGACGACCTCGAACGGAGGCAGCTCGACCATCTGAGGGGCCAGTCGCGGTTCCCAGAGGCGCCGGTACCGGGCCTCCTTGGCCCGGAACGCGCCCCGCACCTCCTGAAGGGTCTTCCCGCGGAACGCCCACTTCGCCTCGACGGCGGCGAGGAGGTCTGCGGGATCGGCGTGCGCTCCGGTCAGGAGGAACCACGCGTCGTAGAGGTCGCGGGGTTCCGTGCGGGCCCGGTCCATCAGTGCCACGACCTTCTCCGCGGCGATCTCGCCGAGCGAGTAGACTGGCACCCTGGTACCCCCGGGCAGATCGGTGTACTCCTCGTACCCCCGGAGGACGGGGCGGCGCTCCAGAGGGAAGACGACGCGTTCTCGGATCGTGATATCTACCTTGACCTCCCTGCCGGCGGCGGGCGCGGGCAGCGGGCCCTCGTAGCCGAGGTAGAAGGTGTGGCTGTTGGCGTGGGGCTGTCTGTCCTGGCGGACGAACCGGAAGATGATCCCGGACGCGCGCTGGATCTCCGCGAAGACGGGGTCGAGCTCTTCGCTAATCACCTCGAACGAGGTCTCGGTGGTCAACGTGAAGTCGAGGTCTTCGGAGAACCGGAAGTCGGCGAAGTAGCAGCGCTTAAGGGCGGTCCCACCCTTGAACGCCAGGCGCTCTCGCAGCGGCGCGCGCGAGAGGCCGACCAGGAACCACGCCAGGCAGTAGTCGCGCTCCAGCACGGCCTCCGGGATCCGCCGGCCGCCTGCCTGGGCCAGGCGGTTTGAGAGCAAGGACAGGCTGCGCCGGGGGATCACCGCTCAAGTCCCGACTGCCGCTCGCAGCTCCTCGGGAGGGACGTTGAGCCGCAGCCGCCAGCGGGCGAGGAACTTCCCTTCTCGCGGGAGGAGTGGGTCGAGCAGCGCGTAGGCCGGCGTGAGGCGCCGCCGGAGCCGTTCGATCTGGCGCGGCGTGCCCAGGCCATACGTCTCCATCAGATACCCCAGCCGCCGCATCACGGCCCCGACGCCAAGCCGCAGGGCGTAGTTGACGAGCTTCGAAGGATCGAGGTCGGCTCGGCGCATCCACAGGCCCTTCGCGATCTCGGTGATGCCGCCGCAGTACTCGGGCTGGCGCAGGCCGTCCAGCACGGTCCGCTCGGGGTCGCTGACGGTGACCTGCTCGTGCTTCTCCACCCAGTGGGGGATGGTGCCGAAGAAGCGCGCGCGCTTGCAGTAGACGAATCGGAACGTCGTCCCGAGCACCGACCGACTGCGTCGCCACCGAGGAGAGGTGGTGTAGATGATGAGCTGGGGCTGGGTTGTCATCCCGTGGAGGTCCATGGCAGAGGCGTGGGAGAGGTAGTAGTCTGTCCCGCCCGCCAGTTCGCGGGCCACGACGTAGGGATTGCCCAAGTACTCGCGGGCGCGGCCCAGCTCGAACGGGATCAGCGCGAAGACCCCAGGCAGCAGCCGAACCGCGATACCGCGAGCGACGAGCTTGTGCATGAAGGCGCGGGCGGGCCCCGGCTTGAGGCCCGTGATCTCCTTGACGTCGGCCAGGGTGAAGATCGGCCGCCCCCGTTCGTGCAAGGTGGTCACCAGGTGCGCCGCCCGCGGCCCCAGGGTCTTGAGGCGCGATTGATCTCTCATCTGCATTTCGATTCCTCACGGGCTGCGTTTCGCATTCAGGGCATCATTCTCCGACCTTGAGTTATCTCCTGCTTGCAGAATGTAGCCTGTCAAGGTACGTTCCGCGTATAGGTTATCATTTCGCAGGACGACCTCTGTCAGGAGCGCAGACCGATCAGCATCGAAGAGGCGGTCGAGCGCCCGGCCCACCAGGAGATCCGGGTTGACGCGAGAAACTGCGGCGTTGTGTACAACGTGAGCGCGGCGCTGACCGAGCGGCTCGCGCACGTGATCTGGATTGGGGGTTGCGCCAGACCGCGGGAGATCCTTGCTGCCTGGTTTCCGCTAATCCCTTGCCAATTCTCGGGGCCAAACACTGATACAGAACCCGCGCGTCGGGGGTTCGAGTCCCTCATGGCCCACCAGGACTTGTGTCAGGACCGCGTTCTCTCCTTCGGCCACTTCGGGCTACAGACAACGAGGCGATTGTGTCCCCGCTTCAGCGGATAGCGATAGCGGGATCTATGGCGGCAGTACGGCGCGCCCGGCTATCGGCTGCGAAGGCGAGGGTCGAGCGCATCGCGCAGTCCATCCCCCAAGAAGTTGAAGGCAAGCACGGTCAAGGCCAGTGCGATGCTGGGATAGAGCGCGAGATGCGGATACACGCGAAGGAACAGCCTGCCGCGGTCGATCATCCCGCCCCAGCTTGGCGTGGGCGGACGGATACCTATACCCAGGAAGCTCAAGCCCGCCTCCGCGATGATCGTCCCGGCGATGCCAATGGTAAACCCGACGATGATGGGGCTCAAGGAATTGGGCAGGATATGCCGGAACATGATCCTCCCGCTGGACGCACCTACGGCGCGGGCCGCGGCGACGAACTCGCTTTCTTTGAGGGAGAGCACGATCCCTCGGGTCACTCGGGCCTCCCATGGCCACCCGACGAGCACGAGGACAAGCACGATGCTCCAGACCGACGGCGGCAGAATCGCCGCCATGAAGACCGCGAAGAGGAAGGGCGGGAAAGCGTACATCGTGTCCACGACCCGCATGATGCTCACATCGACGCTACCGCCCATATAGCCCGCCGCGAGACCCAGGGACATGCCAATCGCAGCGGTCGCTATCTGTACGCCCAGGCCTACCAGGAGTGAGACGCGCCCGCCGTGCACGAGGCGGCTCAGCACGTCTCGCCCGAGCTCGTCCGTCCCGAGCGGGTGTGCGGCACTGGGGCCCTCGTTAGTGTGCTCTAGGTCTTGCTCCAGCGGAGAGGGCAGGCCGAGCAGGGGCGCCGCCGCGACGAAGATCACCAGCGCGATTATGAACACCAGGGACGTAGCCGCGGCCCGGTTTCGCAGCAGTCGGCGCCACGCGTCCTTCCAGAGGCTTGTGGCGGCGCCCATCCCTGCCACCGGTGGGATCGCCGGGTACGGTGAGCTAGTCATCCCTCTCGATGAGCGCATGTCCGTTAGGAGTACCGGATCCTCGGATCGAGCAGCCCGTACAGCACGTCGACTACAAGCGTGACGAGAAGAAACGCCATAGAGAGCAGGACTGTGATGGCAAGGATAACCGGGTAGTCACGGTGGACCACGGCCTGCACCCCGATGCGCCCGATCCCAGGGATGCTGAAGACGGTCTCAATGAGGAAGGCCCCGGCAAGAATGCGGCCAACCATGATGCCCATTACGGTGAACGTCGGCAGAAGGGCGTTCTTCAGGCCGTGTCGGATTACTACAGTCGCCTCCCGCAGGCCTTTGGCACGGGCGGTCGTCATGTAGTCCTGGTGGATGACCTCGAGCATCGAGGCCCTCAGCAGCCGAGCGAGCAGCGCGCATGGCTGCGCCGCCATGGTGAGGCTTGGGAGGAGGTAGTGGGCGGGCGAGATGAGACCGGCCACGGGCATCCAACCCAAACGCACCGAAAAGACCGCGATGAGGATCGTCCCTAGCGCGAAGCTCGGCATAGAGATCCCCGCCAGCGCGAAGAACATGATTCCGTGGTCCAGCCAGGAGTTGTGCTTGGTTGCCGATGCAACACCCATGATGAGCGCAGCGAGGATCGCCAGCGCCAGCGCGAGGGTCTGCCACTTCAGGGTCACGACGACGCCCGGGGAGACGACTTGCAGGACCGGCTTGCCGATGTAGTAATACGACGTTCCGAAATCACCTGCCAGGGCATTCCGCAGAAAGTATAGTGCCTGGACCGCCAGGGGCCGGTCCAGGCCATACTGCCGCTGCAGCTGGTGGATGACCGCGGGAGAGACGTTCTGATCCCCGACCATGAGTCGGATAGGGTCACCCGGAGTGAGCCGGGAGGCGAAGAATGCGATCAGCGCTGCACTGAGCAGGCTGATGACAGTGGCGGCGAGGCGCCTAAGCAGGTATCGAGGCATTTCGCGTGGATGCCCCCTGGCGCACCGGGGGGCCCCGGTG
>JASEHJ010000184.1 GCA_030018905.1 bacterium | reverse complement strand
CTGGCGCTGCTGCTGCGGCTGCGACGCGTCTGGCCACGGCGGGCGCGCACGTGGTCCCAGACGCGGCGGCGGCGCTCGAGACGCTCAGCCGGTTGCTGGCCCGCGGGGGAGCCCAGTCATGAGCAGACAGCACCCTGTGGTGGCAATAGACGGTCCTACCGCATCCGGCAAGTCCACCGTGGCGCGGGCCGTGGCCGACCGGCTTGGGTTAAAGCACATAGACACCGGTGCCATGTATCGGTCGGTGGCGCTGGCATCCATGAGGCGATCCGTTGACCTGCGCGACGACGCCGCCCTCACCGCCCTGGCCGCCTCGCTCGCCATCGAGTTCCGTCCTGCGCCCGGTGGGGATAGAATCGTTGTGGACGGCGAGGACGTCACCGAGGCGATCCGCGCCCCAGAGGTCAGCACTGCGGCCTCGATCGTCAGCGCCGTGCCCGGAGTGCGTGTCGCGCTGGTTGCGCGGCAGCAGGCCCTCGGGGCCGCTGGTGGAATCGTGATGGAGGGTCGTGACATCGGCACGGTCGTCTTCCCCAACGCCGAGGTCAAGGTGTTCCTCGGGGCCAGCCTTGAGGCGAGGACCCGGCGGCGGCACGACGAACTGAGGGCAAGAGGGGTGGATGCAGACTTGGACGAGGTCCGGCGCCAGGAGGCCGAGCGGGACGCGCGCGATGAGACGCGGTCACACTCACCGCTGCGGCCGGCAGATGACGCCGTGATCCTCGACACCACCCTCCTGACCTTAGAACAGGTGGTTGCCGCGATCGTACAACTCGTCCGGGAGCGCTCGGATGTGGTATAGCTTCTGGAAGCTCCTCTTCAGCTTCTACTTCTTCCTGCAGTTCCGGCTGCGGGTGGAGGGCCGCGAGAACGAACCGGCGGAGGGCCCGGTCCTGGCCGTCTGCAACCACGTCAGCGCCGCGGACCCGCCGATCGCCGGGGTCGCGCTCCGGCGCCGAGCACGCTTCATGGCCAAGCACGAGCTGCTGCAGATGCCTGTTCTCGGCTGGCTGCTGCGCACGGTCGGCACCTTCCCTGTCAGGAGGGGTCAGGCGGACCGGCGCTCGATCCGCACCGCGCTCGAAGCTCTCTCCCGTGGCGAACTCGTCCTGATGTTCCCCGAGGGCACGCGCAGCGCCGACGGACGGTTGATGCAGGCCGAGCCCGGCGCCGCGCTCCTGGCCCTACGCGCCGGCGTCCCGGTGCTGCCGATGGCCGTGATCGGTACGCAGCACGCTATGCCCAAGGGCACCCGGCTGCCCCGTCGGCACGCTGTCATCGTCCGGCTGGGCCCGCCCATTGCCGTCCCGCGGCACGAGGGCCGACTCACGAGGGCAGACCTGGAGGCCTGGGGCCGGCGCTTCATGGACGGGATCGCCGCTCTCCTGCCGTCCGACCAGAGGCCGTCGTCAGGGGCAGGTGGGTGAGGCGCGGAGGTCTTCCTCCCAGCGTAGCACCGTTACCTTGAGCGGGGTTCCGTAGAGCGGCGAGGCCCCCCCGTAGGTGATGTCCACCTCGGAGCGGATCGTGCGGGTCTGCAGGACTACGAAGGTGGCGTCGGGGTTGTAGCGGCGGATCTCGCCGGTGGCCAGGATGCACCAGCGGCGGGCCGCGGTGTTGATTGCGCAGTCGTCCAGTGCGGGAAGCAGACACCGCCGCGTGGTGACGTACCAGGAGCGCTGGTCCGGTGCGGCTGGGTAGTTGGTGTACGGAATCGCAGCAGCGGTCTTGTCTGCCTTGAGCACGTAGATCTGATGTTCAAGCCCTGCCTGGGCCAGGTACTGCGCCTCCGCGTCCCACCGCGTGAGCCGGCCCATCTCGACCTCGGCGACCATCAACTGCGCGATGCCTGCCACGATCAATGCCAGGATCATCGTCACCACGACCGCCATGACGAGGGCGACGCCTGCCTCGCCCGCTCGCGCAGACCGCTCGGGTGCCGGGGAAGGCCGCGGGGGAGCTACGGGAGGGCTGCTACGGGGCCTGTCGGTAGGCGCGCGTGGTGACCACAATGTCGGCAACCTCCCCTGTAGGATCCATGGCCGTCAGCTCGATCTGCACCGACCGGACCAGGGCGGCGGCCGGGCCGGGCGCCGCCGGGCACTCGATCGCGCTGCCCGCGGCGTTGAAGCACTGGACGCTCATGGCGCGGAAGGGCCCGGCCAGGGGCTGCCAGGCGCCAGGTGCTGGCGCGGCTTCTTCGGCGGCCAGGGCCGTGGTGGGCTCGGGATCGGCGACACGCGGTCTGACGATCAGATGGCGGTGTCGATGGTTCTGAGGGGATGCGGCGGTGGCGCCGACCCCATCCACCTGACCGTAGTGCGCCCCTGACAGAGCGGGGGTGGTGTCGGTCCACGTGATCATCCATGCGGGTTCGGCTACCGTCGCCAGCCATATCTTGGCCCGGAGCAGGGACCCGGTCAGCGAGAACCGCCCGTAGTAGTCGGCGTCGCGAGTGACGACCACCGCGGCGGTGGCCCGGCTGGTACCCGCGGTGCTCCAGGCCGTCTGTTCGCGCAGTCGCAGCACGGTGTTCGTGCTCTCTCCGGGTTCCACCCTATACCCTGCGCCGGCATCGCCCCGCCTGGCACTCACCCCGACCACGTGCCTGGTGCTGCTCTGGGCCGCCGGACCTTGGCTGCGGAACCCCCAGATGATCTCGACGTCGCTGTGTGGGTCTGGCGTCCGCTTGCTGAACTCCCGGTACCCTGATCTCGATGTCGCGTTGAAGAAGAACCCATCAGACGAGGCGGTCTTCGTCCCGGCCAGGCCGTCCCGGCGGGTCCACCCGTCCAGGCTGGTGCCGTCTTCGTAGTCAAGGAAGACGTAGTCCGCGTTTGCCGGGGGCGATCCCGCCGAGAGGTCGCCGTAGTGCAGGTAGTAGTTGTTGTCCGACGCCCCTGCGGAGATCGGCGCCTGAAGGCGGAACCACAGGCGCACGGCCGCGGTGTTCCAGACGGTGGGTGTTGCAGTGAAGTTGAAGTTGAGGCGGTCGAGCTCCTGCCATCGGGAGCCCGTCTGGCGGATGACGCGCACGTCGTTTCCGCTGGCCAGGCTCTTGCCCGCGGCGACCAGCGCGGCGTGATCGAAGACGATTGATACAGAGTAGCCCGCCGGGACCGCGGTTCCGGCCGTGACCGTGATGCGCCGGCGGTAGGCGAAGTCGGCGGCGGTGCGGTACTCGAGCTCGTTCGTCGCCGGGTTGAGCCGGTACTCCACGGTCGGGGTCGCGCCGCTGCCGTCGCCCCTTGCCATGGTTAGCCGGATGAGCGAGTCGCCCACGACCTGGAAGCTCTGCGCCGCGCGCACCTCGCGCACCAGCCTGTCCAGCGCCCTGCGGGCGTTCTGCGTAACCTCGCCGTGCCTATCGACGCGGTGCCAGGTATCTTTGCCGATCGCCAGCAAGGGTACAAGCGCGGCGAGCACAAGAGCGAGCATGGCCGCGACCGCCAGGAGTTCGGTCAGGGTGGCGCCGCCCTCGTTGTGCCGCATCGCGGGCTCCTATGGGCGCGAGGTGATCTTGGTGTCGTACCGCACCTGCGCTTCCTCGGCGTCGCAGGCGCTGTTGGCGTTCGTGTCCCGGCACGCTATTGTGGCGATCGTTCTGAGCGATCCTACGCCTGGAGTGGCGCTCGAGAGCTCGACTGCGATCGTCCACTGCAGCCGGCAGTTGGGCAGGTCTGCGCAGGCTTCGGCGCCCGACGTCACGCTGGTGATATCCGCGCGCAGTCGGCCGACGATCTCCTCGGTCTTCCGCGTGGCCGCCGCTCCCAGGCGCAGGTCTGTCTCTGAGACCTGCGCGGGCGCGAGCGTTCCGGGAATGACCTGCAGCAGCGGGATGATGGCGACGCCGAGGATCAAGGCCGCCACCAGCAGCTCGACGAGCGTGAACCCGCGCTGCCCGCGCATCACGGCCCCGTCACCTTTACGTACCCGGTAGTCGCGGTGACCACGACCGTGGCCGTGGCGCCGCTGGCGGTAAGCGTCACCGTGCCGCCAGGCGAGGCGCCCCCGTCGGCGGAGAAGGCGAACTGCACCGGCCCGGTCACGGTGACCTCCCGCGGCAGGTCCTTTGGGAAGTCGGGCTCGTCACCGCTGCCTTCCTGCCTCACGGTGTAGCCGGTGTATGGCGGCGCAGATGGGCTGAACTCCAACACGATGCTCGCGCGCCGGGCAATCGCCAGCCGCTGCGCCAGCCGCAGATCCGCGGCCAGCCCCCGGGCGGATGAGCGCGCGTGGAGGGTCTCGGGGACCATCAGCCGCGGCACCGCGACGACCACCAGGATCGCCAGCAGTGCCGCGACCACGAGACCCTCCACCAGGCTGAACCCGCGTTGCAGGCCGGGCATCTCATCCTCCGCCATACACGG
>JASEHJ010000183.1 GCA_030018905.1 bacterium | reverse complement strand
GGGCGTACTCCAGCACGCGCAGTCCCGCTCCGTACAGCAGCAGCGCCATCAGGCGCGGGGCGCCCATCTCGTCGCGATGACGTTTGCCATGAAACAGGATGTACCGGCGGGTCCACGAGATGTAGGCTTCGTCTGTGCTGCGGCTGTAGTGACGCGCGCGGAGCGCATCGCGCACATGGTCGAAGAGCCGCGGCCGTTGTGGACCAGATGACCTTGTACCATTGACAGGCTGACCTGACCGCAATGGGTCCTCCGTTCGAAGCCGTCTCGGTACTGGTCTTGTCGGCGCACCCGGCATACGCTACGGTATGTGGGCCGACACTCAGCGGGATCATCCGATAGACACACCGGAGACCATGGAGGATCGCATGTCACACGATGTACGTGATTTGACCCTGGCCACAGAGGGTCTGCGCCGCATCGCCTGGGCCGAACGAGAGATGCCGGTGCTGCGCCGCATCCGCGAGCGCTTCGCCTCCGAGCAGCCACTGGCAGGTCGGCGGATCACCGCCTGCCTGCACGTCACTACGGAAACCGCGGTTCTGGTGCTGGCGCTGCGGGCCGGGGGCGCTCAGGTGACACTTTGCGCCAGCAACCCGCTGTCCACGCAGGACGACGTGGCAGCCGCCCTCGCCGCCGAGTACGGCATGGGCGTCTTTGCCGTCCGTGGAGAGGACCGCGATACCTACTACCGGCACATCCACCAGGCCCTTGAGCTCCGCCCGCACATCACAATGGATGACGGTGCGGATCTTGTCTCGACGCTCCACGGCGAGCGCACCGACCTGCTTGAGGGAGTCCTGGGGGGCACGGAGGAGACAACGACCGGTGTGATCCGCCTGCGCGCCATGGCGCGGGCCGGAGCGCTGCGCTATCCTATCGTTGCGGTCAACGATGCTAAGACCAAGCACCTTTTCGATAACCGCTACGGTACGGGCCAGTCCACGATTGACGGGTTGCTGAGGGCCACCAACGTGCTGCTTTCCGGCCGCACGCTTGTGGTCTGCGGCTACGGCTCCTGCGGCCGCGGGGTGGCGATGCGGGCGCGCGGCATGGGCTCGCAAGTAATCGTGACCGAGGTCTCGCCCCTGTGCGCCCTAGAGGCCCTTATGGACGGCTACCAGGTTATGCCGGCCGCTCAGTCCGCGCCAATAGGCGACGTCTTCATCACCGTTACCGGCAACACCTCGGTATTGCGCCCCGAGCACTTCGCGATCATGCGCGACGGCGCGATACTGGCGAACAGCGGGCACTTCAACGTGGAGATAGACATCCCGGCGCTTGCAGCGATGGCGACGAGCCGCCGGCGGGTGCGCGAGCACGTGGAGGAGTTCACCCTGGCCGACGGCCGCCGGATTCACCTGCTGGCCGAGGGGCGGCTGCTCAATCTGGCCGCTGCCGAGGGCCACCCTGCATCGGTCATGGACATGTCGTTCGCCAACCAGGCGCTGTCGGTTGCCCACCTGGCAGCTAATGCCGGGCGCCTCGAACCTGTTGTGCATCCGGTGCCGACCGTCATTGACGAGGCGGTGGCCCGGCTCAAGCTGGAAGCCACCGGTGTGCGCATTGACACCCTGACCGAGGCTCAGCGCCTCTACCTGGAGTCCTGGCAGGAAGGCACCTAGATCATGTAGATGCGGTATCTGTAATCCCCGCCGGCGCCAGCCGATGTGACGGGTGTGGGCAGGCCTGCTCGAACTGCTGATCCCGCTTAGGTGCGAGGGCTGCGGCGCTCTGGGGGAGGTTTTCTGCGCCGCGTGCTGCGATCAGATTGAACGTATCATGCCGCCCACCTGCGATCGCTGCGGGATTCCGCTGCCTGCGCCGGGTGGACACCCACCAGGCGCCGCTCTCGTGCCTGCCGTCCGGTGCTCCGCCTGCAACCTCTCGCCGCCCCCGTTCGATGCCGCCCGCTCGCTGGCCGTCTACGAAGGCAGGCTTCGCCGGGCCATTTCCGGCCTGAAGTTCCGCGGCCGGAAGGCCGCGGCCGGCGTCCTGGGCGGGCTCCTGGCCGCGATGACTCCCCTTGAGATCACCCGCGGCGTTGGTGTGGTCGTTCCTGTGCCCCTTCATCCCTCCAGGCTCAGGGCCCGCGGCTTTAACCAATCTGAGTTGTTGGCCAGGCCGGTTGCCCTCATGCTGGGCGTGCCCTGCGCCGCCCGGGCGCTCCGCCGGGTTCACCAGGATCGTCCTCAGGTGGAGCTGCGCGCCTGCGCCAGGGTGGGCAACGTGCGGAACGCCTTTGCGCCGGGAGAAGGCACGGTGGCGGGGACAGTGCTGCTCGTTGACGACGTCTTCTCAACCGGCTCCACGGCCGCCGCGTGCGCCCTCGCGCTGCAGGACGCCGGGGCAGATCGGGTTGTTGTTCTGACGCTGGCCCGGGCGGTGAGGCGATCCGGTACCGCAACGCCAACTGGCCCGCGCCGATAGAATGAGCGAACCACGGGCCGGGCGCACCGGGGTTGCTCTGGCGCGCATCCTGGCGCCTGAGGAGGTGACCCACAATGGAGCTGCTGATGGAACTGCAGATTGTAGAGCTTGAGAGCGTCACCCTGTTCGATCGCGGGGGAGAGCCCGGCATCGGGTGCTGCTGCTGCTGTTGCTGCAACGGCGGAGACATGTGCATGTGATGTAGGTCGGACAGCCCGCGGGGGCGGTGGCGAGGCACCGGTACACCTGGCGCCACAGCCCCCAGGGCGGTGATAGGGCGCGGCACGTGAGAGCGGCGTGAGAGGTCTGCCCCGCATCATCGAGGAGGCGCGTGTGGACGCACCTGGACCCTATAGGCCGCTTCTGCTGGACTTCTGGTCGGTATACGCCGTCGGGGAGAGCGACGTGGAGCTCAGGTCACCGGGAAGATCTGTTCGCCTCTCCGGCTTGGGGGTCGGGTCGCTCCTTCCCGACCTGCTCCCGGTTCTGGACGGCGAGCACACCGTAGACGAGATATGCGCTGAGCTTGCTGGGTGCTCCCCAGAAGTGGTTGAGCGTCTGGTCGCCCAACTTGCCGCCGGCGGCCTGCTGGTTGCCGGCGGGCGCCTGGCGCAGCCCCACGCACCCGGGTCAATGGTCGTTGAGTTCCTCCAGGCATTGGCCCCCCAGGGCGATGTGGGCCATTTGAGCGCCCGGCTGGAGAGCGCCGAGGTCTGCCTGTGGGGAGATGATCAGATCTCCCGGTCCATCGAGGGGCTGCTACTGGACTGCCGGGTCAGTACCCAGAGGCTTCCATGCAACGGAGACCAGCCCGCAACCGAAGCCGCGGCAGATCTGGTCGGTCGCGCATCGCTGCTTGTGGGCTGCGGGGCGAGTCTGCGCGATGCGTCGCTCCTGCAGCTGAACGCCCTCAGTCTTGCCACCGGGACACCCTGGCTGCCTGTTATCAGCGACGCGGCGGAGATCACGCTGGGCCCGCTCATCGTGCCGGGTCGCTCCGCCTGCCTGGTGTGCCTGCGGGTCAGGGCCGAGGCCCTGGCGCCGGGCCCTGTTCGGCTGATTCGAGTGGGAAGCCGGCCCATGCTCCCCGCTGCGGTCCAGGTCGCGGCAGGCATCGCTGCGGTAGAGGTGCTCAAGGCCCTGCTCGGTGCCGACAGGCCCACACTAGAGGACAGGCTGATCAGGATTCACCTGCGCACCCTGGCCTGGACCCGGGCCGACGTGCTCCGGCTCCCTCGCTGCCCGGCCTGCGCATCGGTCCGGCCTGGCCGCCGGCAGGTGTCGGTTCCATGCTCAGTGCAGTTGTAGCCGAACTCGACCAGGCGAACGCCGCCGACACTCTGGACAGTGCCGGCCGCCTGACGACCCCGTTGGCAGGCGTGCTTGGAGCGCTGGCCACGATTCCCATGCCGCCGGAAGAGCCGAATGTGGTCTGCGTGGCAGCGGCCGGTACCGATGCCGCCCGCACCGCGCTGCCCGACGGTCGCCGCTCGTACGTCATCTCCGCCAGCGGCGTGGGACTCGGATACGACCTCGCCGCGGCCAGGGCCGCCGGCGAGGTGTTCGAGAGGTACTCCGCATCGTTTCCGGATCGGGCTGATCTCGTGGAGGCCACCTGGCACGAGGTGGGCGGTCCTCACCCTGATGCCTACGCGCTGTTCTCGGCCGAGCAGTGGCAGGCCGGGCTGCCCTACGCCAGGTTCGAAGAGGACACCGTCCTTGAGTGGGTGGCCGCGCAGAACCTGATCGGAGGCGGGACGGCATGGGTGCCGGCAAAGAGGGTGTTCCTTGTGGAGCGCCAAGAGTCTTGGCTTGCCAACATCGGCCCTGCGATCTCAACCGGACTGGCGTGCGCCCGCACTCGGAGCGAGGCCCTGCTGGCGGCCCTGCTCGAGGTCGTGGAACGGGACGCCTTCGCACTCACCTGGTGGCGGCGCCTGCCGACTGCCCCGGTGCTCATGCCGCGCTCAGGTC
>JASEHJ010000182.1 GCA_030018905.1 bacterium | reverse complement strand
CGATAGACCAGCTCCTCAAGAAGTCGCGGTGAGAGAAGAGGAACCGATGGTTACGCATGCACCGCTGTTCGGGTCGAATCCTCCGAGGATCGAAGAAGCCTTCAGCCGCCGGGCAAAGATCGTCCTTGTTCAAGGGGACTCCCACGAGACGCTGAAGCGGGTCCCAGGGGGCGCTATCAAGCTGATCGTCACGTCGCCACCGTACAACCTGGGGAAGGAGTACGAGATGGCGACGGAGCTAGACGCCTACTTGGCGGCACTGAATCCGATCGTGGACGAGCTCGTCCGCGTGCTTCACCAGGAGGGGTCCATCTGCTGGCAGGTGGGCAACTACGTGAAGGACGGGGAAGTCTACCCGCTCGACATCCTGTTCTACCCTTTCTTCAAGCGTCACGGACTGAAGCTTCGCAACCGAGTGATCTGGCACTTCGAGCACGGCCTCCACGCGTCCAAGCGATTATCCGGTCGGTACGAAACGCTGTTGTGGTTCACCAAGGGCGACCAGTACACTTTTAACCTCGACAGTGTCAGGGTGCCATCGAAGTACCCCGGCAAGACGCACTTCAAGGGCGAGAGGTACGGCCAACCGTCCGGGAACCCGCTCGGGAAGAACCCGTCAGACTACTGGCAGGTCCTTGAGCGCGACTGGGAGCACGTGGTGTGGGATATCCCAAACGTCAAGGCCAACCATCCAGAGAAGACAGGCCACCCGTGCCAATTCCCGATCGAGCTCGTGGAGCGGTGCGTGCTGGCGCTGACGAACCGGGGCGACTGGGTACTCGACCCGTTCGCTGGAGTGGGTTCGGCACTCTTGGCTGCTCTACGGCACGACCGCCGAGCGATGGGGTGTGAGAAGGAACGCGAGTACTGCGAGGTTACGCGGGGGCGCATCAAGCAGCTCTACGCGGGAACCCTCCGCTACCGCCCGATGGGCAAGCCGGTGCACCGGCCGACCGGCAGAGAGAAGGTTTCGCAGGTTCCCCTTACGTGGCTCCAGAAACAGGAGACCTCTTGAGACTCGCTGGCGCCTACTCCTTCAACGACGGCGAGCGGCAAGTTTCCGCACGGCACGCACACCTCCTATCGGAGATCAAGAAGGTAATCGAGTCTATCGACGCCTCGCAGCACAAGACAAAGGTCAGCAAAGAGAAGACCATGCCGGGACAGATGCTCTACGACCCGACGTCCCTCAACAAAGCGTTCAAGCGGGAGTTCAGGAAGCGCGGATGGCGCCCTGTCCGCGTGCCAGCGAAATACTCCACGGCCTACTACCTCCCCGGGCACGAGCCAAAGAGGCTGCGACGCGGGGCCTATCGGGAGATGGACTTCGTGAAGGAGAAGCTCGGCGTCGAAGTCCAGTTCGGCAAGTACGCATTCATGGTCTACAACGTGGCGGCGAAGATGACGATCTTCAAGAACCTTGGCCACATCGACTGCGGGGTGGAGATCGTGCCGCTCAGGGCTTTCGCCGAAGCGATGTCCACCGGCGTGGCGTATTTCGAACAGCTTGTTTGGGACCTGGAGCACCGGGGAGTTTCCAACATCGACATTCCGGTCCTGATTCTCGGGATCGGCTGAGCGAGGTAGTGCGGGGCAGCAATACCTAACGAGGCTCCGCCTCAGACCGACGAGGCGTGTAACAGATGATCGTCATGATGCATCACCTGACCTCTGCCGACCTCTTGAGAGAGACTGGCACCCGCTCCCTCGGCCGTCAAGGGCAAGGCCTGCGGCGCGCTGTGCGCCCCTTGACCGCCTCGGCCGCGGGCGCATTGACCCAATTGCGGTCGGCAGGACTGTGGCACACCGATGCGAAATCGTGCAATTGCGTGCATAGCGGATGGGCTCACTCGCTCGACGATGAGCCGCGCATGACGGTTCATGTACCGCGCCGATCGCGGCGCGGATTGCGGCTCCCCAAGTGGGAACGCGGCCTTTCCGGCCAACCACCGTCCAAGGCAGCGTCGAGCATCCCGAGACCGTCCGCTGTCAACCAAACGGCCAGACAAGCTGCCTAGGGACTCTGAAAAGCCGGACCGCCCTCACCTCGGAAGGCAACGGGCGGCCGGTGGCAGGCGGTGCAGCGATGACCAGACTCAGAACCAGACCCCACCCGACCAAGGGAGGACCCAAGCCATGAAGCGTGGTCGTCGCCACACGCAGGATACCACGCCCGAGCCCCGCTTTCCTGCCCACGCCCTCGGATTCGCCAAGCGCGGCCGCCGCCTGCTCACCGAGCACCTCCGCCAACTCGTCCACCTCACGCCCGCCCAACTCGACGTGACCAGGTGCCTGCTGCTCCACACCCGGCAGCGGCGCGGCGACTGCACGACCTTCCAAACGACGCTCGCCCGCGAGAGCGGCCACCACGTCGTCACCGTCAGGGACACCGAGCGGCACCTTGAACGGCACGGCCTCGTGCGCGTCGCCTACCACCACGGCCACCGCCGCCTGTGGTGGTCGAAACTCTTCCTGACGCTGGCCCGAGATCCCCGGCTCCCGCCACGCCACCGCTACCGGGTCTTCGGTGCCCTGGTCCTGCACATCCACAAGGCCCTCCAGCGCCCTGCCCCGGACCACCGGCGACCCCGAGCCGCCGACAGGCCCGAACGCCAGAACGCCCTAAAATCCAGTAACGTAGCCACCGCGACCGCCCGAACCCAGGACCAGAGCGGCATACAGCCCACGGACGGACACGAGGACCGAGCCAAACGGCTCGGCAGTACCTCTCTCTCTAGAACAGAGAGAGAGAGAAGAGCAAGGACCACAGCGGAAGCCTCCCTCGCTGACGCTCGGGAGCCCCAGGCATTGATGCCCCCGGCCCCCACCGGCCAAGAGCATATGGCCACCCCACCTTCGGCAAGGGTCTTCGATCCCGTACCGGGACGGCCTACGGCCGCCCTTGCCTTCGGCGAGGCCCCGGCCATAAGACCGCCGGTTACCGGGGGACCGGGGGAAGGGCCGACCCCTCACGCCGCCCTCTCACCGAACGGCGAAGGCACCGAGGATCTACGCGGCCTGGCCGCCCGCGCCGCCCTGGTCCGCCGGTTCGAGAGCCACGACAGCGCCGACCTCCGCCGCGACCTCCAACGCCTGCACGACCTGATGCGGCCCGGCCCGCTGCCCGAGGACCTGCCGCACCTGGTCACCAGCCCGATCGTCGAGGCCCTGGCTTGCACCCCCGAGGACGCCGACTTCCTGGCCCGCCGCCACTTCGACCGGCTGCGCGACAAGCGCCGCCACCAGCCACGCGGCCTGCGGCCGGTCCCGCACACGGTCCTGACCGATGCCACCGGCCGCGCCTGGGTGATAGACTGGCAGCAGCCCGCCGAGCAAGGAGCACCGGCGACCTGATGCCGACTGCCTACCGCCTGGCCTGCAACGCAGACCCTCGCGCCCTCGGGATCGAGCACGAGGACGGCACCTGGAACCACGCCGCCCTGCTCCGCCACTCCACGCGATGCCCCGCCTGCCGCCTGCAAGCGCCCACGCCGCTGACCGCCACTCAGCAGCCGCTCTTCCCCGAGGACTCCGGCACCGGACACGGCCAGGCCCGGAGGGATACTCGGGCCAGTGCACTGCGCACCGGCAGGGCCGCCGTCGGCCGGACCCTGAAACTCACACGCCAAGACCGCCGCCGCCCGGATCAACGGACCGCACCGACTACACCGCCCACCTCCCGGTCAGGCCGGACCCAGGACCGAGCCCGCCTGATCCTCCCAGAGGACCTGTCCGACCGCACCGGCCTGGTCCCCGGCACCGAGGCCCGCGCCGACGTGCTGGAGGACGGGAGCCTACTGCTCACCCCGCTACCCGACCAGGACGCGGCCCGCCTGACCTGGCAGGCCGACCGGCTGCTCCGCATCAAGCAGGCCCAGGACCTCCACGCCTGGAGCGTGCAGATGGCCCTGGACCTCCGCGCCCCCTACGCCGTGATAGGCCGCGCCAGCCGCAAGAAGCGCCGCCGGATCGAGGCCCGCCACGGCATCCCCCGCGACTGGCCGCACCAGGCCGAGCCCCCCGACCCCGAGGACCGCCACCAGGGGGGTACCTAGACACCGGCCCGCCTCCGAGAAACCCCACCTGGACGATCCTAGAGGCCGGTTTCCTCCGGCCCGGCTGCCCTTCGCCCGGTTCAGCCCCTACGCGGCCCGTAGACGGTGCGGCGATCGTGATCCCCACGGCCGCCCGACTCGACACCACCGCCCGGCTCGACTACAATAGCGGCGAAGTGGGCACAACCACCACCAGGAGGAGGGATCATCATGCCCAACCCGGCCCGACGTCGCCGCCGGCGGACGCCGGCGAGAGCCAAGACAGCCACCGCACCGCGGCCCGCCCCGCCCGCCGCGCTCTACCTGCGCGGCTTCCCCCGCGACCTGGCCGACCGGCTCCACACGGAGGCCGCGCGCCAACGGACCACCA
>JASEHJ010000181.1 GCA_030018905.1 bacterium | reverse complement strand
CCTATGTGCGGACCAGCATTCTCATCAGAGCCACTCAAATGGCGCCGGATTCGGGATAGAATGGAAGTGGTAACGCGCAGTGAAGACCCCGGAAGCCCGCGCCACTTCAAGCCTGGCCGCGTTTCTCGATGCCAGGACAGCCGATGGCTCGCTCTGCGAAGCCCTGGCGGACGGCAAGGTGCGCTGCGTCGCCTGCGGGCACCGTTGCGTCATCTTCCCAGGCCGCCGTGGAATCTGCCGGGTGCGGTTCAATGACGGCGGATCGCTCCGTGTCCCCTGGGGGTACGTCGCCGGGTTGCAGTGCGACCCAACCGAGAAGAAACCTTTCTACCATGTGCTGCCGGGATCCACGGCGCTCACATTTGGGATGCTGGGCTGCAGCTTACACTGCCCGGGCTGCCAGAACTGGGTGAGTTCTCAGGCGCTGCGTGATCCCGCCGCAGGGATCGCGCCCGAGGAGATCTCTCCCGGGGATCTTGTGGCCTCCGGCCTCCGGTGCGGCGCGCGGCTGGTTGCCAGCTCTTACAACGAGCCGCTGATCACATCCGAGTGGGCGGCCGCGGTCTTCGAGAAGGCGCGGCGTGCCGGGCTTCTCACATGCTTCGTGAGCAACGGCTACGCCACGCCGGAGGTACTGTCCTACCTGCGCCCCTGGTGCGACTGCTTCAAGGTGGACCTGAAGTCCATGAACGCGAGGAACTACCGCGTCTTGGGCGGCGTGCTCGACCGGGTACTCGAGGCGATCCGGATGATTCGCGCGATGGGATTCTGGATGGAGATCGTCACCCTGGTGATTCCAGGGTGGAACGACTCAGACGGCGAGATGGCAGAAGCCGCCCGGTTCATCGCCTCGGTCTCGCCGGACATCCCCTGGCACTTGACCGCGTTCCACGGGGACTACAGGATGACCGGCTACAGCAGCACCACTGCCGCGGCATTGCTGCGGGCCGCGAGGATCGGACAGGCCGAGGGCCTGCGGTTCGTCTACGCAGGGAACCTGCCCGGACAGGTGGGGCCGTACGAACACACCTGCTGCCCCGGCTGCCGGGCGGTGCTGGTCGAGCGCAGCGGATTTCACATCCGGCAGAATCGGCTAGAGGCGTCCGGTGGGCGTTGCCCGGACTGCGGACAGGCCATTGCCGGTATCTGGTCGTAGGCGGATGTCGCGGCACCACCCGGCCGCGGGCCGCCTCCCTAAACGACAGGCACCTCCCGGCCGTCCTATGCTGTGACGTGTTGAAGCACACACCTGCGCCGGTCATGCTGCTCGGGGCCGCGCTGCCGCTGGCAGCGGCACTGTTGCTGGCAGTGGCTATCGCTCTGACGGCTCCAGAGGCCGGGGGTATCGCCGCCGCACAGAGCCGCGGGCCCGTCAGACGTCCCGGCTCGATTCAATACGCCGGGCTGGAGCGCACCTACCGCATCCACCTGCCCTCATCGGCCGGTAGGACAGGCCCAATGCCTTTGGTCCTTGCCTTACATGGCGGCGGCGGCACCGGCCTGAACATGGAGCAGCTCACACTCGGAGGCCTGAACCGGCTCTCGGAGACCCATGGCTTCGTGGTGGTCTACCCGGACGGCGTGGACCGGCACTGGAACGATGGCAGGGGAGTTGCGGAATACCGAGCCCACAGGGAAAACGTGGACGATGTCGGCTTCATCTCGGCGCTCATCGAACATCTGGCGCAGACCCAGGGCATTGACCGCAGCCGCGTCTACGCGACCGGCATCTCCAACGGCGGACTGCTCTCGATGCGCCTGGCTCACGAGCTTTCCCACAAGATCGCGGCGATCGCGCCCGTCGCCATCTCCATCACCGACAAGATCGCCGCGATGCGCGCGCCGGCCAGGCCGATCCCGATCGTGCTGATCCCAGGCACCCACGACCCTCTGGTGCCCTGGGACGGAGGGAATCTGGGATTCCGGGGCGGCCGCGCGGTAGGCAGGGTACTGTCTGTGGCGGAGACCGTCCGGTACTGGGTCAGCCACAACAGGTGTGCTCCGACGCCAACCGTCACACGGGAGCCCGACAGAGATCCCAACGACGGCACGCGCGTGCGCCGCGAGACCTACGGCGGGTGCAGCGAGGGTGCCGAGGTGGTCGTGTACGTGGTTGAGGGCGGCGGGCACACCTGGCCCGGAGGGCTTCCGTATCTCCCGGAGCGCGTGATCGGCAGGACAACCAGGGACATCTACGCCAACGAGGTCATCTGGGATTTCTTCAGGAGACACGCCGTCAGGTGATGGTCGGGAAGTGGTGTGATGATCCAAGCCGCCCCTCAGGGGATTGCCTCCGTGCCACATTCGTGCCACACTAGTGGTAAGAGGTGATGCGCCACCATGCCGGAACTCCGACTAGCCCCCGAACAGGCCTTCTCTGCGGCGCTCTCGCGGCGGCACCGCGCGGGACGCCGTCATCCACCGGCGACTGCAATCGCCGCGTTCGTCCGAAGTGTCTCTGAGGCCGTAGACGAGCTGAACACACGCGCCGGCCTCGATCAGACCGCCGCGCAGATCGTGCGCGGTGCTGTGCTCAACGACGCGTTCGTCCCACTGCTCTGTGTCCGTGAAGGCGCCACCCCCCTCGCCGCGCGGCTGCTCGCCGACCGGTGGGCCGCCCTCGCCGGCCAGAAACAGAGACGCCGGTCCCCACGAGCCTCTGTACAGCCAATCACGCTGCGCCCCGACGACACCCTCCTCCTGGAGACATTCGCCTCCAGGGTCATGGAGGAACTGATCGCCACGTCCCGCGCCGATCGCGGGCGCCGAACGATTCAATGGCTGATGGGCGCCCTGCGGCTGAGCCTGAGCGACGTCGGCCGGATGGTCGGCGTCAGCGACGAGACAGTACGGCGCTGGGCACGCGGGGCGACGGGGATACCCGAAGCCAAGCTCGCAATCCTCGATGTTGGCGGAGCGGCCCTTGCCCGCCTGCTGCGACTGGTACGTCCTGACCGGCTTCCTGAAGTCATCAGGCGACCAGCCGACGCGTTCGGCGGTCAGCGGGCCTTCGACTGGATCCTGCAGGGGCGCGTCCGCGAGGTTGCCGACCAGTACGAGCGGGAGCTGGCCTACCAGGCATGATCGCCACCGTCCCCCACCACCATCGCCCCCTGTTCCGGGTCGTCCGCCGCGACTGGTCGGACCCGCTTGACGCCACCTTCAGCCAGAGCGTCTCCGACAACCGCTGGAGCACGCCGGCATTCCCTGCGCTCTATTGCTGCTGTAGCGAACCCGTCGCCCGCGCAGTGGCCACCGAACGCCTTCAGCGCCTCAGCCTCAGCCTGGAGGACTTGGCCCCCGACGCTTACCCTCAACTGGTGGAGCTCGACTGGGGCGGCACCTTGGTGGATGTTGCCTCGTCCCCCGGCCTCGTCGCCAACGGGTTCCCGCCCACCTACCCGCAGGACACCCCCGTGGGACACTGCCAGCAGGCTGCTGCTGAGTGGCACGCCCAGGGGCACCAAGGCATCCTTTGCCGCAGCGCCAGCCTCTTCCGGCTGGGATGGGAAGCGCGGTGGGAAGGCGACCATCGCGCGTGGGGCGAGACGGTTATCTTCCCCCGCCAAGGAACCCGCAAGCCCCGGTTGATCAGGCGACGGGACGATCTGGCCTGGCTACAAACCCCACCACTTGGTGTGTGACCTCCACCCGCAAGCGGCGCAGCCATCATCCTATCTGAGAAGAGTCCATGGCCCGGAAACCGCGGGAGCAGTTCGCGTTTCAGCCCCGAAAGGTTTGAGCTGCGCGCTGGCAACGTCCGCGTACACGGTTCATCCCCACGCGTGTGGGGACGGTTTCCGCGAAGGGCGTCAGGCATCGGCGGCCTCCGGTTCATCCCCACGCGTGTGGGGACGGTCGGGTCGCCAGTCGTAAACGAGCGGTTCATGGCGGTTCATCCCCACGCGTGTGGGGACGGTGCCGCGAGGCCGAGAAGCGCCGCGTGGCCAATTCGGTTCATCCCCACGCGTGTGGGGACGGTATACCGGCCAAACTACTGCTGCTGGCCGCGCTAGGTTCATCCCCACGCGTGTGGGGACGGTACCAGGATCAGGGCGACTCCAGACCGCCAGTGCGGTTCATCCCCACGCGTGTGGGGACGGTTTTGCCGCGACGGCTACGCATATGCCAGCGATCGGTTCATCCCCACGCGTGTGGGGACGGTCCGGAGAATGCATCGGACGTGAACGATCTTGACCGGTTCATCCCCACGCGTGTGGGGACGGTTCGCGTAGGAACGCGGCCTGCGGCGGCAACGCCGGTTCATCCCCACGCGTGTGGGGACGGTGTGGCGGTCTCGGAGACGAAAACGACCGGTCAGGTTCATCCCCACGCGTGTGGGGACGGTGTGCCCGGAACACCGCCGTGGGCCAGGTCGCACGGTTCATCCCCACGCGTGTGGGGACGGTAGCTCCTTGCTGCGAGGGACCAACGCGCCTTCCGGTTCATCCCCACGCGTGTGGGGACGGTGGATCGGCTCAAAGAGGGCCTGAAGCATTAACCGGTTCATCCCCACGCGTGTGGGGACGGTTGGAGCGTGCGACCCGAATCATCGCCGCTCGTCGGTTCATCCCCACGCGTGTGGG
>JASEHJ010000180.1 GCA_030018905.1 bacterium | reverse complement strand
AAGGATACCACAAAGGACGCGCTGTGAGCAACATTTTATGCTCCGATTAATAATAACGTCTGATCATCCCTGCATGGCGCAGTTGCTAGAGTCTCCGTTGGTCTGCGATGACGCTGCGCGGTTGGAAATTCTTATGCACGTTCGTGCCGCGAATTTGAATCAACCGAAGTCGTTATTCAGGCAATAGCGCGGGCAAGGACTATGCTGTCTAACTTCAGTTGGAACGGACGCGCAAAGACGGCGCGCCGTTCAACACAACGTTAGGCAGACAGGAGGCTGTCGGAGGAGGCATGCTGGACTCATTGCTCGGCGCTGCGGGAATACTGGTCTCCATCCTGTTGTTTCTCGCGGGCTACCGACAAACCGTCGGCGCGAAGAAGGAGCGTATTCGCAGCGCCAACGCCGACGTGGAGAAGATACTCGTCCGCCGGGTCGTCCTTGAAGGCTACATCCCTTCGAGGTCCAACGTGGCCCGCCTCCTGGAGGGAAAGGCTCGCGACTTCCGAGTATCGGAGGATGAACTGCTCTCGGAAGCTCAGGTGCTGAACGCCCTATACACGCGAATCGTCGAGAGTGACCTGATCCCGCCGGATCAACGGGAACAGATCCTCAAACAAATCGTCCCCTCTCTGACGGAGTCAGAGACGAGTCCGATCGAGGAAGACGAGGCGAGCACCGCCCGAGTGTCGCGCATGCTCCGTACTTCGAATCTTTTGCTGGGACTGCTGGCAGGCGCTACTTCAATCGTAGGCGGCGTTGTCAGCGTGTTCCCGGAGCTTCGCACTTCATCGGCGGATCTACGTGAGCTTCTCCTTCCCGCGCTCGCGACGGTAGGTGCCAGTCTCGCTGTGCTGTCCGCCATGATTGCCTTCTACAGACTCCGGGCCTCCCAAGAGACTCTGAGTACGAAGGCTGGGGAGGTCCGCCGCTACATCTCCTTCGAAATGGACGTAGCCAGAGTCCTCCGACGCCTTGGCGTGAAGGTCAGACGAGCCGAACCAACGGAAGGTGCCGATTTCATCGTGGATCTACGAGGAAAGAAAGTTCTCATAGAAGTCAAAGCGTGGAATCGACCGATGCCAACTAGAGTTATCGGACAGCTCGTGGAGCGATTGACCGGCAGCCTCAGACGAGCCGAGGCTGCGGAGGCGGTGGTCGTCACGCCGGAACCGTTGCGGTATCCCGTACCATTGCCGCCTGACAGCAACGTCAAATTCATGACGTTGCACGAACTACGGAACTACGTTGCTCACTCCGGCAACGACGGAACAGCTGCCTAACTGCACGATGGGCCCGACGGCCGCTGCGGCGGCCGCGGGTCACCGTGAACGTTAGGAGGCGCTACTCATCGGCGTGAGGGTTGATCCGGAGCCTCTCCCAGAATCTCCGCGGTGTCAGAATCGGCAGCGGGGCCTTGTTGGCGGCCTCAAGCAAGTCCTGATCGCCGGTCAAGAGCACGTTGGCTCCGCCGGCGACCTCTTCCGCTACGACGGGGAGATCCGACCGATCACGCAGTTTGAGTGTCAGGGTGGGGGCTTTTGCCACCACGACGGCTTGGCGACGCAGGAAGGCATCCATTTCATCGACGATGTCGGGGGGTACCCGGAGCTTCTGGCGCAGGACGCGGCGGAGTTCGGCGAGGACGGTCTCGCCCACGACCAGTTGGTGTTCGGCAAGGATAGCTTGGAGGATATCGGCGCAGAGCCCCCGAGTCGCGACCGCACTGATCAGGACGTTGGTGTCAAGGGCGACCTTCACGAGACGTCGCGGAAGACGTCCTCGTCCGTCAAATACCCCCGAGCCTCAGCCAAGGGCATGATGCGCCGGCGGAGATCTTCGAACTGAGCCAGGGCGAGCTGGCGGCGAAGCGCTTCACGCACCACCTCGCTCCGGCTCCGGCCGGTCCGCCGGGCGATGCGGGCCAGTTGGCGCTCCAGATCCGGATCCAGGCGGATTGTCAGGGCGGATGTCTTCATGTCCTACATTGTAATACGGGCGGCGCCTCCTAACAAGTGCCTGCTGCTGCCGCGACCGTCGGAACGCCCCTGATTACTCGATGAAATCCTTCAATCGCTTGCTGCGGCTCGGGTGCCGTAGCTTGCGCAGCGCCTTGGCCTCGATCTGCCGGATGCGCTCACGGGTGACCCCAAACTCCCGCCCCACCTCTTCCAGCGTACGCGGCCGGCCGTCGTCCAGGCCGAACCGCAACCTCAGCACCTTGCGTTCACGCGGGGTCAGGGTTTCGAGCACGCCCTCAAGCTGTTCCTTGAGCATCGTGAAAGAGGCGGCCTCGGCAGGCGCCAGGGCATCGTGGTCCTCGATGAAGTCGCCGAGGTGACTGTCCTCCTCCTCGCCGATGGGCGTCTCCAGCGAGATCGGCTCCTGGGCGATCTTGTTGATCTCGCGCACCCGCTCCACCGGCAGGCCCATCGCCGCGGAAATCTCTTCGGGGCTGGGCTCGCGCCCCAGCTCCTGGAGCAGCTGCCGCGAGATGCGCACCAGCTTGTTGATCGTCTCAACCATGTGTACCGGGATGCGGATCGTCCGTGCCTGGTCGGCTAGGGCGCGCGTGATCGCCTGCCTGATCCACCAGGTGGCATAAGTGCTGAACTTGTAGCCCTTGCGCCAGTCAAACTTCTCGACCGCGCGGATCAGCCCCAGGTTGCCCTCCTGGATGAGGTCCAGGAACAGCATCCCCCGGCCCACGTACTTCTTGGCGATCGAGACGACAAGCCGGAGGTTGGCCTCGATCAGGCGCCGCTTGGCCTCCTCATCGCCTTTCTCCATCCGCTGCGCCAGCGAAACCTCTTGCGGCTGGGTGAGCAGCGACACCTTGCCGATCTCCTTGAGGTACATGCGGACGGGATCGTCAATCGAGATCCCTTCCGGGGGCTTGATTGAAGCTTCGGCCTCCTCCTCGACCTCGCGTTTCGGCCTAGCCTCGACCTCCTTGGCATCCTCAACAATCTCGATGCCCTGCTCGGCCAGGATCGAGTAGAGCCGGTCCACCTGGTCCACGTTCTGCTCTATCTCGGGGAACTGCTCAAGGACGTCGTCGTGGGTCAGGAAACCACGTTTGCGCCCGAGCTCAACAAGCGCCCGCAACTCGGGCGTGAGCTCCTCAGTGCTCACCTGGACTTGCGGCTTCTTCTTCGCCATCGCCAACCCTGACCCGTTTCAAGTGCGGCGTCTAGTTCCGTTGCCTGCCCGCCGTGATCAAATCAGCATAGGCAGCCTGGAGCCGCCGAAGCTCCGCTTCATCCCCGCGCATCTGGGCCGCCTGCAGCGCTACCCACAGCCGTTCTCGCTCAACTGCCGCAGGGCTGGTGTGCACCAAGTAGCGCACTGCCTCGGCGGCGGCCCGGTCCTTGTCCCGCTCGGTCACCGGCGGTGGCTCAAACACCAGCCGCACGAGCAGAGCCGAAGCCGCCTCATCCAGCCCCTCGCGCAGCATCACGGCGTCGGCTTCAGGCGACACAAGGATAACTGCCGCCAGAGCCCGGTGCGCCGGGACGGAAAAAACGTCGGCGTCCAGCACCCGGGCAATCTCAGTCCTGCGGGCCGGCTCCGCCACCATCAGGTGCAGCAGTAACCGCTCCGCTTCCTCCCGGGCCCGGTCGCCGCTCGGCGCCAAAGCGCCCCGCTGCTGCGCAGGAGAGCGCCCAGACCGCTTGCGCGAACGCAATCGCTGGCGCAGCGCCTCCTCGGGCAGGGCAAACCGTCCAGCCAACGTGCGCAGATACTCCGCCGCACGGACCGGATTGGCAACCGTCTGAATAACATCCAACATTTCGTCAACAAGCGCCAGTTTCCCTTCCCTCAGGTCGGGACCGTGGCGGAGGGCGGCGGCCTCGAGCCGGTACTCGAACATGGGGAGCGCACCGGCCAGCAGACGGCCGAACGCCTCGGCGCCGTGGCGCCGCAGGTATGCGTCGGGATCCTCGCCGGACGGCAGGACGGCCACCCGAACCGATACCTCCGCTTCCTCACACAACGCTAGGCCGCGCTCGGCCGCCGCCGCCCCGGCCTGGTCCGGATCGTACATGAGCACCGCGTGCGGGGCGAACCGCCTGAGCAAGCCTACCTGATCGGCGGTAAGCGCGGTCCCCAGGGATGCTACCGCATTGCGAAACCCGAACTGGTGGCAGGCCAGGACGTCCATGTAGCCCTCCACCACCAGAACCTCCCCTCGCTCCCGAATCGCGTCGCGGGCGGCGCTGAGCGCATAGAGCACCCTGCCCTTCGAGAACGCGAGGGTCTCCTTCGAGTTCAGGTACTTGGGTTCAGCCTCGTCGAGCGCGCGGCCGCCGAAGGCCACCACCCGGTCCTGCAGGTCTAGGATCGGGAACATCAGGCGGTCGCGAAACACGTCGTAGTAGCCCCCACTGGCCCGCGGCGCGGCAAGACCGGCCTGCTCCAGCACCGCCGCCGGATAGCCCCGGGCCTGGAGCGCGGTCAGCATGCCATCCCATCCCGGCGGCGCGTAGCCGAGATGAAACCTGCCGGCGATCTCCTCGCTCATCCCGCGCCGTTCCAGGTACCCCCGCGCCTTGCGCCCCACGGAGGCGAGCGACGCCCGAAAGTAGTCGCGGGCGGCGTCCAGCGCGCGCAGGACCTGTTCCCTCTCCGACGCCCGTTGCGCGGCATCCGGCGAGGTCTCGACCTCAACGCCGGCTCGACGACCTAGCTCCTGCGCGGCCTCCATGAAGGTGAGGTTGGCGGAGCGCATCGCAAAGTCGAAGACGTCGCCG
>JASEHJ010000017.1 GCA_030018905.1 bacterium | reverse complement strand
CTACCTTGATAGGTCAAGGCCCTGTCCGAGAGCCATTTCTCGGACACACTCCTAGGCGCGAAAGATGCTCCGCGCTGATTCCGACGCCGGTGTCTTCGACGACGAGGTTGACCAGGCCGTCACTCGCGCTGGTCCGGAGGGTGACCGTTCCTCCCGGCGGCGTGAACTTTATGGCATTCTCTAACAGAATAAGGGCCGCTTGTTCCAGGGCCTGCCGGTCGCCGAGGAGGCGCGTCTCCGTGCCGTAGTCTTCGTGGACGGCGACGTCCTTCTGCCGCGCCAATGGTGCGAGCCGGCGCGCGACACTTTCGGCCACCTCTCTGAGGTCTATCGGCTCGCGTTCAAGATGGAACTGTCCGGCGTCGAGCCGGGCGAGTGTCAGCAGGTTGGTGGTCAGGCGGTCCATGTGCTCGGTCTCGGCCACGATATCCAGAACGAGCCCCGCGTCGCCCGGGTTGGGCCGATCCCGATGTCGGAGCAGAACCTCGGCATTTGCCCGGATGAGCGTCAAGGGGGTGCGCAGCTCGTGCGACGCATCCGATATGAAGGACTGCTGGCGTGCAAGCGCCAGTTGGGCCGGTGCGAGAGCCCGGTTGGCAAGAAGCAACCCGCCAATTGTGGCTATCAGCCGGCACAAGCATGAGCTTTCCGGTCTCAGACGCAGGGCGCGCTTCGGTCGCGGTCGCGCAGGCCACGGCCAATCTTCAGGCGGCCCGCACCCGCTTCGACAGCGTCCGATTGACAACCGTTCAGGATGGGGTCGGCGCCCTGCTCAACCTGAGCAGCGCCGCAGCCCGCGTCGAGAGCGCACGCGCCGGCCTGGCCTTCGCCGAGGAGTCATTGCGTCTTGCCCGGGCTCGATACGCCGCCGGCGCCGCGCCGATCTTTGAGGTAACCGACGCGCAGACAACGCTGCTGGCGGCCGAGGTTACGCTGGCCAACGCGATGTTCGATCAGTTGGCCGGCTCCCTGCAACTGCGCCGTGCCCTGGGCCGGTCGGTTGTGGATGGGGCGCTCTGAGGCAGACCCAACAGTTGCACTGGGGCTTGATTCGGGGTTCCATATACGGTACCATGAGCCCATGGGACGATGGGCCGACCTGCTGACGGCGATGCGGGCGAGTCCTGCCAACGTCCGGTTCCGCGATTTGCGCCGGCTTGTCGAGCACCTGGAGTATGTCGAGCGACGGCAGATAGGTTCGCACCGAATCTACCGGCACGCGGCGAGGCCCGACCTACCGCTAATCAACCTGCAAGAGGGAAGCGCAGGGAAAGCAAAGCCCTACCAGGTGCGGCAGGTGCTTGCCATTGTTGATGCTTATGGTCTGGAGGTAGAACAGTGAAGCCGTTTCGGTATCGGATCGTCCTTGAGTGGAGCGACGAGGACGCGGCATTCGTCGCGCGTGTGCCCGCGTTGCCGGGCTGCGCTGCCCACGGTAGGACCGCCGAGGGGGCGGCTCGCGAGGCGCGGCGCGCGGCCGAGGCAATGCTGTCAGTACTGCGGGAGGATGGAGACCAGCTGCCACCCGAAGACGCTACCGCCGGCTATTCGGGGCAGATTCGCCTGAGACTCCCACGGTCGCTGCACGAGCGGCTTGCGCGCCTCTCGACCGCCGAAGGGGTTTCGTTGAACCAAATGATGGTGACGCTGCTCGCCGAGAGATCCGGCTTGCCGGGAGTCCCTCATCGAACGCGCGAGCGGGGGCGCGGCCCACGCCGCATGCCTTCTTCACGCGCCAGCTAGCGACATATCCACGACACCGGCGTTCAGTCGCCGATGGTCCTTCAGCGCCCTCTGGTTTCCGGCAGCGGCGTCAGGGTCCGCTCCAACTCCGCGCGAAGGTGCTCGAACTTCGGCGGCAGGGAGAGCGACTCCCCGAGACGCTCCAGTGGCTCGTCGGTGTAAAGCCGGGGCCGAGCGTCGCGATCTCGAACAGAACGCCGCTGGGTTCGCGGAAGTAGATTGACCGGAAGTAGAACCGGTCCACGATGGGCGTCGGTCGGCCCCCGCCCTGGATCACCCGCCCGCGCCAGGCTTCGTGGTTTTCTATGGCTGACGACCAAGCGACGTGGTGCACGGTGCCGGCACCGGGTCTGCCCGGCGTGGCCATGCGATCGAGAGTGTAGAACGAACCGCGCTGCTCCCCCTTGACCTCGAAGTGCCCGTCGCCAGCGGGCGCAAACCCAAGCGCATCTTCGAAGAAGTGCCGGCTGCGGTCGGGATCAGGGCTGTAGGCACGCACGCCGTCGAAGCCCTGCAGCGCCAGATCAGCCGGGATCTCCGGGTGGGCGGCGACCAGCGGGGCATCCGTGGTCTTTGCGATCTGAAGCTCGAGCGGGAGGCCCTCGGGATCCTCGAAGCGCAGCGAATCGGCGTCGTGCTCGAGGCCGACGCCATCACGGCGCAGCCGCGCCACCCAGAAGGCCAGCGCTTCGGGCGAGGCGATGCGCCAGACGATCCGGTGTACCATCCCGGAGCCGGCGTGTCCGCGCGCAATCCCCGGGTACTCGAAGAAGGTCAGATCGGCGCCGGCGCTTCCGTGCTCGTCGGCGTAGAAGAGGTGGTAGACAGTGGGGTCATCCTGATTAACCGTCTTCTTCGCCAATCGCAGACCGAGCACGCGCGTGTAGAAGTCAACGTTCCGGGGCGCATCGCCGGTGATGGCCGTGATGTGGTGAATGCCTTCTAGCTTCACGTTCGTCCTCCCGAGCGAGGACCTGGGACCACGAACACCACCTCGCCTTCCCTGTCCACAGGGATTCTTGCCATGACCTCAACTCCTTGGCATCGGGTCCATGGTGCCACAATGGCCCCAGTCTTTCATGTTGTGCGACGGGATGGCCAGGAAGTAACCGACCTTGCGCAGGGCGTCGGCGTCGGCCCAGGGCTGGGCCTCGAAGCCGAGGTTGGCGGCGTTGTTGGCTTTCTTCTTCACCCTGGTCACCAGTGGTCCCCCACTTCTCGACTGGTGCCCGCCTTTCCCCCGACTTTCAGGCGCCCGACCGCTATCTGGGCTATGGAGGGGAGGCCGCGGGTAACACGTCAAACCCGAGCTGTCGTGCGGCTGCCCGCAGGCGATCGTCGAGGCTGAGCACAGCAAGGCGGGCCAGGGCCCCGCGTGCCACCAGCGCGCTGGCCAGGTGGATGGCGTCCAGCGTGCGGATCGGTTCGGTCGGGAACGGACGCCGGGCGCGCTCGATGACCGGTCCATGGACCCTGAGCAGGTGCCAGTGCACGGCTGCTGCGTTGAGCACCGCCCGCCGATCCGCGGCGGCGGCCTCGGAGACCTCACCAATCGCCTGCGCCCTAATCAACACCCGGTCGCACTCGATGAGCGTCAGGTCCGACGTCACCACTGACTCAGCTTCGGCGAGCAGCATGCGCGCGGCCTGACCGTCCGGCTCGCCGAGCAGCCAGGCCAGTACCGCGCTCGACTCAGCATACAGCCTCAGTGGGGGCCTCGCTCTTCGTCGAGCAGGCGCTCGAGCGATGTGGAAGACAGCAGGCGGGGCAACGATGGATAGGCCGCAGGGTCGTTGCCGGCGCCCAGCGAGAGGATGCCCTCCCTGGCCATGGCCGACAGCCCGGCGTCGATCCTGGAACCCGGCGGCACGCGACTGGGAGGTCTCAGCTCCGCGACCACCTCACCGTGATCGGTTACCAGGAGTTCGTCTCCGGCCCGCACGCGCCGGACGTACTCACTCAGGCGGTTCTTGAGCTCTCGAAGGCCGACGGCTCTCATCACACCGAAATGTAGCCCCTTGGAGCCACATTGGCAAGGGCGGCGTGCTGGGAGGGACTTGAACCCACGACCTTTGGCTCCGCAGGCCCGCGTAGGCCCCCCGCGGCGTCCAATCTTCGTGGCGGTCGCGTAGGCCTTCCACTTAACCCAGGCCGACCGCGGGACCGTCAGAAGGACCGATCGACGTGCCGTCTCAACTGCCGCCATCTGGGGCACACTTGGGATTGAGAGCATGTTCACACAGGATCAACTGTTCTTGATGGCCTGGCGGATTTTCGCGCCCTTCCTGCTGCTCATTGCCATCGTGGTCCTCGCCGCGTACGTCTACTACCTCCTCAAGCGGCGCCGGCTCGCGGCCGCCGGCATGTTGGAGATCGACAGGATGAGCGGCAAGGATTTCGAGACGAAGATGGCGCTCGTCTTCAAGGCCAGGGGATATCGCGTCGAGCAAACGCCGTACGTGGGTGACTGGGGTGCGGACTTGGTCGTTTCACGCGGCGGTGAACGCACCGTGGCGCAGATCAAGCGCTGGAATCGGAAGGTCGGCGTTCGGGCGATCCAGGAGGTCGTAGCCGCGAAGGCCAAGTACGGCTGCCAGCAGGCGCTGGTGGCTACGAACTCATTCTACACCGAGGCCGCAGTCGACCTGGCGCGGATCAATCGGGTGGAGCTCTGGGACCGCGACCGGCTGGTGCGAGAGCTGCTGGAACTGAACCGCGGCGAGCGCGAGTCGCACCGGCAGACCTCGTCGCCCCCCGACGGGCCTCCCCGATGCTACAAATGCGGGCGGGAGATGGTGCTCAAGGAGAACGCGCGGGGGAAGTTCTGGGCGTGCCCGGGCTTCCCGAAGTGCCGGAACACGTTCCCGGCGAGAGCCTGAGCCCGCGTGAATTGTCCAACACCCGCGCGCCCCCTCCCAGGGTGAGGCGCACCCGTCAGCACACCCGCCACCAGGGGGCGGCGAGCACGCGCCGCGTGACCGGATACGTATCCTCTCCGCCGTGGAGCAGGAGCCCGCCGTCGGCCATGTCGCCGTATTCGTCGAGAAACGCTTCGAGACCCCTGGCATCGGACGGCGTCAAGCGGGCGGCCGCCTTCACCTCAATCGGCAGCAGTCGCGCAGGTGTCTCGATGACGAAGTCTACCTCCTGCCCCGTGACCGTTCGCCAGAAGAGAATCTCCGGGCGGCGCGCCTGGACGTCTCGCCAGGCGAGGAGGTCCATCAGCACGAGGTTCTCGAGGTGGGGGCCGCGCGGCTCGGTTTCGCCCGCCAGGTGCAGGGCAAGCCCGGTATCGCTCCAGTAGAGCTTCGGTGCCTTGATCAACCGCCGGGTGCGGTTTACCGAGAAGGCGGGCAGGCGCACGGCCTGGTAGCTGGCCTCCATGAGATTCAGGAAGCGATGCACCTGGGGCTGAGAGATACCCACGTCCCGCCCCAATTCGCTTTGGTTGATCAGACCACCGATGCGCAGACAGGCGGCCCGCATCAGGCGACGGAAGTCGGCGAGATTCTCCACGGTGCGCAGGGCCTGCAGATCGCGCTCTAGGTAGGTCTGTACGTACCCCGAGAACCACAGCGCGCGCGACTCGTCGTCCGAGAGCTCGCGCGCCGGCACCGGCAGGCCGCCGAGACGCGCGGCGTACGTCCACGACTCCCGGATGCCGCCCTCGGTCGCGAGCACGTCGGACCACTCGTCGGATTTCGCGGCCAGCACTTCGCTCCACGCGCCGGTCTTCCCCAGCCCCAACCGCTCGCGGCGCGTAAACGGCCAAAGCGTCACGTACACCGCCCGCCCGGCAAGCGTCTCGCCGATCCGCTCGAGCATCAACAGGTTGGCCGAACCGGTGAGGACGAAGCGCCCCGGCGTGCGATGGGGGTCCTCATCGACCGCGCGCTTGACGGCGATGAGCAGGTCGCGGGCCCGCTGCACCTCGTCGAGCACCAGGGCCGGCGCGCGCCGAACTACCGCTTCCGGGTCCGCTTCAGCCTGGGTACGCAGGTCGAAGTCGTCGAGGGTCAGGTAGGGTCTGCCCGAGAGCTCCGGAAGCGATCGCACCAGCGTAGTCTTGCCTGTCTGTCGAGCACCCAGGAGGACGACGACCGGCGCCACGCGCATGGCACGCTCGACCGCTGCTGCTGCGGCGCGTGGCAGTATGGATGCTGGCAGACTACTATGCACAGAAGGAATGATAATCATACATCATGGGAAAGTCAACACGGTCGGTCAGCGCGGACATCCTTTGGGCTGCGGTGCCGCCTGCGCCACTGGGGAAGCTGAACGGTGCCCCAGTTACTCGGTCTCGAAGCCCTGGCTCTTGAACTTCAGCGTGCGAGCGTTCTCAGTGATGGTACGGACCACGTGATCCGGTACTCCCGCAGGTACATCCGCGTCAATCTCGAGCGTCATGGTCACCTGAGCGCCGACCAGGCCGGCCAGATGGGAGACCACCTCGTCGGCGATGCGGCCGGCGTCCCGACCCACGCGGGTCGGCTCCAGAGCCACCGTTCCGTGGAATCGCCTTGCCCTCGGCGCTTCGAGAGACGGCGTCGTTCCAGGGGCAGTACCTGCCCGACAGGTTGGCGCAGCGCCTGCTGCTTCGGCGGGGGCTGCCACGGTTCCGCCCGTCTCTGTGCCCGCAGGGGCCGCGGCCTCTGCCTCCCGCTGCTTCAGAGCCCGCGAAGAAGGCCCGCACCTGTCCAGGCCGAGCGTTGAGCCTCGGGCTTTGAACATGCCTCTGGACCTCAAGGTCACCATGACCAGACACAGGAATCGCCATCCGCTTGCAGTATTGAAATCCCGGAGCAGTCCAGGAATGGCCCGGAGGCTCTGCCGTGGGTATCGATCCACATGCTCCGAACCTAGCCGTTCAGGACCAGGTTATCAGCGGCCCTTCGTGGGGCGCCGCTGCGTTGGGTCCTCTTTACCTGCTGGCAATGCGCGCGCACACTCACGCGCTCGGGTTGACACTCGCCATCCTGCTGCTCGCGTTCGCCCGATTCCACCCAGAGCGTCCGGAGTCGCTCGAGTGGATACTCGCTGCCGTCCTGGCCGCTGTGTGGTTTGCCTCGGTGGTTGGTGGCAAGCGAGCCGCCTGGAGTAGCCGCCGCTGGCGCGACTTCGCTGATTTCCTGGCATGCCAGCGGACGTGGGATAGATGGGGGAAGGGGGTTCTCGCGGTCGCGTTGGTTCTGGTCGGGCTCGACCGCCTGCTCCGCGCAGCCGCGCTGCACCGTTGGCCGGGAGCGGGAGAGATCCTCGGTGAGGCCGTTGCTGTCGGCCTTTTCGGCGCAAGTGCCGTTGCTGCCTGGCTGTACCTCCGACGGCACCACGGGCGAATCCGCCCGTGGCAGCGATATTGCCTGCGTACCGTTGCCGTTGCGTCGACGCTTGCCTGTGTGGCGAGCGCGTCCACCATGCTTGACAAGCTCCATCTACCAGACGCCGCTGACCTCCTCATGGGAGGTTCAATGTTCCTGGCGGGATTGATGGTGGCCGCTACCGCGTGGCAGTACGAGCGACGCACGCTACGGCGCCAGTGGGGGTTGCGGCTGGCACTGCGCCTGGCTGTCCTACCAGCCGTGTTCGTGGCCGCCGCCGGTGCGCTCTGGGTGTTCAAGACCCTCCGGCTACCGGAGGCGGTGACAGACGCCGCGATAGGGACCATCTTGGTCTTGGGGGTACTCGCCGTCGCCTGGCCAGCCCTGTGGAGGGATCCTCAGGCCGTCCGGCAGGCCCAAGACGAAGTGATGGATAGGCGCCCCCCTCCTCGCGGCGTGCATCTGCGGGCAGCGCTGGATGCCGTGACCCTGATGGCGCGCCAACCGCTCCTGATGCTGCCCTTGCTGGTCGGCGCCGCGATTCAGGGGTGGTTGTTTTCGCTTGTGGTTCTGCCCGACGCCCAGACGCCAAATCCGGGGGCGCTCGGTCCACAAGGCTTCCTGGGCTTGGATTCACGGTTCTGGTATGTGACTGCCGCCGTGGCTGTGCTTCAGACCCTCGCGACCGCCATGGTGAGCCACATGGTTGCACAACTCGAACTCGCCCGACAGATATCCCCTGGCGCTGCCCTGCGCAAGGCCCTGATCCGTCTGCCGGCTCTACTCGGCGCCGAGATGACCCTCTTTGTTAGGGTGTTCGTGGGGCTCGTGCTGCTGATCATCCCGGGTGTTGTGGCGTTCGTCCGTGGGGCTCTCGTGGTGCAAGCCGGTGTCTTAGGCAATGCGGGCCCGTTTCGCGCGATCCGGATTAGCGGCGAACTCCTGCGTGGTCACTGGTGGCGAATGTTCTTCCTGCTGGCGTTGGAGGTGGCGGCTACCATCCTTCTGACCTCAACGCTGGGCAAGGTTCCGCATGTGGGCCAGTACGTCGCCACCGGGCTCGGGGCTTCATGGGTCGCAATCACGCTAACCCTTCTCTACCTTCGGCTCGGGGGACCGGCGTGGGAGACGGCTCCGGCGGCTGCTGTCTAACCAATCTCCAGTCAATCCGGGCAGGTCCAACGGGCTGTCGGCGAGTGGGGTGAGCGGCTAGAAGGGCCGTCCTGACTGCGCTTGAGATTGGCGCGCCCGGAGGGACTTGAACCCACGACCTTTGGCTCCGCAGGCCAACGCTCTATCCACTGAGCTACGGGCGCGCGCCATCGCGCCGGCCGCCGACATCAGCCGGCGGCCAGCAACGGTATTCTAGCAGGTTCTCCCTAGACCCGCCACGGCACCGCTCGCCTATGGGTGATCTCTTCCCGTCGGGTGATCCCCTGCCACCAACCTATCACTCCAGCCTCTTCAAGAACTCGTCGTGGGTAAGGGCCTCCCCGATGTACGGGAAGAACTTCTCCTCCACGTACTTCTGCTCCTCAGCAGAGATCGCGGCGCAGCAGTCCTTCAGCAGGAAGACCTTGTAGCCCTTGTCATAGGCAGACCTGGCCGTGCCTTCCACGCACACATTGGTGAGGAACCCGCAGAGGGCGACGTTCTTGACGCAGTTGACCCGCAGCAGGAAGTCGAGGTTGCTGGAATTGAACGCGTCCAGGGTCCGCTTTCCGTCAACAACGATGTCTGGCTTTGTGGGGGTCAGCTCCTCGATTATCTCCCCACCCCAGGTGTCCTTCCGGAAGGCCTTGGCATTCATGGCGTTGACATGGATCGGCCCCAGCACTCCTTCGCACCCTGCGTCACAGTAGTCCTGCTCGAACAGGATCGGAACGAGCAGCGTCAGGCACTTCCCCCTGGCCTTCTGAATGCAGTCCTGGGCGTTCGCAATTGTGTTCTGCGCGGTGATCTGGTCCTTCACCGCTTCATACAGACCCCCACCCGGCTTGCAGAAGTCATTCTGGAACTCGATGAAGACGATCGCGGTCTCCGCAGCCTTCATGGCGTCCTCCTTTCAGCAATGGGACCTCGTTCCCAGATTGTGAAGCCCTGTTGGCCCGCTACACTGCGTTAGGGTCGTCCTGCCAGAGAGCGAACACGTTCATCTCTGGGTCGAACAGAATGGCGAACCAGCCCGCCCCTGGAACCGGCGCTTTGGGCTTGAGCACCGTCCCACCCGCCTGCTGCGCCTGCGCCACCGTGTTGTCCACCGACTCCACCGCGACGTAGTTCAGCCAGTTGCGGACCTCCGGACCGGGCCGCTTCATCAGTCCCCCGTTGATCCCTGGAGCGGTCGGGCGGCCCTGGGCATCCGTCGGCACGGTGTTAACGCGCCAGTACTCGTTCGGACCAGGGGCCCTTTCGAACTTCCACCCGAACAGGCCTTCATAGAAACCGGCCAGCTTGGGCGGATCGTCGCCGTAGATCTCGAAGTAAGCGATGGTCTTGTGCATGATGCCTCCTTAGTTCGCGGACTTACCGCCAGGCCGCCAGAAGAGCGCCCATGACTATCAGTGATACGAGCGGATAACCGGTGTTGATTGCGTACAGCCGGCACGGCCGGCCCTCGAAAAGGTAGTTTGCGCCCACCGTCGTGGCCACGAAGCCCAGCCACGCGAGCAGCCCGATCAGGGCGCCGCCGGCCACCGTCTGGGCCCCGGCGTACCAGAGGATCCTGGCGAGCGCGTACGCCATCAGGAGTGATGCCACGAAGGTCCAAGAGTAGGCCCGCCGGCCGCCGGCCGCTCGCTTCTCCGCGTCCTCCGGTCGGACCCCGGCCAGTTCCATCCAGTTCTTGCCGAACAGCGAGTGGGAGTACCAGATCGCGCCGATCATCATGTTGATGATCGCCGCCGCGAGCACCGCCAGGTAGTTGACTCCGTCCACGCAGTCTCACCTCCACGGAATCGCGCATCGAACAGGGCAAGGACCCGCACGGGAGAACTACTGGCGGAGGAGGTGGGATTCGAACCCACGAGGCGGGCTCAACACCCGCCCACCCGCTTAGCAGGCGGGCCGGTTACCAGGCTACCGTACTCCTCCGGAATGCCGCTCTAATCCCGCCAGACAGTATAGCACTCCTGCGCTGCCACGCGAACCGCCGTCGGCCGGAGCGACACGCTAGACACGTCACCCTTCAGTTGCCGATCTCCGGGACCGACAAGCCGCGACAGATCTTCCGTGCAAGCTTGTTGGGTATTTCGGTATGGCGTGGCACTGCCTCGACCTGTCCCGTTCGAGGGCTGCACCAGAGGGAGTGGGCGCCCCCCTCGCGTTTGAGATAGCAGCCATGCTTCCGGAGGTGCCGGAGCAGGTGGTCACGCTTCACTTCACCGTAACCCTGTCAACCTGCGCACCCGGCGGAACGCCACGAAGCCCGTCATCCCGACGATCCTCGAGAATCAGTGAGATGGCGTTTGAGAGGCTCTCCAAAGCTTCTCCCTTCGTCCGGCCCTGACCATTCGCTCCCGGAACCTCGGGGCAATAGGCGATGAACCAACCGTCGTCCCGCTCCACAACTGCTGTGAACTCGTTCGCCATGTTGGCACCCCCCGTTACGACAGTGTCCCCCCTCATGATGGAGCCTTTCTGGGACTCTGTCCAACCGCTCCGACACGGGCCGGGCCGCTCCGGCGTCAGCCGAACCGCTCCAGGATCAGCGCGATGTGCTTGATCCCCTGGATGTAGTCCGCCAGCCGGATGTTCTCGTTCGGCCCGTGGCTGTTCCCCTTGGCGTGGCCGATACCCGTGCCCACCGCCGGCATGCCGAACTGCCCGCACACGGCGTGCATCGGTCCGGTCGCCGCCATGGTCGGGAGGATAATCGGTGCGTGGCCGTAGACCTCCTCGGCGGCCTCGGCGACCACTTCCACGATCGGCGCGTCAAAAGGTGTCTTGTAGGGGTCTTCGAGCCCAAACGCACGCACCGTGATGTCGCCGTAGGCCTCGCGGCGCAGGTGCTCGCGCAGCTTGGCCACGATCTCCTCTGCCCTCTGGTTGGGCACGAGCCGGAAATCAATCTTTGCGCTGGCCCGGCGCGGCAGCACCGTCTTCGAGCCCGGGCCGGAGTAGCCCGCGGTGAGGCCGCAGATCGTGCAGGTGGGCCGGAACAGGTGATGCCTGACGAGTTCGGCGCCGGTCAGGCCCTTGAGGAATACCCGGAGTCCCAGGTCGCGGCGGATCGCCTCGTCGTCACGCTGCGCGGCTATGCGCTCCAGCTGGGCCATCTCGGCCGGACTGGGCTCGGCCACGCCGTCGTAGAACCCGGGGATGCGGACCTGCTCGTCAGGACCCTTGAGAGTGGCCAGCGCCCACACCAGACGCCAGGCCGGGTTGGGGATGGTCGCGCCCGCCGAGGAGTGAAGATCCCGGTTCGCGCCAGAAGCCTCCAACTCGACATAGCATATGCCCTTGACACCCAGGTAGATGTTCAGGGTGTCACGATGGTCCTTGGCGCCCGACTCCCAGATGCAGGCGTCGGCCCGGGCCAGTTCAGGCCGCTCGCGCAGGGTTTCGCCGAGGTGCGGGCTGCCGATCTCTTCCTCTCCCTCGATTAGGAACTTGACGCCGACCGGTAGCCGGCCGCGCACGCGCAACCACGCCTCGACCGCGGCGAGGCGCGCCATGATGTTACCCTTGGTATCCTGGGAGCCGCGGGCATAGAGGCAGCCATCGCGGATCTCCGCGGCGAACGGGTCTGAGGTCCACTCGTCGAGCGGGTCCACCGGCTGCACGTCGTAGTGGTCGTAGATCAGCAGCGTGCGCGGGCCATCTCCGGGGATCTCGGCCACCACGAGCGGCGGGCCGCCCCGGACGGGTTCCGTCCGCGCAGGGATGCCTTTGGCCTGCATCTGCGCCACGAGCAGCGAGGCGCACTCTTCAAGGCCCACACCCTGCGCCGAGATGGACGGTTGGCGGCAGAGACGCTGCAGGTCGTGGATGAACGCGTCACCGTGCGTGTCAATGTAGCGGAAGAGGTCGTCCATCAGCGGTGCTCCCTCAGCATTGCTCCCGCGGCGGCGCTCCTTACGGCGCCTTGCTCTTCTGCTCGACGAAGTTCAATCGCAGATTTGTGATCAGCGCCTCGATCTCGCGGCGCTCGCGCTCACTCACGCGGGGGCGGATGACCTCGGCCAGGGCCGCGGCGGCGTCAATTGCGAGCTGCGCGTCTTCGAGCTTCCGCTCGACCTGCTTCGTCGCAGGATCCGGCACAAGCCCCATGGCCTGCCAGGCCCTCGCGGCCAGCAGGCTGAGGCAGGTGCCCACCAGGGTCATGGCGTCCGGTAGGGATTCGGCCTCAGGGCCGGGGGTAGGCGCCGCGTCGTCCCTCTTCGCTTCTTCACTCATCTCGATCACCCGTTAGGCAGTCATGTCGTGACACGGTCGCGCGTGAACCACTGGATTGTCGCGACGGCCAGCACAGCGGCGATCGCCACCGCGTCCTGCAGCGCCGCGGGATAGATGAGCACGATCCCGGCGACTGCTAGCACGGCCCGCTCCACGATGGTCGCCCGGCGGATGAGCCACCCTGTCACCGCCGCGGCCAGCGCGCTCAAACCGAAGACCGCCGTGGTCATGGTATACGCCACCGTCTGCCAGGGCGCCTGCAGCAGGAGCCCCATGCCGTCCTTGTGGAGGGTGAACATGAACGGCACCACGAACGCCGGCAGGGTGTACTTCCAGGCCATCATCATGGTCTTGAACGGCCGGCCGCCGGTCAGCGCGGCCGCGGCCAGCGGCGCCAGGCCGACCGGCGGCGAGACCTCCGAGAGGATCGCGTAATAGAAGATGAACATGTGGGAGGCCAGCTCTGAGACGCCGAGCTTGGTGATCGCGGGCGCCACGATGACCGCGGCGATGATGTAGGTGGCGGTGATCGGCAGCGCGAGCCCCAGCACCCACAGCGCGATGGCGGCGAAGATCAGCGTTGGGAGCAGTTGTCCACCCGCGTAGGTGATGATGACGTCCGAGATCTTGAGGCCCAGGCCCGTCAGGTTGACCACGCCCACGATGATCCCGGCGGCGGCGCAGGTCACCGCCACGCTGAGAACCTGCCGGCTGCCGCCCTCCAGCGCGGTGATCAGGCCGGATGGGTTGAGCACTACCGGACCCAGCCGCAGGCCCCCGCCTGCCGCGCGGAACCGCCCCTCGCCGACAGTGGCGCGGCGCGCGGTCACCAGCGCGGTCTCCCGCCGCAGCAAGCTGGACGCCGCGGCGACGATGATTGCCCAAAAGACCGCCCTGATGGCCGTGAACCCTATGATCATGAGGACCGGGACCAGGACGAGCGAGGTGAGAAGGAACCAGTAGCGCCGCACGAGCTGCCAGGTGTTCCCCGCCGCGATCTCCACCTTCTTGAGCGACATTCGGCGGGCGTCGAACTCGATCATCAGCATGATCGAGAAGTAGTACAGCACGGTGGGAATGGTCGCCATTATCACGACCGTCAGGTAGGAGATCTTCAGCATCTCGGCGATGATGAAGGCCGCCGCGCCCAGGATCGGGGGCGAGATGACCGCGCCGATTCCTCCGGCCGCGAGCAGCCCGCCGGCCGATTCCCGGTCGTAGCCCGCGCGCTTGAGCATCGGGTAGGTGATCGCGCCCACGGTCACGGTGGTGGCGACGCCGCTACCGGAGGGGCCGCCCAGCAGGAACGAAGCGATGGTGGTGGCCTGGCCCGGAGCGGTCCGCCGGCCCTTGGTCAGCGCCAGGGCCAGGTCCACGAAGAACTTGCCGGCTCCCGAGGTTTCCAGCACGGCGCCGTAGATCGTGAACAGGATTATGAAGGTCGCTGAAACCTCGAGTGGAACCCCAAAGACCCCCTCGAGCGTGATGTAGAGCTGTCCGACCACACGGACCAGGTCGTAGCCACGGTGGGTCCAGGGCTCGGGCAACCAGGGCCCGACGAACGCGTAGACCAGGAAAGCAACGACCAGGGTCACGAGTGCGGCCCCGACCGTGCGCCGCGTGGCCTCCAGGATCAGGAGGATCGTGATGATGCCGAAGACCAAGTCGAGCGTGGTGGGGATGTACGAGCGGTAGACGAAGGCCTTGAAGTCCACGAGGATGTAGCCCATCGCCGCCACGCTGAGCCCGGCTAGGATCACGTCCCACACCGTGGGAGAGGTGCGCCCGAGGGATCGCCGCGTTCCCGGGTAGAGCAGGAAGCACAGGACGAGCACGAAGAGCAGATGCCGGGTCAGGTGGACGTGCCGGATGAAGGTGGCCGTGGCGGCGTGCAGGTGATACAGGGACATCGCGACGGCGAGTGCGGCCACGAAGGTCCCCCACCGGCCAGCCAGCCGCCGCGTCTTCCCCTCGTACTCCTCAACGATCTCCTGGAGTTCCTCTTCGGTCCTGGCGGGTGCCGCCTCTTCGGGCCGCTCCATGGGCTGCTCCTACCGGGGATGAGGTTGGCCTATCAAAACGAACACGCGCGGCATTCTCGAGATGGTGAGGCGCACCGCCTCTCCTGTGCCTACCCGGTACAGTGGGATCTCCCTGCCGCCGACCACCAGATACTGCCGGCCGGTTTGGCCGATGCGGATCGTGAGTTCGCCGACGGCAGGTCCGTGCCTCCCAGACACCAGGCGTCCGTCCCGAGACTGGTACGGGGGGTCAAGTGCCAGGTACTGGAGTACTGCTTCCTGGGTGCTGCTGATCTCCACCAATCGCAGACTTCTGCCGGAGACCTCAAACCGCTCGGTGGTTGGCGCGTTGAAGATGGAGTTCGTGTAATCGAGGTCCACCGTGGATCCATCGACTACCGGAACGCGCCAGAGGATGCGGCCGGTGTGGACGTCGGTGACCTCCAGGGAGTGCACGGGTGCCAGCAGCAGAACGGCCGCGGCCACCAGAACGGCTGCGGCTGCAATGGTGACCGTGGCTGCCGAAGTGGTCACCGCGGTCGCCCGCAAGAGAGTCCGCCTGGAACCCTTCGAGCTAGAACCCTTCGATGCCGCGCTCCCTGAAGTAGCGGATCGCCCCGGGATGGAATGGCACCGGTGACCGACCGGCCGCACCGGTCGTCGTGATGTTGGCCGCTTCCTTGTGGATCTGGGCCAGTTCCGCCCGCCGCTCGAACAGGAGCTTCGTGACCTGGTAGGCCAGCTCCGTGTTGAAATCCTGGTGAACTACCAGCAGGTTGGCGACGCCGATTGTGGGTGCGTTGGCCGCCATGCCCGGGTAGAACTCCTTCAGGATCACCGAGTGGAAGTAGAGGTTGCCGTACTTCCGCTGTAGCGCCGGCACCAAGCCGTCCAGCGCGACGAGCCTGATGCGCACGCCCGGGCTGAAGGCGAGGTCGAGCACGGCCGCGGTGGGCAGCCCCCCGCTCCAGAAGAAGGCGTCAATCTTCCTGTCCTTGAGGGCGTCCACCGATGGCGCCGCACCCAGCCGCTCGCGGCGGATGTCGCGGTCCGGGTGCAGCCCGGCCGCCTCCAGGATGCGCAGGGCGGTGATCTCGGTTCCGCTGCCCGGCGCGCCCACCGAGACCCGCTTGCCGCGCAGGTCGCCGATCGTTGCGATGCCTACGCCCTCTATGGTCACCAGGTGATTGAAGTTGTTGTAGAGCGGGGAGAGCGTGCGGATCGGTACCGGTGATCCGCGGAACGGCTCCTCGCCCTTGAACGCGTCGTGCGCGGTATCGGCCAGGGTGAACGCTATGTCGGCCCGCTTGGCCTGGAGGAGGCGCATGTTGTCAACAGAAGCCGGCGTGACCTCGGCGGTGGCAGTGGCCCCCGGGATGTGCTTGGAGATAAGGGAAGCCAGGCCGCCGCCCATCGGAAAGTAGACGCCACCGACACCGCCGGTGGCAATTGAGAGCCGCACCGCCGGACCAGCGGAGACGGAACCCAGCCCGCCTGCCAGGACCGCGGCGGCGAGCACCGTGACTACCAGCACTACAAGCATCCGCGCCTTCATGGGATACCCCCTCTATGATCGCTTCCGATAGACCGGATGTGCTCGAAGTCGTCAGCCCTCGACCGCCTGGCGCACCGCCCGCACGTTGTCCTCGGGCGCATCTATGGGGATCACACATCCCGCGGTGACGACGAACCGCTTGCCCTGGGTCTGAGCTATGGCGTCCCGGACCTCCGCGGTCACCTGCTCGGGCGTAGCCTTTCCGATCGTGTCCATGGAGTCCACGCCGCCTGCGATCGTGCCCGAGAACTGCTCGCGTGCCTCCTTGAGCGTCGGTGAGGTGCGCCGATCGTGCCAGTTGACCATCTGGACAGGGTAGTCCATGAGCTGCTCGAACATGATTCGCTCACCGTGGATGTGCAGCAATACGATCTCGGACTTGCGTGCCGCGTCGAGCACGCGCAGGTCGTAGGGCCGTCCGAACTCCTCGTACTCCTCGATGGCCATGTATCCAGTGGAGGCACACTGGGTGGCCAGGAACAGGCCGTCGGCTCCCGAGGCGACGCACTCGGCCGCGAACTGGCCGGTGGCCTCGGTGATGATGTCGAGTCCCTCGTGCATCTCGTCCACCGAGTCCCGCAGGTAGCGAAGCAGCGCGGTCTCGCCGGCCAGGCCGCGGGCGATCGAGAGCGGGCTGAAGACCGTGGCCAGGATGATCGCGTCCGGCAGCGCCTTCCGGAGCAACCGGATCGCCTTCAACTCGCGCCCGTGGGCCCCGGTGGTGACGTCGAGCCGCTTGAGCTTGGGCCAGTCGGTCTCCTTCTTGACCGGCCTTTCGGTGTAGTGCCGGACGCCCTCTCGGTTGGGCCTGTAGGTCGAGCGCAGGCCCCAGTCGTCACCGTAGAAGGCGCTGGCGGGCGTGACCTTCAGGAAATCCCAGTCGAAGGTCTTGTAGAACGCCGCGTGGGCTTGGGCTAGCGTCTCGGCCCGCTGATCCTCTTGCGGGAAGTGCCGCCACAGCGCAACCGGCGGGCGATCCACCGGGTTGCCGTCAACAGCGGCATAGACCCGCTCGTGCTTCGTCACTTCTCACCGCTCCCTTCGTCCTTGGCCTGGCTTCTCGTACCAAGATTGGTCTCGGTGCGACCGGCCCCTTTCTGCGACAGGATCGCGTGTAGCGCTTCCAGGGTTATGTTCCCGCCGCTTAGAATCAATCCGACCCTGCATCCGGCGATGCGCTCCCCCAGGCGTCGTGCCGCGGCCACCGGAGCCGCGCCGGCGTGCTCGGCGACCTGGCGGGTTGTATCCAGGAGGATTCGGATTCCGTCCTCCATTTCCTCGTCGCTGACCAGGACCATCTCGTCGAGCCCATCCCACAACATAGCCAGGGTGAGGGAGAACGGGGAGCGGGTGGCCAGCCCCTCGGCCCTGGTGGTCATCGTGTCCGTGCTGACGATCCGTCGCTCCCGCCACGAGCGCGCCACGGCAGGAGCGCCCTCGGCCTGCACGCCGACTAACTTGATCCCCGGGCTGACCGCCTTGGCCGCGATAGAGTGTCCGCTGGCTCCTGAGCCGCCACCGACCGGCACGATGACAACTTCCAGGTCGGGCACCTCCTCGATCAGCTCAAGACTTGCCGTTCCGACCCCAGCGATGAGCAGGGGCTCGTTGCCCGAGTGCACGTACCGGTACCCCTCGGCCGCAGCCGTTCGTTCTACCCACTCGCGTGCCTCGTCGAAGTCGCGGCCCACCTCGATGACCTCGGCGCCGAACTCGCGCATCGCCAGCACCTTGTCGGGGTTCGCCCGTTCCGGCACCCCAATCATCGCTCGGACCCCGAAGATCTGCGCCGCCAGCGCGACGGACTGCCCGTGGTTTCCCGTGGAAGCGGCGATGACGCCGCGCCGCCGCTCGTCCGCGGTCAGATGCGAGATCAGGTTGATGCCGCCGCGGATCTTGAACGCCCGGGTGGGGTTGGCGTTCTCGCACTTCACGAAGGCGTGGCAGCCCAGCAGGCGGTCCAGCGCAGGCGAGGTAACCACCGGCGTAGGGCGCAGGTATGCGGCGATAGCACGCCTGGCAGCGAGCACATCCGCGAATCCAGGACGGCCGTCTCGTGCCATTGGCAATCTATCTCCTCACCGGGAAGTCCTCGACCAGGTAGAATCGGCCTTCCAGGTAGTCCACGACTGCCAGGCCCTGGTCGGGGAGGCTGTCCACCTGGTCGCGCATCACCGCGGCTTGGGCGACGTGCGCCCGGAACGCAAGCAGGATGATGGGATGGCTGACCACCAGGGTGGTGCGGCCGTACCCAAGGTCGCCTATCGTGCGCAGCTCAGCGGTGATGCGCTCGGTGCCGTCGGCGAGGGACTCACCATCCATCGAGGTCCGGTAGCTCTCGAAGAGCCGGTCCGCCCAGTCGGCCCAGGCCTGGGCGTCGGAGAGTGGGGCCGCGGTCCTGATCTCGTTCAGCCCTTCGCGCCAGGCGACCGGCACGCCCCGGACTTGGCTGATTATCTCCGCCGTTTCCCGTGCGGCAAGCTGAGGGCTGGCCGTGATTGCGTTGAAGTGCGGCAGGGTGGCCGCCGTCATCTCCACATCGAGCACGCCCTCGGGCGTCAGCGCTGGCTCGCCTTCGGCCGCCCGCGCCCAGTCCGCGGCGCCGTGCCTGAGCAGCAGCAGGCGCGTCCTCACAGGTTCCAGGATCAGGGGTTCCACGGCGGTTAGCTGCGGGTGGTCAGCGCCTCGAGATGGCGGGGGTGGAGGGTGAGGACCTCGCACCCGTCGCCTGTGACCAAGACCGTGTCGGAGTGGCGGAACCCGCCCGTGCCCTCGACGTAGATCTCCGGCCCAACCGACATCACCATGCCTGGGACGAGAGGGGTGTCATCGCCCTGTGCCAGGGATGGAAGCTCATGGCGCTCGATTCCCAGTCCGTGCCCGGTCATGTGGGTGAACTGTGGACCGTACCCGGCCTCTGCGACGACCGCCCTGGCAGCCCGGTCCACCTCCAGGCAGGGCACTCCGGGCCGTATCGCGGCGCGGGCTGCGGAGGCGGCGCGCAGCATGACCTCGTACAGGCGGCGCTGATCGTCGGAGGCGGTCTCGATCAGAACAGTCCGTTCCGCCTCGGCATGGTATCCGTCCACGGCGCAGACCGTGGAGCAGACCACGGTGTCGCCCGCAGCCAACGCGCGGCGCGTGGGCGGTGCGTACGGCGATGCCGCGGCCACATGGTGCTCGGGGTGCCGTGCGGCGCCTGCGCGCATCATCGCGGCGGCGGCCTCAATGCTGATCTCCAGCCTGGTGTACTCAGGGCGGCACGCCGCGATGCCCGCGGCAATCCCGTAATCCGCCAGCCCGGCGGCGGCGCGGATGAGCTCCATCTCACCCGCGTCCTTCACCATCCGCATCTCTTCTACGATCCCGCGAGTGGGCACGACCTGGGCCGTAATGCGGCTGCGCAGAGCGAAGAACCCCTCTGCCGAGAGCCCTTCCGACTCGAACCCGATCGGTCCCGATACGCCCGACTCCTTGAGCGCCTCGAGGGCGACGGCAAGTGCCAGGTGCAGGTGCGTGAGACCTCTCTGCCTGCCGTACTGCCGGTCGGAGTAGGTGAGGATGTCCCCGACCACCGAGGTATCGCGGGCGCGCGCCTCCTCGAGTTCCGGGACGACAAGCACCGGGTTCTCAGCGAGCACAACCACGACCGGCCGGGAGCAAGTCCCCGTTGGGAACCGGCTCAGGTAGTAGGCATTGGCCGGCGTGGTAACCAGCAAGGCTACCAGGCCGTGGTCGCGCATTCGGGCAGTGGCCGATTCCAGCCGGTTCATTGGGGACACGACCCTGCCATCAGCGCAACTCGCGCTTGAAGTGGTGCATGTAGGGGACGAATCCAAGCCGCGTCCAGAACGCCACCGCCTCCTCGTTCAGAACGGCCACTGTCAGTTCCACCGTCAGGGCGCCGTATTCCTGCATCCACGCCAACAGCGCCTCAACGAGGCTACGGCCGACTCCCCGCCGTCGGTACGGCGCGCGCGTGACCACGTCATGGAGGTAACCGCGCCGCCGCCGCTCGAAGAACGCGGGCAGCATTGAGATTCGCCCGACCCCGTAGCCAATCACCCGGCCGTCCTCCACGGCCACGACGGCGCGGGCATCCTCCCGGCCCAGCAGGTCCAGGATGAAGCGCTGGTACTCCTCCTGCCAGCGCCGGGACGGCCGGAAGGCTTCGTCGAGCCGGGTGTGGTGCGCCGCGAGTTCGCCCCAGATGGAGACGATCTCGCCCACGTCGCGGGCGGTTGCCGGCCGGACCTGGGTCTGTGCCATTTCCTCGATGGTTCGGCTGGAGTGCCCAGACTCCTCTGGGGGCATGCTATTGTTGAGAGACCACGCGATCGGAGGTGGACAAGGAGCGGTATGAGTACGGTTTCCCAATTGGGTCTTTCCGAAACGGCCGCGTTTGCCCTGGAGACTGCGAGAGAAGCCGCGGCGCTGGTGATGGGCATCCTGCCAGAGTCCTCAGCGGAGAAGCAGGTCCGCCTCAAGACCGCCACCGATCTGGTCACGCGGGCCGATCACGAAGCCGAGCGGCTGATCGCGGCGCGCATCCGCGCGCGGTTTCCGGACCACGGACTGCTGGGCGAGGAAGGCACCGCGAACGATGGATCAGGTCCCTGCTGGGTGGTGGATCCCGTGGACGGGACCGCCAATTTCGCGCACGGCATTCCCTGGTTCGCGGTCTCGATCGCGCTGGAGGACCGCGGGGCGGTGCAGTGCGGCGTGATCGCGGTTCCGCCGCTCGACGAGTACTTCGTGACCGAGCGCGGCCGCGGCGCCTATCTGCTGGGCGCCGGCGCCGAGCCTGTCAGGTTGGCGGTCTCCGAAACGGCGGACCTGGGAGCGGCGCTGATGGCAACCGGGCTCCCGCGCGAGCCCGATCGCAGCTGGCACGTGCAAACCATCGGTCCCCTCATACTGCGCTCGCTGGAGGTGCGGATCATGGGCGCGGCGGCGATCCACCTGGCGTACCTGGCGGCAGGCCGCCTTGACGCCTTCTGGGAACCCGGGCTCCAGCCGTGGGATGTCGCCGCTGGAGTCCTCATGGTCGAGGAGGCAGGCGGTAGGATCAGCGACTGGTCAGGACGGCCGCTGGTTTCGTTGAAGACCGAACTGCTGGCGTCCAACGGCCCACTGCATCCTGCCATGGTGCAGATGCTCGCAGGATACTCGCGCGCGCATTCCCCTGGCTAACCCGCTCCGCGTCCGGTCTTCCCCTGCGGCCGCCTCTACGGCGCGCCCACCAGGCCCCGCGTGACCGCGGGCAACTGGCCTATGCCCACAAGCACGAGCGCCGCGTAGGCGGCTCCGAAAGCGATCGCAGAACCAGGGCTTGGGTCTCCCAGTAACGACACGAACAACCCTGGATCCCCCAGCGTCGCGACCGATGCGTGGATCGTGATCACTAAGGGTGCGCAGACCAGGATCAGTGCCCACCACGCCCCCGGCGTACTCCGAGAGCCCACGACCCACGACGGCGCCAGCAGGTCAAGGTTGACCCCGTCGTGAGCGCGGCGCAGCGCGAGGACGCGCTTGAGTCGGAAGAGCACCATCAGAGTAAGAACGCCGGCGAGGGCCGGGAAGAGGCGCGCGAGATCGCCCATGCCCAGCGGAATGGACCAGGGGCGCGAGTTCACCCCGGCCAGACGCTCCTTGAGGTTGCGTCCTCCGGCGGTCAGTTCGGCGGAGCGGGCCGCCAGCTCCGGTTGGCGGCTCCTGAGCGCGGCCGCCGCAGTCGCGAGCCGGCGGTCAAGCGTCCTCCTGGCCTGCTCGATCTCCTGCAAGACCTCCTCCGCGCGCGGCGAGGCAGCGCCGAATGTCGCTCCCGGGTCGTCCCACCGCTGCCAGAAGGCGGGGTCGGCTGCGTATGCCTCGCGCAGCACCTCGTTGAGGGCTAGGACATGGCGTCCCAGGTCCTTCTCCGCGGCGCGGAGTGCCTCCACGATCTCAGCCGGAGGGTTCTGCAGCGCCCGAAGTGGTCCCAGAGCGCCATCCAGCGCGACGCCAAGCGTCTCGACCTGCTTTCCGATCTGCTGCTTGATCGCCTCCTCTAGCAACGTCGGCTCCACTGCAGCGGCACGGCTCCGGGCGACCTGATCTGCGATGGCGCGCCTCAGCGCGGCCGGTCCTGAGTCCAGCGCGTCACGGAACTCCGCGAGCGCGCCTGCGGCCTTTTGCATCGCTTCTATCGCTGCCTCTGCCGAGGTAGCTTCCTGCTTGGCGCGGGCGAGCGCCTCGGCGATGAGCGGTACCGCAGCCCGGGTCTGGAGGAACGGGAAGACCACGGCCATGTGGAGGACCGCGATCACCACGAGTACGGTGCCGAAGAAGGCGTGAAAGGCCCGAACCTCAGTGGCGTAGGCTGCAATCGCGCGTTCGCGGTCGGACGGTTCAGGCACGGCGCGCCTCCAGGCGGTTATCTTTGGTCTCTTGCCTAGATGAACTGTTGGCTGCTCGATGGGCCGATGCCTGCCACAGACCCCTCCGGCCGCGCCCGTCCGATAGCGTCTCTCTGGCGGTGGGTTGACATCAGTGCAGGTCCTGCGTACTCTCGGTATAGACCGACGCGTCGGTCTATACCGCGGGCAGGAACCGGCCCGCAATCGCGAAGAGGTCCGGCCTCGACCATGGCCCGCCGCTCCACCGTGGAGTCCGCAACCCGCGACCGCCTGGTCCAGGCGGCCATGGATGTGTTCGCCCAACGTGGATACCACGGCACCACTGTGGACGACATCGTGGCCGCTTCCAATTCGTCCAAAGGCGCCTTCTACCACTACTTCCCCAACAAGCAAGGGATCTTCTTGATGCTGCTGGACCAGCTCGCCGGCATGGTCGAGGCCGGCGTGGACCACGCCATTGACATGGAAGAAGGCGCGCTGGCCAAGGTCGAGGCCGCGCTACGGGTTGTGCTGGAGGTCGCCGCCTCGCACAGGGACCTGGCCAGGATATTGCTCATTGAATCGGCGGCGCTTGGGCCCGAGTTCGAGCAGAGCCGCCTTGGGATCCACCGGAGGTTTGCCGCGCTGATCCAACGCCATCTCGATCGCGCCGCGGCCGACGGCGCAATTCCCGCGCAGGACACGCGCACCGCTGCAGCAGCGTGGATCGGCGCGATCAATGAGGTGCTAACGCAGCAGATGGCTTCGGGCGCGGACCTGCTGGCCGGGCTGCCAGCGCTGCGGACGGTGCTGCTGCGCAGCATCGGTGCGAGGATCAACGGTGAATCCGCAGGCCATTGACGTCCCGGCGGCACTCACGGACCGGCTACGGGTTGCAGTCAGTATTGCCGGTCGGCGGGCGCGCGTAACAGGGCGGCCGGTGCTGGCCTGGGCCGGCGCGCGCATCCCCACTGTTGATCCCATCGCCGCCTTTGCCAGCGCCGCCGGATCAGAGGACCGTACGCTCTGGATAGCCCCGGACCGTGCTATCTGCCTCGTAAGTGTCGGTAGTGCGTGGGCGGTCTCGACCGCAGGTGCCGGCCGCTTCGCAGAAGCAGGCGCAGCATGGCAGGTGCTGTTGCACGACGCTGTAGGTGACGCGGCCCCTACCCCTGGCGCGATGGGTCATGCTCAACCCGGCCCGGTTCTGATCGGAGGGTTTGCGTTCGCGCCCGAAGGCCCTGTTAGCCCCGAGTGGGAAGGCTACCCGGCGGGTCTGTTGACCCTTCCCAGGGTCTGCGTGGCGAGCGAGGGCGGCGAGAGCCGGGTTGTTCTCTCGATGGTGGTTACGCCTACCGGTTCCGTCGAACACCAGGCAGATGATGCCGTCGGCGATCCGGTCGGCGCTGCGCCGCAGGCCCCGCGTCGGCTGACAGCCGAGGAGCATCCTCCGGGCGCCGCCTGGAGGACCAGGGTCGCAGCATCTGCGCAGGCCGTGCGGGAAGGGATTCTCCGCAAGGTCGTGCTTGCGAGGTCGGTCCGGGTGCGCGGCGGTCCCTTTGATCCCATTGCCGCCCTCCACAGACTGAGCGACGGCTATCCGGGCTGCACGCTCTTCGCGGTGGCGCGCGGTGCCCGGTGCTTCCTGGGCGCGACGCCGGAGCGCCTGGTCCGGGTGCGCGGCGGTGAGGTGAACGCCATGGCCCTTGCCGGGACCGCTCCCAGGGGGCGCGACGACGAGGAAGACCGCAGGCTCGGAGAGCTGCTGCTGGCCAGCTCCAAGGACCGGATCGAGCATGCCGCCGTGGTAGACCTCCTGCGCGAGGATCTGGCCGGCGCGTGCACAGAGGTCTCCGCAGACAATGGGCCGGGACTGCTGAAGGTGGCCAACGTGCAGCATCTGTGTACCCCGCTGACGGCAAGGGTCCGCCCTCCAATGACGTTGTTGGACCTGGTTGCCCGGTTGCATCCTACCCCGGCCGTGGGAGGGGTTCCGCGCGATAAGTCGCTGGAGTGGATACGCAGGTACGAGGGCCTGGACAGGGGATGGTACGCCGGGCCGGTCGGCTGGGTGGACCGGAGGGGCGAAGGCGAGTTCGCGGTCGCCATCCGCTCGGCGCTGGTGCACGGCGACGAGGCGGTGCTCTTCGCGGGATGCGGGATCGTGGCAGATTCCGACCCCGATCAGGAGTACGAGGAGTCCCGCCTGAAGCTGCGGCCGATGATCTCGGCTCTTGGAATACTGGAGGAGTCTGCATGAACGTCCCCGAGAACGCGACCTACGCTTACATCGGCGCGGTGGTGGACGAACTGGTACGCTCGGGCGTGACAGACCTCTGCCTCTGCCCGGGATCGCGCTCCACGCCCATCGCAGTGTGCGCGGCGCGTCATCCCGGTATCAGGGTGTGGACGTTGATTGACGAACGGTCTGCCGGATTCTTCGCCTTGGGACTGGCGAAGGGGCTGCGCCGTCCCGCGGCCCTGCTCTCGACTTCCGGCACCGCGGCAGCCAACTTCCTGCCCGCCGTCATCGAAGCGCGATACGGTCGGGTGCCGCTGGTGGTGCTTACGGCCGACCGCCCGCACGAACTGCGGGACGCCGGGGCGCCGCAGACGATTGACCAGGTGCGCCTCTACGGGACGCACGCGAAGTGGTTCGCCGACATGCCAATACCGGAGGCCACCGACGAGTTGATGCGCTACGCACGCAGCGTCTCCTCGCGCGCGGTGGCGATGGCCGCGGGCACGCCTCCGGGCGCGGTGCACCTAAACTTCCCGCTGAGAGAGCCGCTGGTCCCGGTGCTCGCGCCGGATCAGCTTCCCCCGGAGGAGGCCCGGGCCCATGAGGCTTGGAGCGGCCGCGGTGCGGGACGGCCCTATGCTGCTTCCCACGCCGCGCAGAGGGCGCCGGAGCCTCAACTTGTCTCCGCGCTGGCCTCGGAACTGGCGCAGCGGTGGCGGGGTCTGATCGTCTGCGGGCCCTCGGACGATCCGGCGCTGCCGGATGCAGTCTGCCGGATGGCCGCGGCGCTGGGCTATCCGGTGCTGGCAGACCCCCTCTCGCAGGTGCGCTGCGGGCCGCACGCCCGCGGCCCGGTCATTGACGGCTACGATACGCTGCTCAGGATTCCGCGCGCGATCGAGACACTGGTCCCAGAGGTCGTCCTGAGGTTTGGCGCGGTACCGGCGTCCAAACCGTTGATGCGGTATCTCGAGATGCACGGAGCGGTCAGGCAGATCGTGGTGGACGCCGGCGGCGAGTGGAACGATCCTGCGCGGGTGGCCGCGGAGTTCGTGCATGCCGATCCGGTCCTGTTGTGCCGGGCGGTCCTCGGTGCGCTGGGCGCGCCTGGGGCGGGAGTGAGCGCGCCTGGGGTGCATAGCTGGCTCGCGTTGTGGCAGCGATTGGGAGCGCGGGCCCGGGACGCCATCAGGATCCGGCTGGATGCGCTGGCGGAGCCGTTCGAGGGCAAAGTGTTCACCGAGCTTTCCGAGCTGCTGCCTGATGGCGCAGTGCTCTACGTGGGCAACAGCATGCCGGTGCGCGACCTCGACACCTTCTTTCCGGGAACGCCGCGTGCGGTCCGGTTTCTGGGGAACCGCGGCGCCAGCGGGATTGACGGGTTGGTCTCGAGTGCGCTAGGGGTGGCGGCAGGGCTGGGCGCCGAAACGCTGGGTGCAGCAGCCACCGGCGGTCGAGTGCCTGGGGGTGCAACCCGGGGCCCGGTGGTACTGGTGGTCGGAGACCTGGCCTTCTACCATGACCTCAACGGGCTGCTGGCGGCCAAGCTGTACGGGCTGAATGCCACCGTTGTGCTGATCAACAACGACGGCGGAGGGATCTTCTCGTTTCTGCCGCAGGCGGGCTACCCGGATTACTTCGAGGCGCTCTTCGGCACGCCGCACGGCCTCGACTTCCGCCACGCGGCCGGGCTGTACGGGGCGTCACATGCGCTCGTAGAGTCCTGGGATGACTTCAGGGCGCGCGTGCGGGAAGGCATCTCCAGAGAGGGGCTCTCCATCGTTGAGGTGCGCACGGCGCGGGATCCCAACGTCATCCTGCACCGCGAGGTTTGGCAGGCGGTCGAGGCCGCCCTGCGCGTCGAGCTGCCGCCCGACGCCTCGGGAAGGACTCCCTGATGCCCAGGCTTTCCGTGAACGGGGTGAATCTCAACGTAGAGCAGGCCGGCACGGGTCCCACGCTTGTGCTGCTGCACGGTTTCACCGGCAGTGCCGCGGGTTGGGCAGAGCACGCCGAGGTCTTCGCGCAGAGCCACGCCACCGTGGTGGTGGATCTCCTGGGGCACGGCCTGTCCGATGCGCCGGACGATCCTGTACGCTACGGGATCGGCTACGCCGCCGAGGACGTCTTGAGCGTACTCGACGTCCTGGGGATCCAGCGGGCGGGCCTGCTGGGCTACTCGATGGGCGGCCGCGTCGCGATCTCACTGGCGATCGTGGCCCCCGAGCGGTTGTCCGCGCTGATTCTGGAAAGCGCCTCGCCTGGGATCCGCGATGCCGGTGCCCGTCGCGAGCGTGCCGCGCAGGACGCCGAATTGGCGGCGGCGATCGAGCAAGACGGGGTTGAGCCGTTCGTGGATCGCTGGGAGCGCCTGCCGTTGTTTGCGAGCCAGGCCGCGCTGCCGGATGAGGCGCGCCGGGATCTCCGCGCCCGGCGGCTGCAGAACAACCCCACCGGCCTGGCGAACAGCCTGCGCGGGTTGGGTCAGGGTGTGCAGCCGCCCGTGCACGAGTACCTCCAGCAGATTCGTGTGCCCACGCTGCTCATCGCAGGAGGGCTCGATCCCGCCTACTGCGAGATGGGGCAGGAGATGCGCGCCCTGATCCCGCAGGCCAAGATGGAGGTCGTGCCGGAAGCGGGACATGCCGTGCACCTGGAGCAGCCCGAGCGGTTCCGCGCGCTCGTGCTGGAGTTCCTTAACCAAGGAAGAGAGCTGGGGTGAGGATCTGATGCCCGTGAAATGGAAGAAGGTCAAGGACTACACCGACATCATCTACGAGCACTCAGATGGGATCGCTAGGATCACCATAAACCGGCCTGAGGTGCGCAACGCCTTCCGGCCCGAAACGATCAGGGAGTTGATGGACGCCTTCTCGGACGCGCGGGACGACTCCACCGTCGGGGTGGTGCTCTTCACCGGCGCCGGCGACAAGGCGTTCTGCTCCGGCGGCGACCAGCGCGTGCGGGGCGACGCGGGCTACGTTGGTGGCGACAAGATTCCCAGGCTGAACGTGCTCGATCTGCAGCGGCAGATCCGCACCCTGCCCAAGCCGGTGATCGCGGTAGTGGCCGGGTACGCCATCGGCGGCGGGAACGTCCTGGCCACGGTGTGCGACCTGACGATCGCGGCCGACAACGCGATCTTCGGGCAGACCGGCCCAAAGGTCGGCAGCTTCGATGCCGGATACGGTTCAACCTACCTGGCGCGGATCGTGGGTCACAAGAAGGCCCGCGAGATCTGGTACCTGTGCAGGCAGTACAGCGCCCAGGAGGCGCTGGCGATGGGACTGGTGAACGCCGTGGTGCCTCTCGATCAGCTTGAGAAAGAGGCGGTCCGGTGGGCCAAGGAGCTGCTCGATAAGAGCCCGCTGGCCCTGCGCCTGCTGAAAGCCGCGTTCAACGCCGACACCGACGGCCTGGCCGGGCTGCAGCAGCTCGGCGGCGACGCCACGCTGTTGTACTACATGTCGGAGGAGGCGCAGGAGGGCCGGGACGCCTACCTACAGAAGCGCAGGCCCAACTTCAAGAAGTTCCCACGGTACCCGTAGGCACGCGGCATGGGAGCCACGAAGGACGGGATAGATACGCCAGGCGGGGGCAGCCCCTGGAGGGCATGGGTGCTTGCCGCGCGCGTGCCTACGCTTACCGCGGCGGTCGCGCCGGTCATGGTCGGTACCGCTGCCGCGGCCGGGGACGGGATGTTCGCGCCGCTGCCCGCGATTGCCGCACTGATAGCCGCCGTCTGCATCCAGATCGCCACCAACTTCCACAACGACGCGCTCGACTTCTTGCACGGGGCCGACACTCCACACCGCCTGGGGCCGGCGCGGGCTACCCAGGCAGGCCTGCTGCCGGCGCGGCAGGTGCTTGTTGGCGCCTACCTGTGCCTTGGGATTGCGGCGGCCGCCGGCATCTACCTGGTAGCGCTGCGGGGCTGGCCGCTGCTGGTGGTGGGGTTGATGTCCATTGCCGCTGCCCTGGCGTACACTGCGAGCCCCTTGCGGTTGGGCTACCGCGGGCTGGGAGACCTGTTTGTGTTCCTCTTCTTCGGGGTGGTGGCCGTCGTCGGCAGCGACTACGTGCAGAGTGGGGAGATCCGCGCGGTGGCGGTGGTCGCCTCGGTGCCGGTGGGGCTGCTGGCCGCTGCCATCCTGGTACTCAACAACCTGCGCGATATCGAGACCGACCGCGCGGCCGGAAAGCGGACGCTTGCTGTGAGGTTGGGTCCGCGCGCCACGCGCGCGCAGTACATATGCTGCCTGGCCGGCGCTGCCGCTGCGCCCGCGGCGATGCGCCTGGCGGGGCTGCTCGGATCGTGGTTTTGGCTACCCTGGCTGGCCGCGCCCACAATGGTGGGGCTGGCGCGCACTGTGCTGCGGCACGAAGACGCCGCGACGCTTATCGGTGCGCTGAAGCGGACCGCGCGGCTGCTTCTTATCTACGGGGCGCTGCTGGCCGTCAGCCTTCTGCGGGGTACTTGAGGAGGTGAGTTGCGGTGGGGGGCGCGAGTGAGATCGTGATCTCCGGCCGGGGTCTGGCCGGCGTGCTGGAAGGGTCTTGCCTCCGGTGCTTCTGGATCCAGTACAACTGTAACCTGCCCTACCAGATGCCGTTTCCTGGGATTTTCAGCGTCATTGACTCCTTCACCAAGCGCACGGTTCACGGCTTCTTCGACCGGCACGGCAGGCTTCCAGACTGGTATCCGAAGATCGGGCGGGTGGCTGACTACGTGAGGGACAGCGGGCTCCTTCACTGGAGCAGGTACAGGGTCACGCATCCACGGACCGGGGTTATGCTCACAGGCTCCCCCGACGACATATTCAGGCTCCGCGACGATTCCTATCACATCGTGGACTACAAGACCGCGCGCATCACGCAGGTCCAGGAAGAGCTGTTCGAGACCTACAAGATACAGCTAAATAGCTACGCCTACATAGCCGAGCGCATCGGTTTCAAGCCTGTCTCCGGCCTGTCGCTCATCTATATGGAGCCGGATGCCGCCCGGCCCCCTCTACGCGACCGCGGAGCGGCGCTGGGTTTCAGGGCGGCGCTCAGGCCGGTGGAGCTGCGCGCCGACCGGATCATCCCCCCGCTGTTGGAAGAGGTGCGTAAGGTGCTGTCCAGGAACACGCCACCGCGGGGGATCGCAGGATGCGAGGACTGTGAAGCGATCAGAGATCTCATTGACGTCGTCGGCTGAGATCGTGCCCGATTGGCTCCGGGCGCGTACGCGGGCCTTTCCCCACCGGCTGGCGCTGGCAGCGGGATCCGAGCGCCTGACGTTCGGTGAGCTGGACCGCCTCGCAGACCGCGCCGCGCGGCAGCTGGCCGGCCTCGGCGTCAAAGTGGGCGCGCGTGTGGCTCTCGCGCTCGGGAGCGGCGTCCCGTTCGTGACGCTTATGCACGCGCTGGCGCGGCTGGGCGCGGTAATGGTGCCGGTCAACACGCGCCTGGCCGCGACAGAAGTGGCATGGTGCCTGCAGGACGCGCGGACGGCGCTGGTCATCTGCGACGAGGCAAGCGCCGGGCTGGCCGCGGCTGCGTGCAGCGAGCTCTCTGCGGCCGCGCACGCCGGGGTCGGGGGAGCCGTCTTCCAGATCCTCACGCTCGCTGAACTGGCTGCCGCGCCCGAGGCAGACGCGCCCCTGCGCGACCACATCACGCTCTCAGACGTGCAGGGAATCATCTACACCTCGGCCACGACCGGGCGGCCCAAGGGCGTCATGCTGACCTTCGGCAACCACTGGTGGAGCGCGGTCGGCTCAGCCTTCAATCTTGGGCTCCGCAACGACGACTGCTGGCTGGCCCCGCTGCCGCTCCATCACGTAGGGGGCCTGGCGATCCTGTGGCGCAGCGTGATCTACGGCATACCCGCGGTCGTGCACGGGGCCTTCGATCCTGGAGCGGTCAACCGTGAGATTGATTTCGGAGGGGTGACGATCATCTCCGTGGTCAGCACCATGCTGCAGCGCATGCTGGACGAGCGGGGCGATCGGCCGTATCCGCCTACGCTGCGGTGCGTGCTGCTGGGCGGCGGTCCGGCGCCGCTCGACCTGATCGAGGCATGCCTGCGGCGCGGTGTTCCGGTG
>JASEHJ010000179.1 GCA_030018905.1 bacterium | reverse complement strand
CGCCGGTTCGTGCGCCGCATCCGGGGCGGCCGGCCCGGCCAGGTGCACTACAGCGGCGAGCGGACGCTTGCGGTGGCGCCTGCGCGCCCGGGTCCGGCGCGATGACTGTGTGCGACCAGCTCGGCCGCGTAGGGACGGAGGGTCAGTCTCCCTTGACTAGGTGGCGGCATCGGTCGAGCACGAACGTGGCTTCGGCGAGAGCTTCTTTGGCATCGGCCTCGTCGTACATGGCCTCGGGCGCAACGCCGGACGCCTCGTCCCCATAGAAGCTCGCTTCCCTCTCCCTGCGGAGTCGTCCGGAGATCTCTGAGAGGCGCGGGAGGTCGTCGGTGAACCAAACAGGAAAGCGGTCAGCATGGCGGAGAAGGTGCGGCCCCACGTCGTGCACCTTCGGGACCTCGACCCCTGCATAGCGCAGGGCACCTTTGAGGGCCATTTCCACGGCTTCCTGACACCGTCGAACCACAAGGTTCCACGCGCCACGATCCAGAAGGCTGCGCGCCTCCTGGAGAATGACATCCGCCCGCTGCACGTCTTGCGCCGCAATCTCACGCGTTACCATAGCTCGACCACGTCACCGGGCCGGAAGTCCGGCTTGAGATCCCAGTAGGGCGTCCCGCCGAGCCAAAGCCGTCGAGCACCCAGCCGCCGCAGCGAGTCCCGCATCCTGTCCAGAACTGCCGCGAAGAAGCCGTCATGGTCGATCAGCAGGACCGCGTCCTCGGTCAGATCGAGGTAGAGCAGCGAAGGCCGCGCGGCCTCTTCAGGGGTGCGAATGACGTCCGTCACCGCGGCAGGAATCCCCTCGCCCATCAGGCGGACCAGCGTGGGGGCCACGCGGGCGTACGCCGGATCAAGGAGCCGCCGGCGCGCAAACCTGGACTGGGGCAGATCCTTGACCACCACGAGGAGGTCTACATCCGAGGAGGCTGTGGCCTGGCCCCTTGCCACGGAGCCGAAGAGGACCACGGAGACGAGCCTGTCCCCGAGCACCTCCTGCAGAGCGGCGGCGTAGTTCTTTGCCAGCCCGCGGAGGATACGGCTCACGTTCCTTTCCAAAGCCTCGGGCGTCGTCACACCAGTCACCTTCCACGGGACACCGCGCCAGCCCTCTTTCACCCGGCGCCCCGGTCGTCTCCAGGCGCTGCTTCGACCTGCCCCCGCGGCCTTCCACCCACTGAAGCACTGCCTCCACCCGCGCAAGGTCCTGCCGGGATAGACGCCCCAGAACCCTTCGAGTGATCCGCTTGTCAACGGAGAGCAGCGTGGAAGTCCTCGGTGCTTACGATCAGTGCGGGGCGGGGTTTCACGCCGGAGTGATTTGAGGAGGAAACCTCCGCAGACGAGCATCGGCGAGTTGAAGGGAGTCATCCAGATTGAAACGAAGAGGGAAACAGGCGAGAGCCTCCAAACATCCGGCAGCGCTTTTCTGACACTGAGAGAGGAGGTTTGATGTGAGAAGGGAAGTCTCCGCTTTCGTTCTTGCAGTCTTGTTGTCGGTGATCGTTTCTTACGCTCCTTACGCTGTTGCCCGGGACATTCCTGTGGCCCCCCTTGTCAAGCCAATCAATCCTAAACTGCAGTTCAGACATTAGAGCCCATGGCGCGCCTGCCGGCATGAGGGTAAGGGGAAAGAGCTAGACCCCAGAGGCGATCACGGGGTGTGGAAGGAGCTAGAAGAGGATGGGCGACGCCCTCAGCGATTGCGCGGTGACTCGTGTCTTCTGACCACCACCGCGCGGCTGATAGTTATGGGCACCACGGTACGGATCAGGGGGACCGGTTGCGAATGAGGGCGGCGGTCCGGCGGAGCAGGCGTCGCCTCGCCACCTCGCTCAGCCGCAAGAGGATCCCCTGGTACTCCAGCAGCCCGAAGACGGCAAACGCTCCGTCCGCGTAGACGATCACTGCGGCCCGGCCCAGCTGCTCGTCGTACTGCAGCGTCGTGATGGTGCGCACCGCCAACGCACGCAGATCCCGTCGCTTCAGGTACAGCTGCAATAGCGAGTACGCCAGCAGCGTGAACACCACATGCGCAGTGACGAGCGAAAATGCCGTCGAGGTGAACCGCGTCAGGCCCCAGGCATTCTTGAGCTGATCGTAGCGCTCCTCGATCTGACTGCGCAACCGATACAAATCCACCAGCTGCTGGGCCGTGCGGCCCCGCAGCGTCGTGGCCAACGCCCACTGCTGTACGGTGCCATCCACCGCGGTCTCGCGGATCAGCACCACGGTCAGGGGCGCCTGACACTTCTCCCACGAGGTCAGATCTTCACAGACCGCCGCCTCCTTGCGCAGGAGCGTCTGCTCTTCCTTGGCGCTCATCCGCAGGGGCTGCCACGGATGCTCGGGCCGCCCGGCCAGCCCCGCGGCGTCCGCCATAATGGCCATGGAGCGCTTCAGCGGCACCAGCACGTCGATCTGCTGGTCCTCCTTGCACCAAGTGATGAAGGCGCCGTCCATGAAGCCGCGGTCGATCAGCAACAGCCGGATCGCGCCAGGGCCGCGCGCCGCCACGTAGTTGGTGACCAGGCGCTTCCCCTCGGTCAAGCCACTGGCCGACCCCGGCCCCAGGCGCACCCCGGTGAACAGGAAATAGTCTTTGGTCGTGCTCACATGCAGCAGGTTTGTCATCTGGTAGCACCACTTCGGCGTACCGTCCGTCGCATAGTGCCCCTGGGCATCGAGCGGGACCTGGGCCGCTTGCTCATAGCGGGGATTATCCGGCAGCGTCAGTAGCGAACTGTCCAGCACGAAGATCCGCTCGCGCTCCAACGCCTGGTGGGCCTGCAACCATCCGCCCACGTCCTGCGTGTACCAGGCCTGCAGCCGCTGCGGGTCCGTATCCTTGAAGTACTTGCGGGCCGTGTCCTGGTCAAACGGGCTGCGCCGGGGCTTCTTATGCTTGCAGTTGAACCCGCCCCCCATCCGGGCATTCACACCCACCGCCTGCAGGATCGATCCCGAACGCAGCACATAGGGCAGCTTCAGAAACGCCGCCTCACCGTGATACTTCAACTGCAGCACACTCGCCAGCAGCACCCCCACCGGCACGCTGTGCCGCTGCCGCGGATCGGGATACGTCCCCACCGCCCACTCCAGAAAATGCGTCGCCTGCAGAAAGCCCATGAACAGATCCAGGAACGCCCACTCGGTCAGGTCCGCGTACTCCACCCGCCCGTCCTGCAGGGCCTGCAGCACCTTGGGCCTGTCCTGCTCGTAGATCAGCAGCGGTGGACTCTTAGCCAGCGCCTTCCACCTCCTCTACCGGTCGCGTCGCAGCCGCTTCCAGGGCATTGAGCCCCTCCAGGATCCGCTGCTGCAGCTTGACCAGCTGCACCCGCCCCTGCCGCCACCGGCGATATCGGGTCGCCGCCGCCCGCACCCGCCCCTGCCCGGCGGCCTTCACAAAGTACATCCGCGTCCGCCCCGCCTCACTCCACGACAGGTACCAGTACGGACCGTGCAGCTCCCCTCGCGTGCACTTGCAGCCCCCCTTGTTGCAGGCCTTGTACATCGGCACCAGGCTGCCGCGTACTAGCACTCCCCGCGAGAGCCGCAGCAGCTCCGCCTCCAGCCGCCACTGCTGTTCCTGCCACTGCCGCACTTGCTGCCGCAGCCGGCTGCGGGCCTCCCGGGTCATGACAAGCCTCTATGATCAGGATAGCGACTATTCTATCTAACTATCCTGATTCTACCGACAAAGAACGGAGCCGTCAAGGTTTCTGAAACGGCCCCATTCCTCCCGCGCGAATACCCTCGCCTGCGACCGCCACCGGCGCCTACCTCTCCTTATGTCTGAACTCTAGATGCGCGCGAGGAAGGATCAGCGAAGGTAGCTCAGGGGATTGACGGCCCGACCGTTGACGCGAACCTCGAAGTGCAGGTGCGACCCGGTGCAACGGCCGGTGCAACCGACGCGGGCGATCAACTGACCCTTCTTGACGGGCTTCCCGGGCTGGACAAGAAGGCTCGATGCGTGGCCGTACACGGTCGTAACGCCGCTGCCGTGTTGGATGAACACCACCCGGCCATAGCCGCCCTTCCACCCGGAGAACTCTACAACGCCGTCGCGCGCCGCGTAGATAGGTGTGCCGCGCGGCGAGGCGATGTCAATGCCCTCATGGTGGCGGCGGTACCGCCAGCCGAAGCGCGAGGTCAGGGTGCCGCGTGCCGGCCAGATGAAGGCCCCGCCTGAACGCAGCACCGAGGCGTCCGCCATAACCAACTCCGACGTATCCGGACGGGTCCGCGACCGCAGCCCGATCTGCCGGTGCCTCGGCAGCGCCCCTGCCGAAACAACGATCCGCTGGCCCGGCTTGATCCAGTCGGAGTCGCCCAGATCGTTCATCGCCATCAGGTCCTCGACCCGCGTCCCATAGCGGCCGGCGATCTCCCACAGAGTCTCGCCGCTCCGCACCACGTGCACCGCGGACCTCTCGGGACGCGCGGGAGTACGGGCTGCGGGCCGGGAGGAAGGAACCGGCGCGGCCCCCGACGGGATCTCCAGGGACCTGCCCAGCGGCAGGATCGCGGTCAGGACCAGCTCGTTGGCCGCGGCCAGAGCCTCAACCGTCACGCCGTGCCGCTGCGCGATCGTCCAGAGGGTGTCCCCGGCCTGTACCGCGTAGTTGAGGACCGCCGGATCAGGCCTGGATGCCTTCACGGGCGCCTGCGCCGCGACGATCTGCCGGACGACATGCGCCGATGGCCGCAGGGCCACGATCTGCCGGAGGCCCTCCTCCGCGGAAGCCGGAACCAGCACGGCCTTGGCAGGTGGGGGTTGTATGTCCGTAACCCCGATAGCGGGAGCAACCGCCACGAAGATCCCTAGGAGCACAATGACTGTGGCGGGTGTAGGCAACCTTCCCTCCGCGGTTTGACTGGGTAGGATTATCAGTTCGA
>JASEHJ010000178.1 GCA_030018905.1 bacterium | reverse complement strand
GATGGTGGTGCTCGTTGTCTGGCCCGTGGCGCAGGTGGTCTACCGCAGTCTGCTCGTGGACGGCGGGTTGGGACTGGACCACTACCGGCGGGCCATCGTAGACCCGGGCAATCTCCGGGCCCTGACCAACACTGTGTGGGTAGGAGTTGCCTCCGCGGTCGGAGCCATGATCGCGGGCGCGGTGCTGGCATTCCTGGTCATGCGCACCGACATACCCGGCAGGGGCTGGCTGCGCACACTGCTGATCATGCCCTACGCGGTCCCGCCGTTCTTTGGCGCCATCGCCTGGGCCCAACTGCTGGGGCCGCAGGGCTACCTCATGCGTCCTCTCATTGCCCTGCTGGGTCTGGAACAGGCTCCCTTCTCAATCTACAGCGCCTGGGGGGTCGTCTTCGTGATGGCAATCCATGCCTTCCCGCTGGTCTTCCTCACCGTATCCGGCGCACTTGAGCGGATGGATGCCAGCCTGGAGGAGGCCGCCCGCACCAGCGGTGCAGGCAGCCTGCGCGTGATGCGCGACGTTACCATACCGCTGGTGCTTCCAGCGCTGTTGGCCGGGGGCCTCCTGGCCTTCATCCACTCGATCGCCAATTTCGGCATCCCTGCGCTGCTGGGAATCCGTGCGCGGTTCTACGTCCTCACGACCAGCATATACGCCTCGCTGAACATCCCTGACTTCCCGCTGGCCACGGCCCAGTCAATGCTGCTCGTGGTGGTCGGCGCCGCCGCGCTGGCAGTCCAGTGGCGGCTTCAGCGCGGTCAGCAGCGCTACACGGTCATCGCGGGCAAGTCCATCCATCCGCAGATCATCCGTCTCGGACCGCTGCGCCGCGTGGCGTTCGCCCTGGCGGTCCTGTTTGCCGTCGTGATCGCGGTCCTCCCCCTCTTCTCCCTGCTGCTGACCTCTCTGTTGAAGTACTACGGCGCGCCCCTGGCCGCGGCGAGCCTCACGTTGAAGCACTACGCGTACGTTGCGAACCAGGAAGTCATCCGCCGTGCGCTCGCAAACAGCGCGTTGCTGGGCGTGTCCGCGGCCACCATCACCATGGTGCTGGGGACGTTCGTGGCCTACGCCCGCATACGCGCCAAACTGCGTGGGGCCGCCGCGCTCGACACGCTGGGCATGCTCCCATACGGCATCCCCCACACCGTCATCGCCATAGCGATGATCCTGGCGTGGGCCCGGCCGCCTGTGGCGCTCTACGGCACCATCTGGATAATCTTGTTGGCGTACATCGTGGCATACATGCCGCTCTCGCTGCGCACGACCTCGGCCACGCTGCAGCAGGTACACGAGTCGCTGGAGGAAGCGGCCCGCGTCTCGGGCGCAGGGCCTCTTCGGGCCATGCGCGACATCATAGTCCCGCTGGTGCGGCCCGGCATGGTCGCGGGCTGGATCCTGGTCTTCATGCCCGCGTTCCGCGAGCTGACCATGTCAATCCTGCTTTTCGGGCTTCGGACCGAAACGATAGGCGTGATCATCTTCAACATGCAGTCGTCGGGCTATACGCAGATAGCCGCGGCACTCTCGGTGCTCGTGTTGGTGCTGATCCTGGGAAGCAACCTGATAGTGCGCAAGGCCACGCGGGGCCAGGTGGGGTTCTAGCAGATGGGGTTCCAGGAGGTTGCCATGGCCGCTGTGCTGGTTTCGGATCTCTGGAAGATGTTCGACAGCGTGGTGGCGGTACGGGCCGTCTCGTTCTCCATCGGGCCGGAGGAGTTCTTCACCCTGTTGGGACCGAGCGGGTGCGGCAAGACCACAACGCTGCGCTGCGTGGCCGGCCTTGAGCTCCCCACGCGCGGCCGGATCACGATAGGTGGACGCGTCGTCAACGACCTGGACGCGGGCCATTTCGTCCCCCCGGAGGGCCGCCGCCTGGGCATGGTATTCCAGAACTACGCGGTCTGGCCGCACATGACCGTGTTCGACAACGTGGCGTACCCGCTGCGCGTGGCGGGCGAGGGGCGGCAGGCGATCGCTTCGCGGGCGGCCGAGGTGCTCGACCTGGTGGAGCTGCGGGGTCTGGGCGGACGCTACCCCCACCAGCTCTCAGGAGGTCAGCAGCAGCGTGTAGCACTGGGACGGGCGCTGGCCGGACGTCCGGAGATCCTGCTGCTCGACGAGCCGTTGTCGAACCTGGATGCCAAGTTGCGTGAGCAGATGCGCTTTGAACTCAAGGAGCTTCAGCGCCGGATGCGCATACCCGTGCTCTACGTCACGCACGATCAGGCCGAGGCCATGGCGCTGTCGGACCGCCTGGCGGTCATGGCGGACGGACAGATCGTGCAGGTCGGTCGGCCGGCCGAGATCTACAACCACCCGGCCACGCGGTTCGTCGCCGACTTCATAGGACAGATGAACTTCCTCCCGGCGCAGATCACGACCGGCGGGCCCGGCGTCGCCCACGTAAGGGTGGACGGCTACGAGTGCCGGGCCGAGAACCCCTCCGGCATCTCGGGGGCAGCGGCAATGGCGGTGCGGCCGGAAGACCTGACCCTCGCGGCCGACGAGGGACTGCCCGGCCGCGTGGAGGTTCGGAACTTCCTGGGCAACCTGGTCGAGTACAAGGTCCGACTGGCCGGGGGTCTAACGGTCCGCCTGCAGGCCCCGCCCGGGCAGTACTACGAGGAAGGCGCGGACGTCATGGTCGGCATCCGCCGCGCGATGCTCTTCGAACGATGAGGATCGCCGCGTCCACGACCACGACGCGGGAGCTTCCCCTGATTGAGGTCATGGACCTCGTGCGCGACCTGGGATATGCGGCGCTGGAGGTCTGGGCCGAGCACCTCTGGGACCAGGGGTTCGCCCCATTGCGCCTGAGGAGCGAGGCCGTCTCTCGAGGCCTTGCCCTGACCCTGCACGGCCCCACACGCGACCTCAACGTGACCTCGACCAATTCAGGGATCCGGGCCGAGTCCCAGCGACAGTACCTGATCGCCCTGGAGGAGGCCGCCGAGATGGGAGCCGAGGTGGTGGTCCTGCATCCAGGCGCGCTTTCCTCCAACGGCGATGACCCGGACGCGTTCTGGCCCCCAATGGAAGCGTTCTTCGGCCGGGTGGCCGAGAGGACCGCGCAGCTCGGGCTGCGGGTGGGAATCGAAAACATGGAGCACAAACGCCTGGAGATCGTAACAGACCCCCATCTGGCCGCAGGACTCGTGCGCCGAATCGGCGCGGCCTCACTCGGGTTGACGCTGGACGTCGCACACGTTCTCTACAACGGCGATCCGGTTGCTCTCGGCGGATTGGAGCAGCACATCTATCACGTCCACATCTCCGGATCCACGCACGAGAAGGCCCACGTTCCCCTGGCTCAGGGCATCTTCGATGCACGGGCGGCGCTGGAAGCCCTGCGGCGGTTTTACAACGGGACCGTGGCGATCGAGAGCTTCGTGCGCGGCAGGGCCCGGGAGGTACTGGCCGAGAACCACCGGGTCATGGTAGCGTGGCTGGACCGCGCGCCGATCGGCTAGGCCCGCTAGTGTCCTGCGTCTAACGCTTCTTTACAATGCTTGATCTTGCGCATGATCGTCGATGCTGTAGCCGTCCAGATGAACGGCCGGGGGTGCTTGTTGTTCTCCCGCAGGTACTGGTAGATGGCCCGCTCCAATTCGCGGACGCTGCGGAACGCGCCGCGCCGGATGCGCTTGCGGGTGATCTCGGCAAACCAGCGATCCACCAGATTGAGCCACGACGACCCCGTGGGAGTGAAGTGTAGATGGTAGCGGGGGCGCGCGGCGAACCACGCCTGCACCCGCGGATGCTTGTGCGTGCCGTAGTTGTCCAGGATCAGGTGAATCTCGCGTCGGCGCGGGACCACCCGGTCCACCCGCTCCAGGAAGGAAAGGAATTCCGTATGGCGGTGCCGCGGCTGGCAGTGGCCGATCACCGTCCCATCCAAGACGTTGAGGGTCGCAAACAGGGTCGTGGTCCCATGGCGGACGTAGTCAGGGGTCTGGCGCGCCGGGATCCCCGGCCGCAGCGGCAGACTCGGCTGCGTCCGATCCAGGGCCTGGATCTGGCTTTTCTCGTCCACGCACAGCACCAGCGCCTTATCGGGCGGGTTGAGGTACAGCCCGACCACATCCCGCAACTTGCGGACGAAGTGGGGATCGCGACTCAACTTGAAGGTCTCGGTGCGATGCGGCTGCAGGCCGTGCGCGTGCCAGATGCGCCGCACGGTGGCCTCGCTCACCCCCTGCGCACGCGCCATACTCCGCGTACTCCAATGCGTCGCAGCCCGCGGGGTGGTGTGCAGGGTGGCATTCACGATGGCCGCCACCTGCTGAGCCCCGATCCGCTTGCGGCGGCCCGGACGGGGCGCATCTTTGAGCAGGCCCGCGACCCCCGCCTTTGCATACCGCCGACGCCACACCAGGACCGTCGGCCGCGTGACGCCCAACTGTTTGGCCAGGCCCGCGTTCGACTGGCCTTCAGCAGCGCCCAGCACGATCCGGGCACGGAGAGCCACCTTCTGGGGGGAGTTGCGACCACGCACCAGGGCCTCCAGGAGGGCACGATCTTCAGGGACAACGGCCAGAGCTTTGGCTGGTTTCCACATGGTACTGACAACATAGCACGAATCCGCCGTCCATGTATAGTTATTTATGACGCACTACACTAGGGACATGGTGACGCAGGGTCGTGTGGAGATCGTGCATGGAGGTTGAGCTCGTGGGAGATCCATGCGGCTCCGGTCGCACTTGTGGGGCCGAAGCACTGCGTAGAATCCGGGCTGCCAGCGGAAAACCTCGTGATGGCTGGGTTTCAGCCATCGCTCGGATTCTTGTCTTACAGGACTTCCGGCCCTTGGGGCGCGGGATCGACCCGCTCTGTCTCGGCAGTCTCGTCGTCGCCTAGAAGATCCTTGAAGACCACAAGGTTATGATGGTCGCCCGCGGCGGACG
>JASEHJ010000177.1 GCA_030018905.1 bacterium | reverse complement strand
GGCTTGCCTAAAGGTGATATTTCAGGTACCCTAAGAATCCAGCGGGGACCTGATGGACACGAGGAGCCCCGCGTCGCAACCTACTCGCAGGGGGTCGGCAACTGAATGTGCCTAGTAGCGATGATGCGACCGCTCTCAACGCTACACCCTGGTGAGACCGCCCGTTTGGGCCAGATCCCAGCCATGGACATCGGTCTGGCGCGCGAACTCGCGGCCATGCGCCTACTGCCCGGTGAGGTGGTGACGGTCCTGGCATCGGTCGGATGCGGTGGACCCCTCCTGGTGCAGGGAACCGGAGGCGTCTTCGCCCTGGGGCGTAGCCTGGCCGCCCGCCTGGCCGTTGAGAGTCTGGTGCCGTGCCCATAGGCTGCCACGACGCTCAGCCGCGCGACCCGATTTCCGGGGATCCACAGGTAGCCCTTGCCGGCAATCCCAATGTTGGGAAGTCCACGGTCTTCAACTCACTGACCGGCCTGGGCGCGGTCACCGCGAACTACCCGGGAACGACCGTTGAGGTGTCGGTGGCAACGGCGCGGGTGAACGGCAGCCGGGTCACCATCCTCGATCTGCCGGGTACCTACGCGCTATCGAGCCATACCGAGGACCAGCAGGCCGCACGGCGCGCCCTCCTGGAGGAGCGTCCCGATGCCGTTGCCGCGATCCTGGATGCCACCAACCTGGCGCGCAACCTCTACCTGGTCCTGCAGTTACTTGACCTGGGGTTCCGGGTTGTGGTCGCACTGAACCTCACGGACGAGGCCACGCGGCGCGGGATTCACATTGACGCAGGGCGTCTCGGCGCTCTGCTGGGGGTCCCCGTGGTGCCCACGATCGCCACGCGACGCCGTGGGACTGCCGAGCTGATGACCGAGGCGATGGGAGTGGTCGGACAACCGACAGAGAGCAGGCGCAGGTACAGCGCGGAGATCGAGGGGATGGCCGCGCGGGTTGAGGCTCTCCTGGACGACCACGAGGTGCCTGCGCGGGGCCGCGCGCTGTTGCTTCTGGAGGAAGGCACCCTGGAAGGATTGCCAGCGGGCATTGCCAACCCGGAAGCAGCGGCCGAGGTCGCGACGATTGCCCAGGAGGTCTCCGAACGGGGTGGTGAGCCGCTGCCGCTGGCGATTGCGCGGGAGCGGCACCTGGAGGCGGACCGCATCGCGCGCGAGGTGACGCTGCATCCCGGGGAGGTGCAGCACCTGCGCCTCTGGCGCCTGGCAACGCGACCATCAACCGGCGTGCCCATACTCCTCGCGGTGCTGGGTGCGACGTTCGCGGGCCTCTTCTGGGGCGGCAGCTTGCTGGCCCGCCTGGTCGAGGCCTTGTGGGCGCGTACCGCCTCGCCCGCCATTGCCGCCGTGTCCGTGTGGGCGTTCGGTGACGGAATCCTCACACGGATACTGAAGTGGGGCCTGGACGCCGGTCTGCTGGCTGTGCTCACCGTGGGCATCCCGTATGTGCTCACCTTCTACCTGCTGCTCTCGATCCTGGAGGACAGTGGCTACCTCAACGTGGCCGCGGTGCTGACCGACCGGCTGATGGGCCGGCTCGGGCTCAACGGCAGGGCGACGATCCCGCTGGTGGCCGGCGCCGGATGCAGCGTGCCGGCGATCCTGGGGTTACGTGTACTGCGCACCGAGCGCGAGCGGCTCATCGGCGGGACGCTGGTGGCCCTTGTGCCGTGCAGCGCGCGGACCGCGGTGATCATGGGCGCGGTTGCCTACCTGGGCGGATGGCGCGCGGCCCTGCTCCTTTACGTGACCGTGGCGGCCGTCATCTTGGCCTCGGGCTGGGGCCTCAACCGCCTGCTGCCGGGCCGGGCGCCGGATCTTATCATGGAGATCTTCCCGTTTCGGTGGCCGACCCCGCTCAGCGTGCTGCGCAAGGCATGGGCGCGGGCCCGCGAGTTCGTTACTGTGGCCGTTCCGGTCGTCCTGGTCGGGAGCTTCGTTCTAGGCGCGCTCTACGAGACCGGCTTGATCCGCCTTGCCGAGCGGCCGCTGGCGCCTATCGTAGAGGGTTGGCTCGGCCTGCCCGCGGTGGCCGGGATCACGCTGGTCTTCGCTGTTCTACGCAAGGAACTCGCGCTACAGTTGCTTGTGGCACTGGCCTTGGTGCAGTATGGCAGCGGCGCATCCAGTTTGTCGGCGTTCATGACGCCCAACCAGGTTTTCACCTACGCCCTGGTGAACACCATCTACATCCCGTGCGTCGCGACGATGGCCGTGCTCGCGAAGGTTCTTGGCTGGCGGCGCTCCGCCGCGATCTCCGGGTTCACCATCGTACTGGCGCTCATTGTTGGAGGACTGGCCACGCGGCTGCTGACCTTCCTGGGTTTCGGCTAGCCGCGGGAGGCGAGGATGCGGGAGGCCGGAATGCCGGAGGCCGAGACTATGAACGAAGAGAACCGGAGCTACACGCTCATCCCTGACCTTGCCGCCCTAGCGGAAGCGCCGGCTGAGAGCATCCTCAGCCGGACGATCTACAAGGATGCGCAGGTGAAGGCAGTGCTGTTTGCCTTCGCCGCCGGCCAGGAGCTGTCGGAGCATACCGCCTCGACCGCGGCGATCATCCACATTCTGCAGGGAGAGGCCCGACTGAAGCTCGGCGACGATGACCTCGATGCCTCCTCCGGCGCCTGGATCCACATGCCGCCGCAGTTGCCCCACAGTCTCTACGCCCGCACCCCGGTCCTGATGCTTCTCTTGTTGCTGCCGCAGCCCTGAGTACATCCAGGAGGCCTCGCGCATGTCCACTGAGATCGTCCACCGCAATATTGAAGAGCACCGCGATGAGTCGTTGGAGATCCTCAAGACCCTGATCCGGCAGCCCAGCATCAGCGCGCAGGACGTGGGCGTTAAGGAATGTGCCCGGCTGCTGGCAGGGATCATGAAGGACCTCGGGATTCCATCCGAGGTGATCGAGACGCCGATGCAACCGGTTGTCTGCGGCGAGATCGCCAGGGACCCCAAGGCCTACACGCTGCTCCTCTACGGACACTACGACGTGCAGCCGCCTGAGCCGCTGGAGCCATGGCACAGCCCGCCGTTTGAGCCCACCGTGCGCGACGGCCGCCTCTACGGTCGCGGGACAGGCGACAACAAGGGACAGTTGATCACCCATGTGCTGGCGGCAAAGGCCTGGCTGGAAGCCGCCGGCGGGCCTCCGATCAACCTCAAGTTCGTCTTTGAGGGAGAGGAGGAGTCGGGATCAGGCGGCCTGGCAGAGTTCGTGCGCAAGCACAGGTCGCGATTGGCCGCGGATCTGGTCTACGTCTCCGACGGTGGTCTGCACCCTACCGGGGCGCCGGTCATCTCTTTGGGCAACCGGGGGATTGTGGGGATCACGCTGATCGCCCAGGGCGCCGACCGGGATAACCACTCGGGCAACAAGGGCGGTGTGGCCCCCAACCCTGTCTGGATGCTGGCCCACCTGCTCTCGACCATGGTGGATCCGGCGGGCCGAGTGCTGATCGAGGGGTTCTACGACAACGTGAGGCCGATCGGTTCGGTGGAAGAGCGGCTCCTGGCCGGAATGGAGTTCGATCCCCAGGCGTTCGCCGCCACGATGGGTCTGGATACCCTTCCCATGGACGGTCCCACCTACTGGAAGCGGATCATGCTGGAGCCCTATTTCAACATCAGCGGCTTCGCCAGCGGCTATGTCGGGCCGGGTTCCAAGACCATCATTCCCTCGAAGGCCGAGTGCCGCATTGATGTCAGGCTGGTGGTGGACCAGAAGACCAGTGAGATCTTCGAGAAGGTGAAAGCGCACGCCGCCCGCGTGGATCCCAGGGTGCAGGTGCTGGCCCGTGGCTTCGGAGCAATGGAAGCCAGCCGCACCGCTCCCGACCATCCAGCGGTGGCGGTCGTGGCCCGCGCGATCCGGGCAGTGCGGGGAGTCGAGCCGTCGGTCAACCTGTGTTCCGGTGGCAGCCTGCCCAACGCGGTCTGGCCCACGGTGTTGGGTGTGGACCACATCGGCGTGCCCTACGCCAACGCCGACGAGGGCAACCACGGCCCCAACGAGAACCTGAGCCTGGAGCGATTCTACGACGGCATCCATGTGAGCGCCGAGGTCTACCAGGCGCTGGCGGATGCCCACGGCACGGTGAGGCAGTAAGAGAACCCAAGAGAACTGAGGAGGGATGGCCATGGAGATGGCGTTCCTGATCGGCAGGATTATCGTCGGCATGTACTACCTCATGAACGCGTACAATCACTTCAGCAAGCTTGAGATGATGAGCGGCTACGCGGCCTCAAAGGGGGTGCCGTCGCCCAAGCTCTTCACGGCCCTGACGGGCGTCCTCCTGTTGATCGGCGGGCTGTCGATCCTTCTAGGCATCCGCCCAGAGCTCGGGGTGCTGGCGCTGGTGATCTTCTTCGTGCTGGTCTCGTTCCAGATGCACAACTTCTGGGCGGTTCAGGACCCTTCGGCGAAGATGATGGAGATGGTCAACTTCATGAAGAACATGGCGTTGTTGGGATCGGCCCTGATGCTCCTGGCGATCCCGCTGCCGTGGCCGTTCAGCCTGGGGCGATAGCCCGGTGCGCAGGGCTCACGGGTTCGTTGACGGTGCCGTAGGGCCTCTGATACGATCGCCCAGTCGGGGCGTGGCGCAGCTTGGCAGCGCGTCTGGTTTGGGACCAGAAGGTCGCCCGTTCAAATCGGGCCGCCCCGACCAGCTAAGAAAGCAAGAGGGACGCGGGCTGAAGACCGTGTCGCCTATCTTTCCCCATTGACCGGAGACCAAATGCAGGGTGGTTGAAATGCGGGGCTGGATGGTCTGGAGCGTGCTTGCTCTTGTGGTTGCCGCCGCGGCGCTGAATCTGCGGGTGGGGCTGGGGCAGGAAGTCAAGGCGTACAACCAGCGCCTCCAAGTCTCCAACGAGGAATACAGGCAATCCGTCCTTG
>JASEHJ010000176.1 GCA_030018905.1 bacterium | reverse complement strand
TGCAGACTGCCGCGGAGGCGCCCCCGGCGCCTGACGGCGCCAGCGGATACCATGCCTTGCGCGTTCGGGTGAATCCGTAGTCGAGGGGAGATTCTGAAGACGTGAGTCCAAATCCCTATGATCTCGTAATCATCGGCGGCGGTCCGGCGGGTTATGTCGGCGCGATTCGAGCAGCACAACTGGGGCTGCGCACAGCGGTCGTCGAGCGCCACAAGCTGGGCGGCGTATGCCTCCACTACGGCTGCGTCCCCACCAAGGTGCTGCTGCACACCGCCGAGATGGTTGAGAAGTTGAAGAAGGCCCAATCCTTAGGCATCGAGACCGGGCCGGTGCGCGTGGACTACGCACGCTTACAGAAGCGCAAGGCGACCGTGGTGGAAGGCCTGCACAAGGGCGTTCAATACCTCATGCGCAAACACAAGATTGACATCCTTGAGGGTGTCGGCACTCTGTTAGGCCGTACCCGCATCGGCGTTGCGCTCTCTGACGGCTCCGAAACCGAGCTCGATGCCAGGCACACGCTCCTGGCGACCGGGTCCGCGCCCAGGAGCATTCCTGGGGTCGTCCTGGACAATGAGCGCGTGCTCGACAGCACCGGCGCGCTGGCGCTCGCCGAGGTGCCGAAGACGATCGCGATCCTCGGTGGCGGTGCAATCGGCGTTGAGTTCGCCAGCCTGTTTGCCGCGCTGGGCAGCGAGGTCACCCTGATCGAGCTTCTCCCGACACTGTTACCCCTGGAGGATCCTGAGATCGGGCGGACCTTAGAGAAGCTGTTCGCGAGGAGGGGAATGAAGATCTACACGGGCGCCACGGCCAGTGGTGTTGCCCGCTCAGGCGACGGGTTGGCCATCACGCTGAACCGTGGAGGGGAGACAATAGGCGTGGAGGCCGACTACCTGCTCGTGGCGGTTGGCCGGGGCCCTGTCACCGATGGCCTGGGGTTGGAGACGGCGGGCGTCGAGACTCAGAAGGGCGCCGTTGTGGTGGACGCCCAACTGCGCACCTCCGTGCCCGAGATATACGCGGTGGGTGACGTCATCGCCCGCCCGTTCCGGCTGGCGCACGTTGCCTCCGACGAGGCGATCCACGCGGTCGAGACGATCGCCGGGGTCGAGAGCAGGTCACTCGACTACCAGGCGGTCCCGCGGCCCACGTTTTCTATCCCCCAGGTGGCCTCGATGGGGCTTTCCGAGCAGCAGGCGCAGGAGGCCGGATACGAGGTCAAGGTGGGGCGCTTCGCCTTCCAGGCCAACAGCAAGGCGACGATCGAGGGTGAGCGCGACGGGTTCGTCAAAGTGGTGACAGACCGCCGGACCGGCGAAATCCTGGGCATACACATGCTGGGCCCTGCGGTCACAGAGCTGCTGGCGGAAGGGGTGCTTGCGAGGCACCTGGAGGGAACGGTGGTGGAGCTGGGCGGCGCGATCCACGCGCACCCAACGCTCTCTGAGGCACTGAGGGAGGCGGCGCTGGACGCGTTGGGAAAGGCCGTGCATGGGTAGCCGGCGTCCCGCGTGGCTGAAGGTCCGCCTGCCAGGAGGCGAAAACTACGCCGACCTGACCCGTATCATGCGGCGCGGAGGGATGCACACCGTCTGCGAGGAGGCCCGGTGCCCCAACATCGGCGAGTGCTGGGACCGCCGGACCGCCACATTCCTTATTCTTGGTGACACCTGCACCCGGCGCTGCCGGTACTGCGCGGTTGTCCACGGGAGGCCCGACGCGCCGGATGAGGGCGAGCCCGCGCGGGTCGCCGACGCGGTCGCCGCCATGGGCCTGCGCCACGTGGTCGTGACCTCGGTGAATCGCGACGACCTGAGGGACGGCGGTGCGGGCATCTACGCCGCGACGATCCGCGCCATGCGTCGAAGACTACCCGACTGTACCGTGGAGGTGCTCGTTCCCGACTTCAAGGGCGACACCGAAGCACTACGCGCGGTCCTGGAGGCCAACCCGGAGATCTTGGGGCACAATCTGGAGGCCGTGCGTAGGGTGTTTGGGGGGGTGCGACCCGGCGGCAACTACGACCGGTCCATAGAGCTGCTCCGGCGGTGCAAGGAGTGGGGGTACAACGCGTTCACCAAGAGCGGCATCATCGTGGGCATGGGGGAGACCGAGGACGAACTGCTGGAGGCAATGGACGACCTGCGGGCGGTGGACTGCGACGTGCTGACGCTGGGGCAGTACCTGCAACCTGGTCCCGGCTTCCTGCCGATTGCCCGCTACTACACACCTGACGAGTTCGCCGCCCTGCGCGATGAGGGCCTGCGCCGCGGGTTCAAGTACGTGGAGGCCGGTCCTCTCGTGCGTTCTTCCTATAGGGCCGACGCGCAGGCACAGGCGGTGCGCGCTTACCGCGCAAATGCTCTGACGGCTTGTTGACACAGGAGGATTCTCACGGTGGGCAAGACGACTTCCGCTGCGGCGCCGCTGCTGAACAGGGAGCAACTCGCCCGCTACTCCAGGCAGGTGATCCTCGAGGAGATGGGGGTCTCCGGCCAGCGCCGCCTGCTCGACAGCAAGGTCCTGGTGGTGGGCGCGGGCGGGCTGGGCTCGCCGGTGGCGCTCTACCTGACCGCGGCCGGGGTGGGTACCATCGGGATCGTGGATGGCGACCGGGTGGACGCCTCCAACCTTCACCGGCAGCTTCTCCACCGCACGCGCGATCTCGGCTGCCCCAAGACCGAGTCCGCCGCGCGGACCCTCGAAGAGATCAACCCAGGGATTACCGTGGTGACGTTCCCGACGGTGCTCTCCTCGGCCAACGCCCTCGAGATCATCGGCCAGTTCGACGTGGTGGTCAACGGCAGCGACAACTTCCCCACGCGCTACCTGGTCAACGACGCGTGCGTACTGCTGCGCAGGCCGCTTGTGGACGCCAGCGTCCTGCGGTGGGAGGGCCAGGCGACGGTCTACCTGCCCGGGCGTGGCTGCTACCGCTGTCTGTTCCCCACCCCGCCACCTCCGGGAGCGGTGCCCTCCTGTGCCGAGGCCGGCGTTATCGGCGCGGTGGCTGGCCACATGGGCACCATCCAGGCCGTCGAGACGGTAAAACTGCTGCTCGGTGTCGGTGAGAGCCTTGCCAACCGCCTGCTGCTGGTGGACGCGCTCGCCGGCGAGACGCGCACCGTCCGATGGAGCCGGAATCCGGAATGCCCGGTCTGCGGAGATCACCCGACGATCACGGCGCTGATTGAGTACGAGGAGTTCTGCGGTCTGCCAGGCCGGCCGCACGCACCGGACCCTGCCGCCGCCCCTGATCCGATCGCCGAGGTGGATCCGCATGAGGCCAATTTGATGCTCGACCAGGGAGCCCAGTTGATAGACGTGCGCGATCCCTGGGAGTGGGCGTCTTCCCGCATACCCGGCGCCAGACTCATTCCGGTGGCAGAGGTGTCCATGCGGGCGTCGGAGATCGACCCGAACCGGCCCGTGATCGTGCTGTGCGCGGTTGGCGGCCGCAGCGCCGGGGTGGTCGAGGTGCTCCGCAAGGCAGGCTACACCCGGGTCTACAACCTGACAGGCGGGATCATCGCGTGGGCGAATCTCGGCCTGCCCACCGAGACCGGCCCAGGGCAGGGATAGTCCGGGCCAAGGGCGGCTGCACAGTGCGACAGGCGATTCTGCGAGCGCCACGTGTGCTTGACCTGGTAGAGACGGCCGTGCCATCGCCCGGCCCGGGCGAGGTGGTCGTGCGCATAAGAGCCGCGCTGACCTGCGGCACCGATCTCAAGACCTACCGGCGTGGGCATCCCCGGGTTGCCTTTGGACCCTTTGGCCACGAGGCGGCCGGGGACATCGCCGCCGTGGGCGAGGGTGTTGAGGGGTTCTTGGCCGGGCAGCCGGTGGCGTTCGTGCACACCGCCGGGTGCGGGCGGTGCGAGCCGTGCCGGCGCGGGCACGAGAACCTGTGCGCGACCCTTTTCGATGAGATCGCGCTCGGCGCCTACGGTGACTTCCTGCGCCTGCCGGCACGCATCGTGAGCCGACACCTCTTCCCGAAGCCTCAGGGCCTATCCTACATTGAGGCGGCGTTCCTCGAGCCGTTGGCCTGCGTCGTCCATGCCTGGGAGCGGCTGGGGCCGGCCGCCGGTGCGTCGGTGGCCGTGATCGGCCTGGGACCGATCGGCCTCCTGCACGTCCATGAGGCGCGACGCCGCAGGCACGAGGTGATCGCGGTTGGACGCAGGCCGGCAGGGCTGGCGCTTGCCGTGAGGGCGGGGGCCGACCATACATTGGATTCCTCCACGGCCGAGGTCGGTCAGGCGCTGCGCACCCTCACGGGCGGAGGACCCGACCTGGTCATCGAGTGCACCGGCTCTCCCGATGTCTGGAACGCGGCGCCTGATTGGTCTGCGCCCGGAGGCCGCGTCCTGCTCTTCGGCGGGCTTCCGGGCGAAAGCCGGGTGGCGTTCGATGCCACTCGCCTCCACTACGGCGAGGTGGATCTCGTCAGTGCCTTCCACTACCGAACCGCGGACGTCCGGCAGGCGCTTCATCTCCTGGCCACCGGCGCGGTGAGGCCATTTGACATGATCACCGGAGCCCGGCCCCTGGGCGCCATTAGTGAGGTCTTTGAAGACCTGGACCGCGGGGTCGGGACCAAGTACGCTGTTCTGCCCGGGGGTGAGGCGTGACGATGGCGCCTCCGGCGACCGCGCTCGCCGCGGTCTTTCACGGGCCAGGGGATCTGCGGTTGGAGGAGGTGGTGGTTCCTTCGCCCGGCCCCGGCGAGCTGCTGATCCGCATCACCGCATGCGGGCTTTGCACCGGTGAGATCATGGACTGGTACCTTGCCCGCAAGGCTCCGGTGCCCCTGGGCCATGAGCCGGTGGGCGTGGTGGTTGAAGCCGGACCCGGAACGGCGTTTCGTCCCGGCGAGCGGGTCTTCGTCCACCACCACGCACCCTGCATGTCCTGTCGGGCC
>JASEHJ010000175.1 GCA_030018905.1 bacterium | reverse complement strand
AGGCCGCCAGAGGCGGCCTGCCCGTTGTTTCAATGTTCGGTCAATGTTCGGCTGGCATGCATCCTGGATCGGAGGAACTTCCCGGCCCCGGCGCGAAGATAACCATGACGTCCAGCGCATCGCCAGTACCGGTCATTCCCCCTGTCAAGATGCTGGTGCGTTCGATGCCCGGCGCTGCGCCGGAGGAGGAAGTGGCCTGTCGTGTGGGTTGATCTTCTGGCCGAGGAGATCCTGACGGCTCGTGCCGAGCCGCGCCACGTTGTCAACGACGCCAAGAGCCCGTCGGGCCGCGTCCATGTGGGCTCCCTGCGCGGCGTGATCCTCCACGACTGCGTGACCCGCGCGCTGCGTGACCGCGGCGCATCCGTTGAGTTCCTGTACGGCTACGACGACTTTGATCCCATGGATGGCCTGCCAGTGGGCCACGAGGACCTTGCGTCTTACCTGGGCGTGCCGCTGTGCCACGTGCCTTCTCCGGACCCTGCCGCGGCGCCCAGCTTCGCGCGATACCACGCGGATGAGTTCACACGCGTCTTCACCCGGCTCGGCGCGACCCCCCGGATCTACTGGACGAGCGAGCTGTACGGTTCAGGGGCGTTTGACGCGACCATCCGGATCGCGCTGGACCGGGCTGCGGAGATCGTCGAGATTGACCGCGTGATCAGCGGGAGCCGGAAGGCCGAGCGCCATCCGTTCCAGGTGATCTGCGAAGCTTGCGGCAAGATCGGCACCACCGTGGTGACCGGCTGGGACGGCGACCAGGTTTCCTACGCGTGCCGTCCGGACAAGGTGGCCTGGGCGCAGGGGTGCGGGCACGAGGGCCGCCGCTCGCCTTTCGGCGGGGGAGGCAAGCTCCAGTACGTTACCGAGTGGGCTGCCAAGTGGCACGTCTTAGGCGTGACCGTGGAGGGTGCAGGCAAGGACCACATGACCCGGGGAGGCAGCTACGACAGGGCGGGCGCCATAGTTGAGGCCGTCTACGGCTCCCCGCGCCCGTTCTCGATTCCCTACGAGTGGTTTCTGGTCGGTGGCCGAAAGATGGCTTCCAGCAAGGGTGTGGGAATGCCCGCGGTAGAGTTTGCGGAGGTCCTGCGGCCCGAGCTGGCCCGGTTCACCATGGTCCGGCCCCACTACCGGCAGCACGTGGACTTCGATCCCTCAGGCGAGACAATTCCCCTGCTGTACGATGAGTTCGATCGGGCGGCGCGTGCGCACGCAGGCCGGGAAGATGCCCCCGACCTTGCGCGGACCTTCTATTACGCGCACGCTTCTGAGCCGCGGGCAGGTGTCTTCCGCCTCCGCTTCACCCGGGTGGCCCACCTGAGCCAGATCCCGGGCGCGAATCTGGAGGCGGAAGCCGAGCGCGGGAAGGGCGCCTCCCTCACCGACGAGGATCGGCACGAGTTGGAGGCACGCCTCGCCGATGCAGGCCGGTGGCTGAAGACCTATGCTCCCGAGGCCTACAGGTTCGAGGTCCAGGCGGCCTTGCCGCCGACGGCTGCCAGGCTTTCGCCCCAGCAGCGCGCGTTCCTGGCCGCCCTGGTTCCAATGGTTGGGGAGGCGGTGGACGGTGACTCGCTGCATGGGTCCATCCACAACCTGAAGGTAGAGCTCGGGCTCACGCCGAAGGCGGCGTTTGGAGCGATCTATCTGGCATTCCTGGGCAAGGAGTCGGGCCCCCAAGCCGGATGGTTTCTGGCGGCGCTCGATCGGCGGTTCGTGATCAGCCGACTGCTGGAGGCTGCCGCCCCCGCAGGCGAGGCCCCGGTTGCATGAGGAGAGGTATGCGATCGTGAGCACCGACGCGCTGACGGTGCTGGTGCTGTCCAGGGTCGAGGAGCGCCATCTTGACGCGATCCGCGCCGTGGATCCGCGCGTCCGTGTGCTGGCCGCGACCGACCCCGAGCACGCCCAGGCCCTGGCCGCGGAGGCTGACGTCATCGTTGCCTGGCAGATCCCAGAGCCGTTACTGGGCCGGGCCGAGCGGCTGCGCTGGATCCACGCCACCGCCGCCGGCGTTGACGGGCTGCTGGTGCCCGCCGTGGTCGAGGGACGCGTTACGCTGACGAGCAGCGTGGGAATTCACTCCACGGTGCTGCCCGAGCACGTGATGGCCTTGGTGCTGGCGTTTTCCAGGCGCCTGCACGTGGCCGTTCGACTCCAGTCGGTCCGCCGGTGGGATCGGGCGGCGTGCGTTGGAGGCGAGGTCGAGGGCAAGGTTCTGGGCGTGCTGGGGCTGGGTGCCATCGGGCGCGCCCTATCGCGCCGGGCCTCGGCGTTCGGCATGCGGGTGATCGGAACCAAGCGGACGCCGGAGGCGATGCCCTACGTGGAGCGCGTCCTTCCGCCGGAGGGTACCGACCAGGTTCTGAGAGAGGCGGACTACGTGGTGGTGCTGCTTCCGCTCACGCGGCAGACCCGCGGTCTGATTGACGAGCGGGCCCTCTCGCTGATGAAGCGGTCGGCCGTGCTCATCAACGTGGCACGCGGTCCCGTGGTGGTGGAGGAGGCGCTCATCGCGGCCCTGCGTGGCGGCCTGATCGCAGGCGCAGGCCTGGACGTCTTCGATCGCGAGCCGCTGCCCCCTGACAGCCCGCTGTACGACATGGAGAACGTTATCATAACACCGCACGTCTCAGGCGCCTCGCCGACCTACTTCGATCGGGCGATTCCCCTGTTCTGCGAGAATGTCCGCAGGTACTTGATCGGGGCGCCGATGCTCAATGTCGTAGATGCCGAGCGGGGCTACTAACGGCCCGCACGGCGATCATTGGAGGAGGATGACCTTGAAGCGCTACAGTTCAGACCGGATAAGGAACATCGCCGTCATAGGGCACGGGGGCACGGGCAAAACCACCCTCGTGGAGGCGATGCTCTTTCGCACGGGGGCAATCGACCGCCAGGGCCGGGTGGAAGACGGTACGACCACCACGGACTTCGACCCGGAGGAGATCAGGCGCAAGCACACGATCAACGCATCGCTGGCCCCACTGGAGTGGGAGGGCGCCAAGGTCAACCTGATCGATACGCCTGGATACCCGGACTTCCTGGGCGAGATGGTGGGTGCGCTACGCGTCTCCGAGGGCGCGCTGGTGGTCGTGGATGCCCGGGCCGGCGTGGAGGTGCAGACCGAGCAGGCATGGTCACGCGCGGACGAGCAGGGTCTGGCCCGGTTGGTGATCGTGAACCGCCTGGACCGCGAGCACGCCAGCTTCGCCCAGGCCATGGAAGGGTTGAATGCCAGATTTGGGAAGCAGATCGTCCCGCTGCTCCTGCCGATCGGTACAGAGGCAGGGCTCTGCGGGGTCGTAGATGTGCTCTCGATGAAGGCGCACACCGTGCGCGACGGGCAGGAATCGGTACAGGAGCTGCCCTCCGAACTGAGTGAGGATGCAGCGGCCGCGCGCGAGCGACTGATGGAGTTGGCCGCCGAGGGCGACGATGCGCTGCTGGAGAAGTACCTGGAAACCGGTACGCTGAGCGACGAGGAGCTCCGCCGCGGCCTGATCGCCGGGGTCCGCGCCGGCAAGATCGTGCCGGCCGTGCCCGCCTCCGCCACCAAGCGGATTGGGGTAGGCCAGGTGCTGTCGGCGATCGTTGACCTCCTGCCCTCCCCGGCCGACCGCGGCCCGATTTCCGGTACGCACCCGCGGAACGGGTCAGAGGTTCCTGTTGAGCCGTCTGAGGCCGGTCCGTTCGCGGCCCTGGTGTTCAAGACCATGGCCGATCCCTACGTAGGCAAGCTGTCGTATTTCCGCGTCTACGGCGGGACCTTCGCGTCGGACTCCCAGGTGTTCAACGTGTCCCGTGACAAGACGGAACGGGTGGGCCAGCTCTATCACCTGCGCGGCAAGCAGCAAGAAGCCACCTCGTTCGTTGGCCCGGGCGACATCGGCGCCGTGGCCAAACTCGCCGAGACCGCCACCGGGAACACGCTATGCTCCAAGGACGCGCCGGTGCGCCTCGCGCCGGTAGTGTTCCCCCAGCCCGCGATCTCGCTTGCGATCGAGCCTAAGAGCAAGGCCGACGAAGACAAGATGGGCAGTGCCCTGCACCGCCTGGCAGAAGAGGACCCAACGTTCAGCGTTCGCCGCGATCCTGAACTCAAGCAGACCGTTATCTCGGGCATGGGCGAGTCCCACTTGGAGATCATGGCCGACCGGCTACGCCGCAAGTTCGGCGTGGACGTGGTGCTCTCGCCCCCGCGCGTATCCTACAGAGAAACCATCAAGGGCCGCGGCCAGGCACAGGGGCGGCATGTCAAGCAGAGTGGCGGGCGCGGGCAGTACGGGGTGTGCTCCGTGGAAATGGAACCGCTTCCCCGCGGCAGCGGGTTCGAGTTCGTGGACAAGATCTTCGGCGGAGCGATACCCAACCAGTACATCCCATCGGTCGAGAAGGGTGCCCGCAAGGCACTTGAGGAAGGCATCCTGGCCGGGTACCCGGTTGTGGACGTCAGGGTCAGGCTCGTGGATGGGAAGTACCACGACGTGGACTCTTCGGACATCGCATTCCAGCTCGCCGGCGCGTTGGCGGTCAAGGAGGCGGCGACACAGGCCGGGTTGACCCTACTGGAGCCGATCCTGGACCTGGCCGTCCGCGTCCCTGAAGCCCTGATGGGCGACATCATCGGCGATCTGAACTCCAAGCGTGCCCGCATCAGCGGCATGGAGTCGCAGGGAGACGGCACGACGATAGTGAGAGCCCAGGTTCCCCAGGGAGAGGTCCTGCGGTATGCCTCGGACCTGCGGTCCATTACCGGAGGGCGCGGGTCATTTACCGCTTCCTTCTCCCGCTACGATCCAGTTCCCGGCCACGTGGCCGAACGCCTGGTGGCGGAGGCCCGCCGCCAGAAGGAGGAGGCGGAGGGGACCCGGGCATAACCGTAGGACCCCACAGGGCAATGAGTCGCGGGTGGATTTCGGGGGAGGTCAAAGAGGAGATCAGGCGGCGGACCGACATCG
>JASEHJ010000174.1 GCA_030018905.1 bacterium | reverse complement strand
CGATCCGCGTCGTCGTCAACGGGGAAGAGCTTGCGTTCGACGTGCCGCCCGTCGAGGTGGGCGGACGGCTGCTGGTCCCGCTCCGGGGCGTCTTCGAACGCCTGGGTGCCACGGTCCTGTGGGAGCCCTCCACGCAGCGCATCACCGCTGCCACTGCATCTAAGACGATTGAGCTGGTCATGGGCCGACGGCAGGCTACGGTGGACGGAAGGCTGGTCCTCCTCGACACTCCCCCCATGGTCGTAGGGGGCCGCACGATGGTGCCGCTGCGCTTCGTGAGCGAGGCGCTGGGCGCGTACGTGCAGTGGCAGGCCGCGACCCGCACGGTTCTTATCACGCTTCCGACCGCCGAACCCGCCCCTCCGGGCTATCACCCCAGACCGACTCCGCTGCCAACACCGGTGGTGGTGACCCCGGCGCCGACCCCTGTGCCGACCCCAATCCCCACACCGGCTCCGGTCATCACGCCGTCACCTAGAATCACCGAAGGGGTGCTCGTCGCGATCACCCTGACCGCGACCCCACCTCGCATTCACGTAAACGTCGGCGCGGTCATCTATATCTTCGCCATCACTCCTGAGACGGCAATCTCGAGATTCGACGCGGGCACCGGCGCCGGCGGGTCGGCGGCCCTGGCTGCGTTGCGGGTCGGCGACCAGGTGCGCGTCGAGGCGGTGGGCGCGTCCAACAACGCGGCCAGCGTGCGGGCCTCATTCCGGCTGCTGCGCGGCCGCGTGGACGTGCTTACTCCCACCGCGATCGCGCTGCAGGACGGCCAGGTGGTCCGTATCAACTCCGATGCCGCGGTTACGATCAACGGCGCGCCCGTGCCCCTCGGCGATGCACCGGCGCGCGTCCGCCGCGGCGATGAGGTCGCCGTGCGGTTGAACCCGGCCACCAACGAAGCGTGGGAGCTGGCGGTGACGAGCCTCATATCCGCAACGCCGACGGCGACTCCCACGGCCACGCCGGTGGGCACGCCATCGGTCCGGACGTTGACGTACGTGAGCCGCACCGACGCCCCGCTGATCGAGGCGGCGCCGGGAACCCCAAACCCGACCGAGGTGCTCTTCGTCGGCCGCGATGCAACGGGCCGGTTCCGATCGGTGGTGAGCTTCAACGTCGCCCTCCCTTCGGGCGCGACCGTGCGCCGGGCCACACTGCGCCTGTTCTTGTACGGGTACAGGTCGGGTGGCGCCGATCTCTACACGGTGTTTCCGGTCACCGAGCCCTGGATCGAGGGAACCGCCACCTGGAACCTGCTGGCAGGTAGGTACGCGCTGCTGCGACCGGCCGGCCCGGTGACGATCGCGGGCGGTGCGACGCGCATCTTCGTCGAGTGGGACGTCACCGAGATCGTGAGGGCGTGGAACGCCGGATCGCTGCCGAACTACGGGCTCCTGATCCGCAACATGGAGATGGGCGCCAACCTGGTGTACTTCGGCCACGGCGAGGACGTGCCGGCCAACCGCCCGAGGTTGATAGTAGAGTTCACGGCGCCGTAGTGGCGAAAGGCGCACGGGCGGAGGCATAGGGATGGACGCGCTCAAGCAGCGGATATTGCGCGAAGGTCGCAACCTGGGCAACGGGATCCTTAAGGTGGACAGCTTCCTCAACCACCAGGTGGACCCGGCGCTGCTGGATGAGTGCGGGCGCGAGCTGGCGGCCAGGTTCGCCTCGGTAGGGGCCACCAAGGTGCTGACCGCGGAGATCTCGGGCATAGCGCCGGCGTTCACGACCGCCATGCACCTGGGTGTGCCGGTGGTCTACGCCCGCAAGACGCGGCCGGTGACCATGCCCTACCAGGTCTTCCTGACGCTGGCCCCGTCACACACGAAGGGGCATACCATCGAACTTATCGTCTCCCCGGAGTACCTGTCGCATGGTGAGCGGGTGCTGATCGTAGACGACTTCCTGGCGACGGGCCAGACCATCCTTGGCCTGGCCCGCCTGGCCCAGGCCGCGGGCTCGACAATCGTAGGCGTCGGCGCGGTCATCGAGAAGGTCATGGAAGGCGGGCGGGCGCACCTGGCGACCCTGGGCGTGCCGATCGTGGCGCTGGCGACGATCACGGATATGAGCGACGGGAAGATCGTGCTGGCGTAGCGCTCTCTCAGGCCGGCCCCCCAGCCGGAGGATCGTACTCCCTCCCCGCCGGCAGCCGCTCCAGGCGGAGCCCTTCCTCCTCCGTGAGATACTCATACCCAACCCGCTGCCATTGGTTGTGTGGGTCTCGTTGCATGTATCGGTCCCGGCGTGCCAGTCGGTCGCCCTGTTCAATCATTCGAAGATGGTAGATGACCAGGTCGGCGGTGGGGTACCTTTCTGCCTGCTTGCTGTTCAGCGGCGCCCAATGGCTGTGCAGCGGCCGCGTATCGAACTCATGGTCGAGGCGCGCCCTGAAGAAGCGGGCTTGCGCTTTCCGGCCCCAGATGCCGTCCACGCGGTAGGTATCGGGAGAACCCCACAGCTCCCGGAACCTGACCGCGAACGCCAGGTAACCCGCCTGCTCGGCACGCGCGATCTCAGCAATCGCGCGCTCCCGAAAGCGTCGTTCCAGGCGCTCGTCGGCATCAATGGCGATGAGCCAGTCAGGGTCGTGCTCCCGCGCACCCTCGACCAGCAGGCGGCGGTTGCGCGGTTCGTCCCAGACGTGGGGGCCGCTTGGGGGGATGCGGATGAGACACAGCACCGCCGGTTGTCGGGCCACGAACTCCCCGGACCCGTCGGTGGAGCCATCGTCCAGCGCAATGATGCCGTCCACCTGCGGTGCGACATTGCGGAAATAACCCGGGAGGTACTGCATCTCGTTGTGAAACTGGAGAAGTGCCAGGATCCTCGGTCCACGGCGACTCACACCATCCTGCGGGCGTCTAGCCACGGACAAGAGCGCCCCGAGCGCATAAACCACGGCCGCAAACACCACCGCAATGCCAAGGAGGAGCGGACGATCACCGGCTTCACCAGCGCTCGCTGCCAGGCGCATGCGTTTGCGAGTGCGCACCAGGGCATTGCGCACGATCAGCCATTCCTGGTGTCTGCCGGTGAGTAGTCTGCGCGTGAGTGCCCTGCGTGCGCCCCGAGCGAACTGGTCCCTCACGAGTGCGAGAGGGGTTGTCGGGTGCAGGTGCGCCGAACGGACCTCGGGCGCCCAGGCGATTGGGATATCCCCCTTGATCCGATCGTTGAACTCGGAATCCTCCCCGGATCGCAGGTCCTCACGGAAGAGGCCAAACCTGTCAAACAGCGTGCGGGCATAGCTCACCCCAAAATGAATGACTTTGTGGTCGGGAGTGTCCGGCATCCGCCGCCAGTATAGATAGACATGTGAGGCCCGCGACGACAGATTCCGCGGATGACGATTGGTCACCGCGCTCGATACCGCAAGCGCTCCGGCGCGATGTCTCTTCATCCGTCCTTCCACCCATCCTGGCTCGGCAACGCAGTCATCGGCCAGGAAGGCCACGAACGGAGCTTGGGTCGCCTCGATCCCAATGTTACGAACGGCGCCCGGGAAGAGGCGGGTTTCCCGGGTGATGACCTTAACGTCCATGCCAGCCCTGCGCAGGGTCTCGGCTGGATTGCCCCCGCCCGAGTTGACCACCACGACCTCCGCCGGCTCGCTCTGCGACAACAGAGATCTCACGGCTGCCGCGAGTGTGGGTGGATTCCCCAGGCTGAGCACCACACAAGCAAGCTGCGGGGTCAGACAATCCATCCCGCCACCGGCACTTCGGCCGGAATCCCAGCCGAGACAAGCGCACCCGCCAGCGCCTCTGCCGCGGCCTGGTCGCCGTGCACGCAATACGCGGCGCCGATCCGTGGCACGCGTGCCGCCCAGGCGAGCAGCTCGTTCCGGTCGGCGTGCGCGCTGAACGCGTCGGCCCGCTCGATCCGGATCGCCACCTTGTGCGACTCACCGTAGATCCTGGCCTCCGGCGCACCGTCCGACAGCCGACGGCCCAGCGTGTGCTCGGCCTGGTACCCCACGAACAGCAGCGTGGACCGCGGATCGCCGATGCGGTCGCGCAGGTGCTCCAGGATGCGGCCGGCCTCCGCCATCCCGGATGTGGCGATGATGACGCACGGCTCGTCCGAGGAGCGCAGCTTCTTGGACTCGGCGGCGGTGCGCACATACCGCAGCGCGCCGAACCCGAAGGGATCGTGCCGCTTCATGTGCGCGCGGATCTCCTCGTCGAAGCACTCGGGGTGCGCGCGGAAGATCTCCGTGGCGTCGGTCGCCATGGGGCTGTCCATGTAGATCGAGATCGCCGGGATGATGCCTGCCTCCCGCTGGCGGTGCAGCGTGTACGCGACCTCCTGTACCCGGCCGAGCGCGAAGGCCGGAATCAGCACCCTGCCGCCACGGGCGACGGTCTCGCGCACCACGGCGGCCAGGTGCGCCTCGGCCTCGGCGCGCGGGGCGTGCTCCCGGTCGCCGTAGGTCGACTCGATAAGCAGAGCATCCACCGCGGGGAGCACCTCAGGATCGCGCACTATGACGGTGCCGGGACGGCCCAGGTCGCCGGTGAAGCCCAGGCTGCTGCCATCCGCCTCGAGCATCACCATCGCCGATCCGAGGATGTGCCCGGCGTCGTGGAACGTGGCGGTCAGGGAGCCGACGCGAAACGTCCGGCCGTAGGGCACGGTGGCCAGGCGGGCGATCGCCCGCTCTGCGGCGCGGCCGTCGTAGAGTGGAACCACCTCGGGTAGCCCCTGGCGTCGGTGGCGCCGGTTCACGACCTGCGCGTCCTGCCGCTGCACCTTCGCGCTGTCCCGCAACACCAGCGCCGCCAGATCGCGGGTGGCCGGCGTGCAGTAGATCGGGCCGCGAAACCCCTGCGCCACCAGCGTGGGCAGGTTGCCGCAGTGATCAAGGTGCGCGTGCGAGAGGATGACGGCATCGAGGTCGCCGGGCGCAGAGGGGAAACGCCGGTTCCATTCGGCGGCCTCGGCGCGCCGGCCCTGGAACAACC
>JASEHJ010000173.1 GCA_030018905.1 bacterium | reverse complement strand
AACCCGCGGTGCCTGCTCGTGAAGAATGCGGCGGACTTCGCTCACTTCAGCGCCTTCGTCGGCGAGGCCCCGGCCTGGCTCCGGCAGTTGCCCCGGCCTGTGATCGGCTACTACGGTGCGATCGCCGAATGGTTTGACAGCAAGCTGGTGGGCGAGCTGGCCCGCCTGCGGCCCGAGTGGACGTTCGTGCTTGTCGGCAGCACGTACACCGCGGATCTGCGGCCGCTGGAGGGGCTGCCCAATGTCCGTCTTCCCGGGGAGCAGCCCTATGCGAGGCTCCCGGCCTTTCTGCACTCATTCGACGTATGCCTCATCCCGTTCAAGCGGCTCCCCCTCACCGAGGCCACGGACCCGGTGAAGTTCTACGAGTACCTGAGCGCAGGAAAGCCGGTCATCTCTGTGTCACTGCCGGAACTCCGGGGGTACGAGGCGGAAGGGCTGGTCTCTCTTGCCGAGACGGCGCCGGAGTTCGCAGAGCAGATCGAGCGGGCGCTGGCATCGCACTCCCCGGACGCCATAGCGCGGCGAATGCGGTTCGCCGGACAGCACACGTGGGGCGCGCGTCACCTGCAACTGCGGGAGGCAATCCGCAAGCTCCATCCCAGGGCCAGCATCATTATCCCCACCCACAACAACCTTCACTTGACCCGGCTGTGCCTCGACGCTATCTTCCGCAACACCTCATGGCCGAACTACGAGATTGTCGTCGTTGACAATGCGTCGTCCGATGGGACGCCGGCATATCTGCGGGACCTGGAGGCCCGCCGGGAGAACGTGCGCTGCATCTTCAATGAGGAGAACGGGGGCTTCGCCCGCGCCAACAACCAAGGCATTGCGGCCGCGGACGGCGACTACCTGGTGTTGCTCAACAACGACACGCTGGTCACGCGCGGATGGCTTACGATTATGATCCGCCATCTGGAGACCCATCGCGACGTGGGCATGATCGGCCCCGCGACCAACCTGGCAGGCAACGAGGCCAAGATCAACGTGGACTACACCAACATCGAGGAGATGGAGACGTTTTCCGAACGGTACGCGCGCGAGCACGCCGGGGAGACGCTCGAGATGCCTATGCTGGGGTTCTTCTGCGTGGTCATCCCCCGCCGTGTAATAGACGAAGTCGGCTTCCTGGACGAGCGGTTCGGGATCGGGATGTTCGAGGACGACGACTACTCACACCGGATCCGCCGGGCCGGGTACCGGCTGGTGTGTACCGATGGCGCCTTCGTCCACCACTTCCACAGCGCGACGATGCGCCGGTTCAGCGAGCAGGAGTACCTGCGCATGTTCGAGGCCAACCGGGCGAAGTTCGAGCAGAAGTGGAACGTCAGGTGGACCCCGCACCGGTATCGCTGGCAAAGGTAGCCGGCGTCCCATCGTCCACTGCCCGCTCGGCTCTTTGCGCCTCGATCCAGAGGCCCTGATGGATCCGCGTCTGGAGGATCCGTCTGATGACGAGGTCCGTCGGCGATGCTCCCAGCCCGCCGAGGATCTCCTCGTAGCGAGTGCGCAGGATGTGAGAATCCAGGACCAGGTGTTCCAGACGGCCGGGATCCAGGGTCGGCGGAAGCGTCCTGCACTCACCTAGCCTACCCGCGGCGTGCAGACAAAGCATCGTGCGGATGCACTTCTCGCATCGTCCGCAGTTGTAGGCGCCGTCAGGATTCTCAAAGCAGACTCGCAGCGTGTCCAGGGCCACCGGCCAACGGGCGATGAACTTGACCTTCTCTATCCGGGTGCTCTCGTAGCCGTCAGGGACGATGGTTAGCGCTTCCGTGGACCACAGCGGATCCAGGACAGGATGCGTTCCCCACCCGTGCAGCCTGGCGTACGTGTTGCCGCCGGCGATGTATGCCTTGCGGATCATCGGGCCCAATGCCAGGGCGATCGAGGCCATGGCCGCGCCGTGGTAGAGGCCCCAGCGCAGCAGGCGGAAGCGGGGGTGCCGCACGTTGGTCGCGACGGCGATGACCCGGCGGCCCAGCTCCCGTGCGACTCTGGCGCTGGTCTCCACGATCCGCGGGAAGAGAGCCGAATTGGGTCCGTCCGGCGCGATGTCAAGGCCGTTGACGACGAGCAGGTCGGTGATGGTCTCCGCATCCAGGGGATGCCGTGCGAGGTTCTTCAGGAGCGTGTAAAACGAATCCACGCCCAGCGAGAAGAAGAGGCTATTCCGGCCCGGTGATTCCGGTCGTGACAACCCTTCGGAGCGCACGGGGGCTTCGATGGGGACCGGTGAGAGTCGCCGGCTCCAGCACCGGTAGATGGCCTGAATTGTCTCAACGGCCTCAAGAAGCCTGGGAGACACCCCGACGTCCAGGCGCACGGGCTCGCCCACTCGCATGGCGAGCGGAAGCATCGCGGCCAGGAATGGGTCTCCGTTCTCCACACTGAGGTAAGGCCGCATCTCCGCAGGAAACCGATACCAGAGGAGGAACGGCTCCCGAAGGCGCGCGCTTCGCACGTGGGCCCGAAGCTCGACGCTTTCGTGCGACTCGACAAGCTCGATCCGTTCAGCCAGCATTGCCGCCCCACAGGCTGCCGATCCACCCTTGAATCTCCAGGCCGATCCACTGCAGGACACCTGAGTAGAGGGCCAGGAGCCTCCGTAGCGCCATCGTCCTGTGCTGTGTGCCCCGGCTGAGGAGCGCGCTCAGCAGCCGCCGGGTTATCACGAGCAGGAGTCGGGCCATCCAGCGATCGCCGCGCAGTGCGTGTTTGGCCAGGACCGCGCCCATCCCGTGGGGAAGACGCTGCCCACGGGCGGGGTCGCGCTCGTGATACACGAGGAACTTTGGGCTGTAGAGGACCGCGCATCCGCTTCTCATCGCGCGATAGACATAGTCGATATCTTCCCCGCCCCACGCTCTGACGCCAGGGCCCAGGCGTTCGTCGAACAGGCCCACGCGGGCCGCCACCGACGCCCGCAGCGCCAGGTTGCCGCCCGACCCGACACGGCGGGGATTGGATGGAAAGCGGAAGGTCTCCCTGTTCGCCCCGCCCCGCACGAGGCGCTCTGATCCGTCCGGGAACCGCATGAGCACACGACCCGTGAGCATCCCAAGGGCGGGGTCCGCGCCGAATTCCTGGTGGATCTGCGCAAGCCAGTCCGGATCCACAACGATATCATCGTCCGTGAAGGCGAAGACCTCGCCGCGCGCGGACCGCATGCCGCGGTTCTTGGCACGCGACAGTCCAGGGCGCGCTTCATGCAGGTAGTGCACGTCGAGACGGGAGGCCTCGCGGAAACGCGTCACGGCTTCCCGTGCCGCGTCCCTGGTGTCGTTCTCGACCACGATGATCTCCCACGGGACACCATTCGGAACGGCCATCATTGCGAGGCTGTTGAGTGTCCGTTGCAGGCCCGCGGGCCTGCCGCGCGTGCAGATGATGATCGAGATCATCGCTGTGAGGTCTCACGCGTCCTTTGCAGCAGGGATCTGGCGACACGAAGGGCTTCCTCCGGTGAACCGGCCCAGCGGGTCAGGTCGCAGCTTTCCCCCCATGTCTCGTAGAAGGCCCGGGTCTTGCCAAACCGGGTATCGAGCACCACATGCGGGATGCCTTGCAGCAGGCTCAGAACATAGCCGTGCAGGCGGTCTGTGATCACCACGCGGCCACGACAGAGCAACCGCCTGCCCCAGGCAAGACGGCCACGCGCGATGAGGTCGTACAACCAGAGCCGTCCCGCCTGCCGCCATCCCGGAGGCTGGACACGCCGGTTGAGCCAGGGCAGGATCCGGCGAGCTGCTCGCGGAGCCAGAAACGGAGGCTCCTGTCTCCAGTCGAAGGGCGCGACGTCCGCCACCGCTGCCGGTTCCGGCCACGCGGACTCCCGGTCCGTCCGAGCGAGCCAGACCACATCGGCGGAGGGGGGCCCCGCGCGGGGCAGCGGTCCCAATGTCAAGGCCATGTCGGGGCAGAGGAGGGCTTTCGCCCTGAACTCGTTCCGCGCCCGCTCCAGACTCGCTCGGTCACGCGCCAGGATGATCAGGTCGGGATGCGCGTTCAAGGTCGTGCGAGCCCCTTTCAGGCTCTCGCGGTCTCGGAAGCAGATCCATTGAGGAAACAAGACAACATGATGGTCAGGGAAGTCTGCGACGATCCTCTTGATGAACTCGAGGCCCCGCCACCACACATCGCCCAGACTCCCACCGCCATGGATGAAGATCGTACCTCCATGGAGCCGCGATGCCAGTTCCGACCGGTCGTAGCTTTCTCTGTCGCAGGCATACACGATGTGACTGCCGGCGCGCATCAGCATGGCCCGCTCCGCCAGCCAGAGGGCGCTGTCCCCCGCGTTCGCATGGAGAGGGAAACCCACAACCGCGCATGGCCGGTCGGCGGGGATCAGGGGCAACAGGACCTCGTCGAGTCGCTTGCGCAGCGTGGCGATCATCTCAAGGTACGTCACCGTGTCACCCGCACGCACCTGCATGCCTTCCCTCTCATTTTACACGGCGTTCGGGGACAGTCCTCTCTATGAGCCGCAGCGTGAGGCCGAGAACAGGAACATCGCCGATCCTGCTCGAACTGGTGGATGATGATCGGGGCTCGTACATCCTGCCTGGGGCTCGACCAAGAGCGCGCATTGGGCAAATCCTGATGAGAGTACTGATGACCTTCGTGGCCATCGGCCGGGGCGGTGACGCCGTCCAATGGCTGGCGCTGGCCGAGGGCTTCCGGCTGGAGGGCCACGCCGTCACCCTCGCCGGCGCGAACGTCATCAGGCCATACAGCACCGGTACCGCCACGGCCAGGTTGCGGGGGATCGTGCGCCGCCTCCCCTGGTGGATCCGCGACGCCTTCGAGGTAGCTCTCAGCGTCGTCACTGTCTGGCGGGCGTGGCAGGCGGCCCGGCGCCGTGGTGCAGACCTCATCGTGCACAGGGCGACTACCTACGATCTGGCGGGCGTGGCGCTTGCGCGGCTGCTACGGGTGCCGCTTGTGGCGCACCTGGACGCGCACATCCCTGTCG
>JASEHJ010000172.1 GCA_030018905.1 bacterium | reverse complement strand
CGCAGTTCGCGCCCCGCGACGCGCGCGATGGGCATCCACCTGAACTTCGCGCCCGTGTTGGACGTGAACACCAACCCGGCAAACCCGATCATCGGCGCGCGCGCCTTTGGGGACTCCCCCGCGAGCGTGGCGGCGTTGGGGCTGGCCTACATCCGCGGCCTGCAGTCCTCCGGCGTGGCGGCAACGGCCAAGCACTTCCCCGGCCACGGCGACACCACCGTGGACTCACACCTGGGGCTTCCCAGGGTGGACCACGGCCGTGAGCGGCTCGAGGCTGTGGAGCTGGCACCGTTTGCCGCCGCGGTGCGTGCAGGGGTGGCGGGGATCATGACCGCTCACATCGTCTATCCCGCGCTGGACCCCTCCGGCATGCCGGCCACGCTGTCCGCGCCGATTCTGACCGGGATCCTGCGAGAACGCTGGGGGTTCGGCGGCCTGGTGCTTACCGACTCAATGAGCATGCGCGCCATCGCGGACAACTTTGGGATGGGCGACGCAGCGGTGGCCGCGGTTCGGGCCGGATGTGACGCGGTGCTGGCCCTGGGCGGAGAGGCCGCGCAGCAGGAGATACTTGACCGCCTGGCGGCCGCTATCGAACGGGGCGAGATCACCGGGGCACGGCTCGCGGAGACCGGTGTGCGGGTTGCGGCAGCGGCGGTGAAGTGGGGAGTAGGTACCACACGGCCTGCTGCGCCAGAGGCCACGGGCTGTCCGACTGCCATGGACGCATCTGACGCCATGGACGCATCCGAGCACCAGCGGATCGCCGCGGAGATCGCGGCTGCTGCGGTCACGCTCGTGCGGGATCGTCCGGGTGCGCTTCCTCTTCGGCCGGGGCGCCTGAGCGTCGCCTCCATCCGGCCGGTGCGCTTGAGCGTAGTCTCCGTCCCGCCGGTGCGCTTGGACTCCCCGGCGCCCGCGGACCCCTCTGTGCCTTCGGAGGACTCGGGGCGTTACCTGGCGTCAGCGCTCAGGAGGCACGGCGCGGTTGTGGGCGAAATCCACTCGCATGACGCTCCGATCCCGGACGGTCCGGTGGTGGCCGTGACCTGCGTACGGGGAACCCCGGACGCAGGGACGGTCGCGGACGTGCGTGCGCTGCACCGCCAGGTCGGAGACCGCCTGGTCGTGGTGGCCGCGGGCGATCCGTACGATCTGGTGGCGCTTCCTGAGATCCCGGTGTATCTGGCATCCTACGGCCCGGACGAATACAGTCTGGATGCGGCTGCGCGCGTCCTGCTCGGTCAGGCGAGCGCTAGGGGGAAGCTGCCGGTGCGGATCGGTGACTCAGTGGGCGGCGCTCCGGGAGCGCGCGGATGACCGGGGTGGCTTCATGACGGGCCCAGGCCCGGCGGCCCATCCCAGGCGGTGGGCGCTCCAGGCAGGCACCCTGCTGCTACCCGAGGGCACGGCCAGCCCCGGCTTTCTGGTGATAGACGGAGAGCGCATAGCGCATGTGGGGGACGGACTCCATCCCAATCCCGACCTCAGCTATCCGGACTCCGTCATTGCCCCCGGATTCGTTGACCTGCAGATCAACGGGGCCGCGGGCTGCGACTTCCTGCGGCCGACGGAAGCCGGCCTCGCCGCCGCCCACGCCTACCTGCTGACCGCCGGCACAGTTGCCTACCTCCCTACGCTCATATCGGCACCCGAGGCGCAGTTGCGCGAGGCGCTCTCCTTCTTCGCAGCGCGCATGGACGCCGGGCGCCCGACAGGTGCCCCGCGCATCCTGGGGGTTCACCTGGAGGGTCCGTTCCTGTCACCGGAGAGGCCTGGTGCCCACCGGCCCGAGTACCTGCGGACCCCTTCTGTGGAATGGATCGGCCGGCTGGTTGACGATTTCAAGGGGTTGATACGCATCGTGACCCTGGCGCCTGAACTGGAACGTGCGCTGGAGGTCATCCGGTACCTGGCATCCCAGGGCGTCGTCGTTGCGGTGGGCCACTCGAACGCGTCCTTCGCGCAAGCGACGGCGGCGTTCAACGCCGGAGCCCGGCTGGCCACACACCTGTTCAACGCCATGCCGCCGTACCACCACCGTGAGCCGGGCGTGGTGGGCGCGGCGCTGGCCGACGGCAGGGTGACCTGCTCGGTTGTCGCCGATCTCGTCCACGTGCACCCGGCCGTCCTTGCCCAGGTTGCGGCACTGAAGGGGTGGGAGCGCACGGCCCTGGTCACCGATGCGATTGCCGCGGCCGGTGCGGATCAGGGACGGGCAACGCTGGGCGACCAGGCCGTTACCGTTGCCAGCGGCGCGCCGCGCCTGGAAGATGGCACGCTGGCGGGCAGCGTCCTCCGGATGGATAGGGCCGTGCAGAACATGGGAGAGGCGACCGGGGCCTGGGATCAGGCGGTTGGGATGGCCTCCACGACCCCGGCACGCCTGCTGGGCCTGAAGCAGGGGGAGTTGCGCCCCGGGCAGCGCGCGGACATGGTGATCCTGTCCGAGGATCAGGTCGTGCGTGCGGTCATCGTGGGTGGAAACGTCGTGGGTCTAGGCAGCGCCTGAGGGGCGCTGCCCCGGGCCAGGAGCCAGGAAGTCTGAGGGGAAGGCCGGCGGCGGCCTTCCCCTCTGCGCTGCTCTGACCGGGCCTACCGTGCCCCCTAGCGAACGAATACCCCGTTGGGCTCGTTGAACTGGTTGGTCCCACTGCCAGTCGAGCCGAATGTGGTCCAACCCGCGCCGGTCATGTCGTTGATGCGCACGATGCGGTTGTTCAACCGGTCCGCGACGTAGATCTGTCCCGTAAGCGGTGGGGTGACGGAAATAACCCCGCAGGCCGTAGCCAGGATCGTTGCCAGCACGATGGCTGCAGGCCGCAGAAGACTGATACGCATCCTTGAGTCACCTCCTGAACATCCATCAGTCACTCAGTCATTGCCCTGTTCGTGCGAATGGGCGGGGCCGGATCTGCGGTTGCTGGTTGTGAAGGTCTCACCCCCCTTAGCCAGGAAGGTCAGATGGCGGTCTGCGGACTCCGGGCGAACGGGTCTCACTTGAGAAGCCGCCTCAGCGGATGCGCTTCGACGCAGCGGGGGGGGCCTTCTGGTCGAACCCTGCCAAGCCTGGGATCGAGCCGCGCGGTCGTCGTGGGTGGGAGCGTCATGACTCCGGGCAGCGCCTGAGGCACGCGGTCTTTACCGGGCTTGCCCTGCCTGCTAGCGGACAGAGATGCCGTAGGGGCGGGCGAACTTGTTGGTGCCGCTGCCAGACGAGCCGAATGCGGTCCAACCCGCGCCGGTCATGTCGTCGATGCGCACGATTCGGTCGTTGAAGGCGTCTGCCACGTATATCAGGCCGACGCTGTCCGCGAAGACGCCGGAGGGTTGTTGAACTGGTTGGTCCCGCTCCCCAAGGCGCCGAGGGTAACCCAACCCGCGCCCGACATGTCGTTGAAGCGTACCACGCGGTGGTTGTTCTGATCCGCGACGTAGATCTGTCCGGGGAGCGACGGCATGAGTGTGATCATTCCGCAGGCCGTGGTCAGGATCGCTGCGAGCACAAGGGCCGCGGGGCGGAGCAGACTTGCTCGCGTCATCGGATCACCTCCTGGGTAGCCATCAGTCAGTTATGACCCTGTATGTGACGACGGACGGGTCCTGACGGGCTGGTGCAGGTTGTTGAGGTCTCACCCCCCCGCCGAGGAGTCAAGCGCTAGGGTGCAGTGCCAGGATGGACCGTGCTCATGCGCCGTGAGCTGCGCACGGCCATGTAGGTTCGACGCGGGTGAGTCATCTCGTCCAGACGTGCCCCCGTTCTGACTTCCTCGGATCAGCCTGGGGAGCGAGGAGAGGTCTGGGGCCTGTCGATGTCGGTGAAGAGCGGCATTTCCCTGCCCAGGAGTCGGCAGAGAGTCTAGCTGCTTCCCGCGCCCCGGCGTAAGCTCCTGGCCCTGATCAGCCGGACCATCCCCATCGGCGCGAGGTCCGTGATCTCCTCGATGACGAGCCCCGAGGTGCGCACGTTCTCGAGGGTGCGCCGGTTGATGTTAGCGCCGATGAGGCGGACGACGACTGGGTTGAGCCAGTCAAGCAGGCGCCCCAGAATCCGGTGCTCTGCGCGCATGTGCTCCAGGAGCAGAACCTGACCACCCGGACGGACCACCCGCGCGAGTTCGCGCAGGCCCCGCACAGGATCCGCTATAGAGCAGAACGCGAACGTGGCCACGGCCGAGTCAAACGATGCGTCTGGGAACGCCAGGGCCTGCGCGTCCATCTCGCGGAGATCCGCGTCCAGACCGAGCCGTTCTGCCCTACGCCTGGCGCGTTGAAGCATCCGGGGGCTGATGTCAACGGCTGTGATCGAGGCGGCGCGCGGCCAGTAGGGCATGTTCTTCCCGGTGCCCACACCGATCTCGAGGATGTCACCCGCAGGCCCGCCCTTCGGCACGGCGGCCCACTGCCGGGCACGCCACCTGCCAAACGGACCTCGCTCGGGGAAACACTCCAGCAGATCGTAGAGCGGCGCGAGACGGTCGTATCTGTCGCGGGTACGCCTCGTGGCGTGCGCTCTCCCGCCTGAGGGCCTGCTACTCACGGTCTCCTCTACACGAACCAGAGCAGAATGATCGCACCTATGCCGATCATCACCAGGCCCTGGCCCAGCCGTAGCTGCTTCTTGTTCGTCGCCATCCAGCGTGAGAACTGCCCGACCACGCGCCGGTTGCCGATCACCAGCAACAGCGCCACCAGGGGCAACACGAACATCACGTTGTAGATGGCAAGGTACGCGAAGCCGTTCCAGAAGGAAGTCTGGGTCGAGAGCAGTCCGAGGATGCCCACGTAGATGCCGCCGGTGCACGGGAACTCGCAGATGCCAACCAGGAAGCCGACCACCGCGGTCGCCGGCAGCGTGGCCCGGCGCATCCAGCGGTCGCGCGCGGCGCCACCGATCTTGGGCAGGGTCAGGCTCGGCCCAATCCCATACCAGAAGAAGTCCTTGATGTTGACCAGGCCGAGGACGATCATCAGGCCGGCGCCGA
>JASEHJ010000171.1 GCA_030018905.1 bacterium | reverse complement strand
CTGCTTCGACTGCCTCAGTCGAAGCAATCTCCGAAGCGCATGCTCGTTATGTGGAGGCTTCTGGGCGAGCGCGGACTGCCCATGCGGAGGCAACGGTGGCGGAAACCTGCCGCTGGTTGAGATGGGCGGACATTACCCACCCTCAATACTCCATGTTCTTGGAGCGACGGTTCGAACGAGACGTGGGCTCTATGGCCCCGCGGAGGTCCCAATGAGTGTAGCATTCCTCCCGGATCGCCAGGTCGGCGATCCGACCGCAGCCCAAAATGGCTGGTACACGCGGCTCTATGGGCCGCTGTACATGCCCGCTCTTGGGGCCTACAGTGCGACGATCGATGACCGGGCCGTGACGCTGGCCGAACTGCGGGAGTTGGACCAGGCGGAGCAGCTCCTGGCCAAGGAGCTGAAAGCCGAAAACGCCAGGCTCGTCGCGGCCGGAGCCGAGCCCTTGGCATCGTGGGAGGACGATCGGCATATTGCCTGGTCGTCCCCGCTCTCGCGCCGCGCGCGAGAAATCTATCATCGTGTATGCATGTGCGTGCACGATAGAGACTACTTCCACCATCCGACACTGCCGGCTCGGCTGGATGTCCGATCCGTCCCGCGCCCAGGAACCAACTTGTCTACCTGGCACGCTAATCGTGCCCAACTCTTGATTTCACAGGAGATATCATGATCCCCCGACACCCCCGACACCCTCACGTTCCTCGGCACCCGGACACTATTCCCGGGCTGGCTCCTGATTGTCGGCGCGTCCTGCGGGACGCGTACCTGGTGATCCAGGCGCGGATGGAGCGCCCGGAAGGCTGCCGACCGGATGCGGCGGCGATTGCCGCCGCGATCGAGGATTACCGCCGGATCGCGGCTCTCTGGAGCGAGCTGGAGTAGGCGTAGGCAGGATCGTTCCCTGCCGTGGCTTTCCTCTGTCCCTGTCCCTATCAAGGAGATAGCATGTCCCCCTCCCCGATTGATCCCGCCGGCGGCGACCCACGCCGGTACGCCATCCCCTACGGCGGATACCCGCCGTCGATCGTAAATCCAGATGAATGGTCGCTCACCGGCACGCTCTACCGTGTCCGCATCGATGATCGAGGCGACCTGATCGTGTACGTGTGGGGTCGTGCCGGAGACGACGCCGACGATCGAGACATCGGCCGTGCTGGTGCTGGTGCTGGCATCGACTGTGAGCAGGACGCCGTGGAGTGCGCCTGCGATCGGGCCGACCAGGGATGGGATGAGGACGACCTGGACGTGCAGGTCGTGACGGATAGCGAGCGATACGCCATCCTGTCCTGTAGCTGTGACCAGATCGAGGGTATCCTGGATGCCGATGGGCACATCGATGCCATCTGCATCGACACCGCCGGATCATGGGAGGGCATTTTCCCGCCGCCGACGTATCAGGATTACGTCGTTGCCGTGGCCGTGGGCCTTGATGCCGACGCGTTCAGCCCGTCGGCTTACGCAGGTCCCGACGGCGCTACCGTATTGTGTAGCCGCCGCTACACTGCATTCGTCGACGTCGACGCGGCGATCGACGCGGCCATCGAGGCGTTCAGCGAGCGTTATGCTATCCCGATGTGCTACCTCAGGGCCCGCGGTCATCGATACGGGGAGGGAGCATGATCAGCTACGCCAAGCTACAGTCGGGCGAGTGGGGACTGCGATCGACCGCCGCCCTGATCCCGGGAGGGACCGTGTCCGTCGAAAAGCGCGACGGCACGTCGAAACCCGCCACCGTCGGCGGCAAAGTATGGTCCGGTAACGGCGTATACCTGTACGCTATTGCCTCGGCATCTCGATAGCGACGCCCCGCCATCGGAGGTAGCTTGCGGCTACGTCGGGTGGCGGATCGTCGAGGCAGGAAGCCGGCAATCCCGCCGGTTGTCTCGACGCTGGTACTCGATCGGTGTCTGTCGATCGAGGCACTTGACAGGACGGATAGCCGTGGGCTACGCTCCTGTCACCGGTGGCGGCCCCCGTCGCCGGTTCACCTTCCCCTTCCTGGAGTCAACATGACTGACACATCCGCATCCCCGTCATCGTCATCGGCGTCGGCATCCCGACAGTCCATCGCAGCCACCGTCCTGCACGATCTCGGGTGGCGTATGGACGGCGCCGACGCCGTCGACACGGGCGGCCGTCGAGTGCGCCTGCGAGCGGCCGACGCCCGCATCGTCCTCACCGTCCACCCCGATGGGACTCTGCAATTGTCGCCGTGCGACGCCACCAGCGGGATTGACGTCGCCGGCGCCCACGGCGCCCGGCGCGCGGTGCGAGAGGCACTGGCCGACGTACCCGCATCGATGGCCGACCCGATGGCCGCCCCGATAGCGGCGCGCGCGCCCGTGCCCGTGCCAGCAGCCATTGACGCACCGGCGATGACGGGTAGCTGGTCGTCGGCGGCGGCGACGGCCATTGCCGCCGACGATAGGAGCCTTGCGTCGATCGGCTTGGTGCGGCCCGGATCCTACGAGGCAGGCACCGGGCGCCCGGTGACGGAAGCTGGCTACCCCGTCGGTACGGTGGCCGATCAGCAGGCGTGCCGCGCTCGTCTGCGGACCGGGCGGCTGGGGTGGGAATCGCAGCCGTACGCGATCGACGCCTTGCGGGAGGTAGCCGCGTCCATCCGGGTGGAGGCGCGAGCAGATGTCGCGTGCCGCCCGGATCGGCTGGACGTGGCGGATGACGGCGGGATTACCTTTCCCCCCGACGGCGACATGCCGCCGGGGAAATGGTATCTGGAAGAGCAGGGACTCCGGACCCTCCTGCCCCGGTGCCGGGGGATGGCGTTCGACGGCGGCGTCGGTCCGATGCGGGGCGCCGATGGCAGGGCCCTGTCTGATCAGGGTCTATTCCCGTCGGCCTTTGCTTTCCTGGCCTCGCTTCCCCCCGATGAACGGGCCTGGATCCTGCGGCGTTGCCTTGCCCGGTACGTCGGCGAGCCGTTGACCTTTCGCACCCGCCATGTCGGCGTGGACAGGCGAGTCGTCCCATCGATCTATGCCGTGGTCACCGGGGGATACACCCCCTACGACGCGGACCGGGTGTGTACAGCGGTCGCGGGTGCCTTGGAGGCTGACAGCGCTCTATGGGGTATGCGGGGATCCGTGGTCTATGACGGGACGTCTACCTCCTTGCGGGGCGATATCACCTTTCACCATGACGGCGACGTCGGCGCCGGCGGACGGCCATTCGCGGCGGGCGACGTGTTCCAATCAGGATTTCGGCTCCGCTCCAATGACGCCGCCGCGGGCAGTGTGGGCTTCGGCCCGACGGCCTATTGGAATGCCTGCCTCAACATGATCATCCTGTCGGAAGCGGCCGATATGGGGCGCATCCCGCACCGGGTGACGGACATGAGCGCCCGGTGTCGGCGGCTGATTGCCGGCACCGTAGTCGACTCCACGCCTGTATTCCGACTCTTCGCTGAGCGGTGGCATTGCTTGCGGGAGTCGTCGGTCGTCGGCCTGCCGGGCCCCAAGGAAGCCGGCAAGAAGGGGTCAACGGCGACGGCCGATCCGATCCAATCGCCGCTCGACTACCTCGGTCGCATCGTTGCCCCCTTGCTGGCCGACGTCCCCGGCAGCGGCGGGGAAGATATCGTGCGGGCCGGGCTGGTTGCGGCCAGCCGCCGCGAAGATGCGGCGGGTCTGTCCAACGGGTCCGCGGCTGACGTCTTGGCAGCGATCACCCGGTGGGCCCATGAGAGCGTGCTGCTCTCCGACATTGCTCGCGACGTAGCGGAACGTAGGGCGGGCGAGCTGGTTCCTGTCCTGGTCAGCCAGGTACAGGCGATGGCCTGAGTTCTGGCTTGACGGCAGCCGTCGCTCAAAGCGAGCGACGGCTACAGTGGAGGCAGAAACAATGCGTCAACGAGTCGATTTCATCCCCGAGCGGGGCGAGCGGCAGAGCGTGTCTTTCCCCCCCGACGGGCAACGCTACGTCGTCGCCCGGGGACACTGTCCGGTATGCTGGGGTCGTGAGGTGTTGATCGCCCACGACATCAAGCAGACGACCATCTTTGCGCCGACGGATCGGGCGCGAGCGGAGGCACACTTGCGGGCGGAAGGGTCGCGCGCGTGGCAGGAGATGCCCGACTCGGGCGAGTACCGCATCCGCGGGGAGAATCCGTACGAGGGAGAGTATTCGACCGACGCCGACGCGAAGTGCGACCGGTGCCGGTCGTACGTGGGCCGGCTCAGCGTACCGCTGGACACACTCTTCGGTCGCAACGAGGATCGTCTCATCGGCGAGTATCTCGTCATCTAAGGGGGATAGATGAGGGGGTGCCTGCTATTGATGAGCGTCACCGCGGCCATCGCGGTGACACTCCTCTCGGGTGTCGACGGGGATCCGTCGGCGCCCTACACGTACACTACTTCGCCCGCCGGCTGGGCCATCCTGGCCGGATGGTGGGTCTTCAGGAGATAGAAATGTCCACCGTCAAAATCCCGACTGTTACGTCCGTTGCCCCCCTCCGCGGCGGCGACGCGCTCCTGGGTGAGTTTCTCCGCCCGGGCGAATGCTGGCTCCCGGAGGGGAGTATTGTCGTCGAGTGCGACTTCCTGGGTTACGCCCGCGTGCGGGTCGTCGCCTATGACGGATCACTGATCGCCCTGCGGGGCAAGGATGGCAGGAGCCTATGGCTCCATCTCGGGAGCCGGTCATGAGCGCCCGTCACATCGTGTGGTCGGACGGCAGTGCATCCGACCACCCCAATTGGCCCGCCGTCCGCGCCGCTGGGTGGCGGCGCGAAAAGAAAGGGGTCTACAGGGTAGATTCGTGGCCGGTGTCCGACCCGCCCCCGACCAGCAGCGACGCCCGCGCGTGGGACGCGTGGCGGGCGCGCCGGGGGTATTCCGGCGTTCACCACTGAATTTCTTCCACTTGTTTTCAGCCCGCTTGCGTGATCGCAGCGGGCTTGAGGGTCAGAGGAACCCCTCTATGGACTGCCGACTGGTCCAGCCGCATATGCGGAAAAGTCAGTCTTGGAGCACACAATGGCAACGTCACCTGTTTTC
>JASEHJ010000170.1 GCA_030018905.1 bacterium | reverse complement strand
TGCGGTACGGCCGCCGGCTCTCTCCGGTCTACCTCATCTCGACCGGCCAGACCTACCTCTCGGGCCTCGTCGTGGGAACCGCTCTTGGGCCGGCCAGCCTTGCGGTGTTCTCCATCGGCATGGTGTGGTGGGAGATTCTCAGGCAGGCCACGTCGCTGGTCAATCTCCAGATGCTGCCGCGCATGGCAGCGGCCGGTGACGACGATGCGCGCCGCCTCCTGCGGCGCAGTTTGATTGCCGGCTTTCCGGTCGCGGTCGCAGTTGGAGGAGTGATGGTTCTCGCGATGCCCTTCCTCGTGCCCGCGCTTTTCACCGCGCAGTACCGCGAGAGCGTTCTTGTAGCCCAGGTCTTGGTAGCCGCCATGGCGCTGGGCTTCCCGGGTAGCCAGGCCAACTCATACCTGGCGGCCCGCGGCCACCTGCGGGCGCAGCACTGGCTGGCCGCGACTGCCTTTGCCGCCGAGGTCCTGGGTCTAGCAGCGTTCACGGCGCGGTTTGGGGTGATCGGCGTGGCCGCGGCCAAGTTCGCCGCGCGGGTCTGGCATTCGCTGTTCGGCATGGCGCTCGTGGCCATGGTGCGGCGGTGACACCGCCGGCAGGCACGGGGCGCCGTCCCGCGCACACGGCCCTGATGCGGGGTCTCTTCGCCGTGGGATCGCGCCTGGTCCGCCGTCAGGCGAGACGCGAACTTGCCGTCCTCAGGTGGGCCGAGAAGGCTGATCCCATGGAGCTCCGCGCGCGGCAGGAAGCGCGGCTGCGCGCCCTGATCCGCTGGGCCTACGACACGGTTCCCTACTACCGCCGGGTCATGCACGAGACAAGGGTGTTGCCCGATAACATCCGGGGCATTAACGATCTCCCGCTTCTGCCTGTGCTGCGGCGGCGCGATGTCAAGGTGCACCTTGATGCCCTGACATCTGAGCGGGCGGGGAAGAGAGACCTGTTGCCCACTGTGACATCGGGAACGAGCGCGGAGCCGTTGGGCTTCTACCGCGACAGGCGTACCGTGCCGTTCGAGCAGGCCACCAAGTGGCATTCCATGGAGTGGGCAGGCGTGACACCCGCGGACTCTCATCTGATGCTCACGATGGACAGGGTCTTAGAGCGGACCTCACAAGTGACCTGGTGGGGCCGGATGGTTGGCGGCGCCTCCATACCGCTGGAGGTCCTCTATTCACGGGAGCCGGATCCTGTTGTGGAGATACTCGATCGCGTGGCGCCGGCGGTCGTCCTCGGGTATCCGAGCCTTCTGCACCTGCTGGCACAAGCGGTTCTGCGCTCCGGCAGGCCGCTGCGAACCCGTCCGCGCTGTATCTTCTACCAAGCGGAGCAGATGGGCGAGGACACACGTGGGCTGATCGCCCGGGCCTTCGGTGCGCCCATCTTCTCGCGCTACGGGGCAGCAGAGCTCTCAGGGCTGGTCGGTCAGACCTGCGATCGCGGGCGATGGCACCTGAACACAGAGGGGTTCGTCGTGGAAGTTGTAGGCGGAGAACCGGGTGACCCGCACGGGATGCCGGCCTCAAATGGCCGCCTGGTCATCACCGATCTGCGCAACCACGCCATGCCGCTCATACGGTACGAGATCGGGGACATGGGAACAGCGGCAGGGGAAGAGAAGTGCCCGTGCGGGAGGACCCTTCCGCTCCTGGGCGGGCTGGAAGGCCGGATCTGGGAGTGGGTGGTGACGGCCGTAGGTCTCAGGATCCCGGCGATAATTCTTCAGCGGACCATGCGGCTGCACATTGACCTGCTGTGGGAATACCAGTTCCGGCAGGACCGACCCGAGGTGCTGGAGGTTGCGGTTGTGCCTGTGGGCGACTACGGTGAGGACCGTCAGGAGGAGCTGGCCCGGGCCCTGCAGGCGGTCCTGGGAGGCGGGACCGCCGTGCGCGTGACGCCCGTGTCGCACATCCCTCGCGAGGCATCGGGCAAGCGGCCTGTGATGAAGAGCACGCTCCACCAAGGGCGATAGCGGCGTGTTGAGCACCGCCCTGATGCATGGCCTCTTTGCACTGGGATCGCGCCTAGTCCGCCGCGGGGCGAGGCGGGAGCTCGTCGTCCTCCGGTGGGCCGAGAGGGCGGATCCGCAGGAGTTACGCGCGCGGCAGGAAGCCCGGCTGCGCGTTCTGATCCGCTGGGCCTACGACACCGTCCCCTACTACCGACAGACCATGGACCAGGCAGGGGTATCGCCCGGCGCCATCCAGGGCATTGACGATCTACCTCTTCTACCTGTGCTCCGGCGGCGCGATGTCAAGGTACACCTCGATGCCCTGACATCTGGGCGGGCGCGGAAGAGAGATCTGTTGCCCACTGTGACATCGGGAACGAGCGCGGAGCCGTTGGGCTTCTACCGCGACAGGCGCACCGTGCCCTTCGAGCAGGCCACCCGGTGGAATTCCATGGAGTGGGCAGGCGTGACACCCGCGGACTCTCATCTGCTAGTGCGGTTTTCGCAGGCGACATGGTGGGGCCGGATGGTTGGCGGTGCCTCCATACCGCTGAAGGTCCTCTATGCAGGGGAGCCGGTTCCTGTCGTGGAGATACTGGAGCAAGTGGCGCCGACGGTCGTCCTTGGGTTCCCGAGCCTTCTGCACATACTGGCGCAGGCGGTTCTGCGCTCCGGCAGGCCGCTGCGAACGCGTCCGCGCTGTATCTTCTTCCAGGCGGAGCAGATGGGCGAGGACACACGTGACCTGGTTCGGCAGGCCATCGGCGCACCGATCTTCTCCCGTTACGGGGCGCGTGAGTTCTCGGCTGGGGTGGCGCAGACCTGCGAGCGCGGACGATGGCACCTGAACACCGAGGGGTTCATCGTGGAGGTATTGAGCGGAGAACCAGGTGACCCACAGAGGGCGCCGGCCCCCGAGGGCCGTCTGGTCATCACCGATCTGCGCAACCTCGCCATGCCACTCATACGGTACGAAATCGGAGACATGGGCACAGCGGGCGGGGAGGAGAGGTGTCCGTGCGGGAGGACCCTGCCGCTGCTGGGCGGGCTGGAAGGCCGGAACTGGGAGTGGGTGGTTACGGCCTCGGGACTTAGGATCCCGGCAGCGATGTTGCTGCCCACAGTCTCGTGGCTGCACTGCGACCTGCTGTGGGAGTATCAGTTCCGGCAGGACAGTCCCGAAGTGCTAGAGATCGCGGTTGTGCCCGTGGGAGCCTACGGCGAAGACCGCCAGGAGGAACTGGCCCGGCACCTGGAGGCGGCCCTGGGAGGCAGGATCACCGTGCGCGTGACGCCGGTTGAGCATATCCCTCGTGAGCCGTCGGGCAAGCGGCCCATGATGAAGAGCACGCTCCACCAGGGCAGGTAGCGGCGTGTTGCGCACCGCCCTGATGCATGGCCTCTTTGCACTGGGATCGCGCCTGGTCCGCCGTCAGGTGTTGAGAGAGCTTGATGTGCTGAGGTGGGCCGAGTGGGCGGACCCGCAGGAGCTGCGCGCGAGGCAGGAAGCGCGGCTGCGCGCCCTGATCCGCTGGGCCTATGACACCGTACCCTACTACCGCCGGGTCATGGACCAGACAGGGGTATCGCCCGGTGACATCCGGGGCCTCGGGGATCTTCCCCTGCTGCCCGTGCTGCGGCGGCGCGAAATCAGGGTGCACCTAGATGCTCTAGTGTCGGAGCGGGTGAGTAAGAAAGATCTACTGCGCCGGGCGTCATCGGGAACAACGGGCACGCCTGTGTGGTTCTACCGCGACAGGCGCGCCCTGCCGTTCGAGCGGGCCAGCCTCTGGCATGACCTCGGATGGGCCGGCGTCACGGCCGCCGACCCCACTCTCTTCGTCAGACGCCAGGTGGACAACCAGGGAGTTCGCAAGTGGACGCGGTGGAACTGGTTGGTCGGCAGCGCCTTCCTCCCCCCGGAGCTGCTGTACGGGCTGACGCCGGTGTCCGTCGTGGAAGCAGTGGATAGGGTAGGGCCCGTGGTGATCTACGGATATCCCAGTCTCCTGCACTTGCTGGCCCAGGCGGTTCTCCGATCCGGCAGGCTGCTGCGAGTCCGTCCCCGCTGTGTCCTCTACGATGCGGAGCAGATGGGCGAGGACACCCGTGACCTGCTTGGGCAGGCTCTTGGCGCGCCGATCTTCTCCCGGTACGGGGCGCGCGAGTTCTCGGCCGGGGTGGCGAAGACCTGCGACCATGGGCGGTGGCACCTGAACACCGAAGGGTTCGTCGTGGAGGTAGTGAGCGGGGAGCCGGGCGATCCGCACGGGACGCCGGCCGCAGAGGGCCGTCTGGTCATCACCGATCTGCGCAACCATGCCATGCCGTTTGTACGGTACGAGATCGGGGACGCGGGCATAGCGGCAGGGGAAGAGAGTTGTCCGTGCGGTAGGACCCTGCCGCTTCTGGGCAGGTTAGACGGACGGGACTGGGAGTGGGTGATCACGGCCTGCGGACTCAGGATCCCGATCACGGTGATAGCGCCCATGGTTGTGGGGCTGCATGGCGATCTCCTGTGGGAGTACCAGTTCCGGCAGGACCAACCCGAGGTGCTGGAGGTTTCGGTTGTGCCCGTGGGCGACTACGGTGAAGACCGTCAGAAAGAGCTGGCCCGGGCCCTGCAGGCGGCCCTGGGAGGCGGGATCACCGTGCGCGTGACGCCGGTTGAGCACATCCCGCGTGAGCTGTCGGGCAAGCGGCCTGTGATGAAGAGCACGCTCCACCAGGGGAGGTAGCGGCTTGGCAGGCAACGATCTGGCCCCGGCCGTGGAGGTCGCCCGGCTCCTGCGCGACCGGTACTGCGCCGGGCACGGCCTCCTGGCGCGCACAGTGGACGTCCGGCGCGGCTGCATACGCGACCCCAGCCCTCTCATTGACGAACTGGGGGATTACGTGCAGTACGTCCACGAACTCGGGCGGATCACCGGCGACGGCGCGTTGTGCGAGTGGGCCAGGGGCCAGGTTTTGGAGGCGCTGCGCCTGACTCAGGCTCCCAGCGGCCTCATCCACGGCCTCGCACTCAAGCATGGCCTGCGGGGACGGACCCAAAGACTCCTGTATTCCAACCTGGCCGCGGTAGATACCCTGTGG
>JASEHJ010000016.1 GCA_030018905.1 bacterium | reverse complement strand
CTTACCCATTACCCCAGCCTCCCCTCCTGCCCCCCGTTTTGAGACAAGCCCCAAGTTTGGGATGGGCATGCCCTATCAGCACTACGCCTCCTTACGGAAGGCCCTTCCGGACATGGAACCTGTGGACGTGACTGCCGAGTTCACCCGTCTCCGCGAGATCAAATCCGCTGAGGAGATCGTCTGGCTGCGCCGGGCCGCGGCGTTTACCGATCAGACGATCCTTGCCCTGCGGGATCAGGTCCGTCCCGGTATTCCCGAGTACTCGCTGCTCGGAATCATAGAGGGCGCTTTCCGGTCCGAGGGCGGCCAGCCGCACATAGCGTTCCTGCGGTCCATGGCCATGGACGATCCCAATGGGTGCCTGCCCGCGCAGAACCCCTCGGACAGGACCCTCCGGCGTGGGGACGTAGTTATCACCGAGATTAGCGCGTCCTACTGGGGGTACTCAGGCCAGATCCACCGGCCTATCTTCGTGGGCGCGGATCCGACGCCCCCGTGGAGCAGGATGTTCGGGGTCGCACGCACTGCCTACGACCGTATGGCTGAGGCCATCCGGCCCGGCGCCACTGAGCGCGACGTCATAAGGGCAGCTTCGGTGATTGGGGAGCACGGCTACCTGATCTATGATGACTTGATCCACGGCTACGGCGTGGACATCCTGCCCCCGCTAATCGACCGCTCATGCTGCCGGTACTGGCCGTGGGACGAAGGGCGTGCCGCCCCGGAGGGACGGCGCTTCGAGCAGGGCATGGCGGTAGTGATTCAACCCAACCCCGTGACACCTGATGAACGCATGGGCCTGCAACTCGGCGCGCTCACGATCGTGACCGACTCAGGGGCCGAGTCGCTTCATGCGGTCCCGTTTGAGCCCGTCGTTGCGACCGCCGCATAGACGCGACGCCGCGGGGCGGGCACCATGAGAACGAGGAGGAGACTGCGATGAGCGGAACGGTACCCCATCACAAACTGTTTGAGTCCACGATAGGGTCTTCGGTCGCGGGCAAGGAGTCAAAGGTGTTTCACCTGGACGATGTGCCGGACCTGGCCTCGGACCACGATCGTCGGCGCAAGAAGGTGCTGTTCAACTCGGCGATGACCGGTACGGAGATGCTGGTGGACGTGCTCTTCTACGCGCCCGGTGGAACGTCGCCGCTTCACTACCACAGCGGGACCGAGCACTACTTCATGGTGCTGGATGGACGCGGGCACATCACCATCAGCGGGCAGGATTATCCCCTGCGAGCCGGGTCCGTGGTCTGGCTGGCAGAGGGAGATCCCCACAAGGTGTTCGCGGCAGAGGACAGCCCGATGGTGTTCCTGGAGTATTTCTCCAAGGGCAAGCACGAGACCGTGTTCGTAGAGCAGGCCTGCGAGTGGCGGCCCGAACAGCGTGGGTAGGCACCACGGCCCCGCCCCAGCAGATGGGGCTCCCTGGGTAGGCAGGCCGGTCCGGCGGCGCGAAGACCCGCGGTTCCTGCGCGGACAGGCCAGGTACCTGGCGGACATCTCCCTGGCCGGCATGCTGCACCTGGTGGTGGTGCGCAGCCCGCACGCCCATGCCCGGCTGCTTGGAATACGCACCGAGGCCGCCCTGCGCTCTCCGGGCGTAGTGTCCGTGGTCACCGCGGCAGAACTGGCAGGGCGCGTGGGCGCTTACCCGATTGGGGCGATTGAGGGCGCACGCGCGGCCGACACCCCGCACCCACTTCTTGCGGACGGCAAGGTGCGCTACGTTGGCGAGCCCGTGGCCGCGGTGCTTGCCGACAGCCGCGCCGCAGCCGTGGACGCCGCCGAACTTGTGGAGGCGGAGTACGATCCACTCCCCGCGCTGGTTGATCCCACGGAGGCCCTCGGCAGTGCGGTTCTGGTGCACGAGAAGCTGGGGGAGAACGTGGTCCTGCGCTGGGAGCGGACCGGCGGAGACGTGGAAGGGGCCTTCCAAGCCGCGGCGCGGGTGGTCTCGGGCAAGTTCGATCTCCCACGCCTGATCGCCGCACCGATCGAGGCCAGGGGCACCTTGGCCTCATATGAGCCGGGGACCGACCTTCTGACGGTCTGGTGCTCCGCTCAGGATCCCCACCGTCCGCTTGCGCAGCTGAGCCAGATCCTCGGGCGCCCGGAAGACAGGATTCGGTTGGTGGTCCCGGACGTGGGAGGTGCCTTCGGTAGCAAGGGGATCATTCCGCCCGAAGGCGCCCTGGCGGCATGGCTGGCGATCCGGATAGGCCGGCCCGTTCGTTGGGTGGAGGACCGGCGGGAGAACTTCCTGGCAGCCTACCAGGGTAGAGGCCTGCGCGCCGAGCTGGAAATGGCGGTAACAGCAAGCGGCAAGGTCCTGGGCGTGCGAGCAAACCTGATCTCGGACGCAGGGGCGTACCTGTACCCTGCCACGGCGCTGTCGCCGGTTACCGCGGGTATGCTGCTGACCGGCGCCTACGCGATCCCGGCTGCCTCGGTGAAGCTGGTTGGAACGTGCACGAACAAGGCGCCCGGTGGCCAGTACAGGGGTGCAGGCCGGCCTGAGGCCGCCTACCTGGTCGAGCGCATGATGGACCTCGTAGCCGGAGAGTTGGAGATAGACCCCGTGGAGGTCCGCCGCCGAAATCTCATCCCTCCCGAGAGCTTTCCCTACCGTACGCCGCTTGGATTCGTCTATGATTCCGGGAACTACGGCCGCGCGCTGGATCGGGCCTGCGAGCTTGTCGAGTACGACGCGTGGCGCGACAAGCAACGGCTAGCGCGTGCAGAGGGTCGGCTGCTCGGCATCGGGCTGGCCCTGTACGTCGAGCGCGCCGGAAGCCAGTTCTGGGAGAGCGGCGCCTGCTCCGTCCGCCCCGACGGCCGCGTCGTTGTCCGCACGGGGTCGTGTTCCCACGGCCAGGGCCATGAGACGACGTTCGCGCAGATCGCGGCCGATGTGCTCCAGGTGGACCTCAGCGCCATCGTGGTTGAGTACGGCGATACCGCCGTAGTTCCGCGCGGGGTAGGTACCTTTGGGAGCCGATCAACGGCGATCGGAGGTTCGGCAGTGCTCGTGGCGGTGCAGAAGGTGAAGGCGAAGGCAGGCCGGATCGCCGCTCACCTGCTGGAGGCTGCCGAGGCCGACATCGAGTGGTCGCGCGGTCAGCTACGCGTCCGCGGTGCACCGGGCCGCGCCATCTCGTGGAAGCAGGTAGCCGCATCGGCCTACCAACCCTCGCGGCTTCCCCCCGACATTGAGGTAGGACTGGATGCCGTGGCGACCTTCCGCCTTGCGGGTCCGGTTTTTCCGTTCGGGGTCTACGCGGCCGTGGTGGAGATAGACCGGATCACCGGGCATGTGCACGTGCTCAGGCTGGTTGCGGTGGACGACGCGGGGACAATCGTCAACCCGCTGCTGGCCGAAGGACAGGTTATCGGCGCCGTGGCCCAGGGGTTGGGGCAGGTACTGTCCGAGCAGGCGATCTACGATGCCGAGGGTCAGTTGCTGACAGGGACGTTTGCGGACTACCCGTTGCTCCGAGCTCATCAAGCCACAGAGGTGACCAGCGACTTCCTGGAGACGCCCTCGCCGCTCAACCCTCTAGGTGCCAAGGGCGTAGGAGAGGCCGGAACCATTGGAACGCCGCCCGCAGTGGCAAACGCGGTCGCAGACGCCCTGGCACCGCTGGGAATCCGTCACGTGGATATGCCTCTGACGCCGGAGAAGATGTGGCGGCTGGTGGGCGACACAGGCGCGTCGCCCAGATGACCGCGGCTGAGTAGGTGGGGCAGGGCTTCCGACACTCATTCCCCCGGAATTGGTCGAAATCGAAGCGGACCTATTGACATTTCATCCCCGATATGTTAATAATTTCAATGTGAACCTTGAATATATAGCCTCATACCTTCAATGCCGCCTGTTCTTGGGGGCCGAGTCCGATGGATGAGACCCATACTAGGTCCGGAAGGGCAACCCCGCCGCCGGCGGTGGATCCACGGACCGCGTTCATTATGCCCGGGGCCTGCCCGGTCTGTGGCGATGAGCTGGCCGTGGTCCGGCTTGAGTGCAACACGTGTCATACCGCGGTGGAGGGTCGTTACCGGGCCTCACGGTTCGCCGGGTTGTCGTCAGACCAGATCGCTTTCCTGGAAGTGTTTCTCCGGTCCCGAGGCAACATCCGCAAGGTCGAGCGTGAGATGGGCATCTCATACCCCACCGTCCGGAGCCGCCTGGATGCGGTCCTGGGCGCCCTGGGCCTGGCGGCCGGGCTAGAGGAGGACGAGGCCGCGTTCCAGCAGCGCAGGAGGGAAATCATGGACATGCTCGAGGCCGGGAACCTCACGCCTGCTGAGGCAGCCAGGATGCTGCGGCAGTCGAGCAAGACCGAGTAGGAGGAGGAGGCCATGCTGGGCTATTCGATGATCGAGTATCTGGTTCAGCACCACGTGGAGGAGCTGTGGCGCGAGCGCGAGTCCGACCGCCTAGCGGCAGAGCTCGCCTGCCAGGAGGAGGCAGGGCTGAGGGTATGGGCGGGAAGCATACTGATACGACTCGTTGTCGCCATCGCCGGCCCCAGGGCGCTCCTGTCTGCCAACTACCACTGAACCGACCCGCTAGGAGGGACTGCTGTGGACGAGGAACGGCAGCGCGTGCTGCGGATGCTCAAGGCAGGCAGGATCACAGTCGAGGAAGCCGAGGCGCTTCTCGAAGCGCTGGGCGAGGAACAGGTGGGGCCCGCGGCGAGCACCGGCACGCCGGATGCTGGAACCCCAGCGGCTCGGCCGGCGGACGCACGCCGGGACGATCTCCAGGGGTTGATTGACGAGATCATGGCCAGCATTGACGTCGAGGGCATCGTCAGCACGGTGCGCGCGTCGGTGGATACTGTCCGCGAGTCGCTCCGACGGTCCAAGGTGGACGTGCACAGGATACGGGGCGATGTGCGCCGTGCCGCCCGGGAGGCCAGGCGCCGCGGCATCAGGTTCAGAATCACCGAGGCAATTGAGGGTCTGTGGGGTATGGTTGGTGCCGCCGGCGCTTGGTCCCATGACGCGGTCCTGGAAGCCGGGCAGCGTGTGACCGTCCACAACCTCTGGGGAGACACGCGGCTCTCGGCCAGCACCGACGGCCATGTGCACGCGCGGGCCTCAATCCGGGCGTGGGGTCGCGACGACGCCGAAGCGGCGGCCACCAGGGACCGTGTGCGCATCACCGCCGGGTCCGAGGGGCAGGGGTTCGCCATCCGGGCTGAGCCCCGCGGCACAGGAACGCCGCGGCGGGTGCGCGTGGATTTCGACCTCGCCGTGCCCCCGGGAATCTCTGTGGCGGTCACGCAGACAAAGGGAGACCTGCAGGCCAGCGAGATCGAAGGCCACCTGACCGCTCACCTGATGAGCGGGGACATCGCCGTAGCCGGCGCGAGAGGCATCCTGGAACTGCGTACGCTGCGGGGGGACATCGTGATAGAGGCCGCAGGTGGGCAGATCTCCGCTCATTCCAAGAGCGGCGACCTGGTACTGCGGCGCCCCACGGCTGCTGTCGCGCTGGACCTCTCAACGGTCAGCGGCGATGTGGAGGCAGAGGTGGGTCAGTTTGTCGCCGGGAGCATCTCCAGGCTTGCGACCGTAAGTGGCGATCTCACCACACGATTGGGCCCACGCGCAGGGTGCCGGGTCAACGCACGGGTAGCCTCGGGCGAGATTCGGACAGGCGAGGGGCTGGACGAGGTACAGCGCGGGCAAAGATCGCTTCAAGGCGTACACGGATCCAGCGACGCCACGCTGGATCTGTCCACGATGAGCGGAGACATCCTGATCGTCGCCGTGCCTTACTCGCCCTGATCGAGCGAGTAACCCAGCTCCCCGTCGAAGGTGTAGAGGTTCTCGGTCTTGATGGAATCCAGTCCGGCGTTGCCGATCCGCTGCAGCAAGGCGATGATCTGACCGTGCGTGATGGTCCCGCCTTCGGTGCGCGGCAGGAAGCGACAGCGCCACTGGTCCACGCAGAAGGTCTCGGGGAACCCCCCAGGATACACCAGGACACCGCGGTTGCTTATCATGCTCAGCCTGAGGTCACCTCCGCTGAGGGATTCCACCTGCTCGCCCAGTTGGTCGGGCGAGCCCCCCCGCCAGTGGACGAAGACGTCCACGCCCACGAGCGCCTTCTTCGCGCGATGCCGTGAGGCGGCGACGGATGCGATCGTTTCCCTTGGCGCCGCCCGGTAGCTGACCGCCTTGAGCCGCTCGGGCACTAGGCCCAGCCGATCGGCAACCGCCCGGGCGAACTCAGTCGTGCTGACCTTGTCACGGCTTACGCCCGCTACGTAGATGTCGGAGGTGTGCACCCCGTCCTCGATTGCACGGAGCCATGCGTTGTGCACGCGCTCCGCCACGTCCGGCTGACCTATATGGACGAGCATCATCACCGCTCCGAGCAACAGACCCGAGGGATTAGCCACGTTCTGACCTGCGCGGCGCGGCGCCGAACCATGGATGGCCTCGAACATTGCGCACTGGTCGCCTATGTTGGCCGAGCCCGCCAGTCCGACCGATCCGGCGATCTGCGCGGCCACGTCCGAGAGGATGTCGCCGTACATGTTGGGCAGCACGATCACGTCGAATGCCTCGGGCGTGTCGGCCAGTTTGGCCGCACCGATGTCAACGATCCAGTGCTCCTTCTCGATTGCGGGATACTGCGCGCCGATCTCGTCGAAGACCTTGTGGAACAGCCCGTCGGTCATCTTGAGGATGTTGTCTTTCGTGAAGCAGGTGACCTTCCTTCGGTTGTGTCGCGTCGCGTACTCAAAAGCGTATCGGACTATCTTCTCGGTCCCCGGCCGGGAGATGATCTTCAGGCTCTGATAGACATCGTCTGTCTGGCGATACTCGATCCCGGCGTAGAGGTCCTCCTCGTTCTCGCGTACGATCACGAGGTCCATCCCGGGATGCTTGGTGTCCACAAAGGGGTGGTAGGACGCGCACGGCCGCACGTTGGCGTACAGCCCCAGCATCTTGCGCGTGGTCACGTTGAGGCTCTTGTAACCGCCGCCCTGGGGCGTTGTGATGGGGGCCTTGAGGAACACCTTCGTGCGGCGAAGCGACTCCCACGCTCCGGGCTCGATGCCGCTGCCATGACCGCGGAGAAAGACCTTCTCCCCGATCTCGATGGTCTCGATCTCGACCCGAGCGCCCGCCTCACCGAGGATCAGGAGGGTGGCGGCCATGATCTCCGGGCCGATTCCGTCGCCGTGCGCCACGGTGATGGGGACGTTCTGGCTCATGATGGTTCACGCTCCCTGCGCATGATCGGAGGATCTTCTGCTATTCTCTCCCAGGGGAGGGCTCTTGTCACCCTCATGCCTCGGCAAATGGCCCTGGGATCACCGCCGTGCGTCGGGGGGAACGAGGTTGACACCCGCCGGCGGGCAGCGTACGCTGACGATGGTACCCCTCCCCCCTGGGGGGGGTCCGGCGGGGGGCAGAGGAACAGAGAGGAGCACGCCCGTGAAGGCGGTCACTCCGGTGGCAAAGCACGGATCGGTCGAGAAGCGGCGTAAAGTTCTAGTGCGGCTTCGCAGCGTTGCGGGGCACGTCCGCGGGGTCGAGCGCATGGTGGAGGACGATGCCTACTGCATCGACGTGATACGGCAGGTCCAGGCTGTGCAGCGGGCCCTGGACAGGGTGAACGCCATGCTGCTTGAGGACCACCTGGAGCACTGCGCAACGACCGCAATACGCTCCAGCGATACGCGGGAGCGTGAGCGCACCATCACGGAGTTGCTCGAGGTCTTCAAGATGTCGAGCAGGCTCTAGCCTGGGAGCGGGGTTGCGCCATGGCTAACGATCGCACCGTGCCGAAGCGGGTCGAACTGCCGGTCGAGGGGATGTCGTGCGCCTCGTGCGTAGCCAGGGTGGAGGAGGGCCTTCTGAAGACGGCCGGCGTGAGCGCGGCGCAGGTCAACTTCGCCTCGGAGCGCGCCTCGGTCGCCTTTGACGCCGCGCAGGCCACCCTGACCGACCTGGTCGCCGCGGTGCGCGGCGCCGGCTACGAAGTCCGGAGTGAGCGATTGGTCATCCCCATTGCGGGGATGTCCTGCGCCTCGTGCGTCAACACGGTTGAGACTGCTCTCCGGTCGGTCGAGGGCGTCCTGGATGCTTCGGTGAACCTGGCGCGGGAACAGGCGACGGTCGCGTTCATTCCCGGCGTCGCCACGCCGGAGGCGCTCAGGCGCGCCGTGCGTGACGCGGGCTACGAGCCGCTGGCCGCCGAGGAGGGCGCAGTTGACCGCGAGGCCGAGCGCCGCGAGCGCGAACAACGCGCGTTGCGCATCCGCCTGGTCGGCGCGGCGTTGCTGAGCCTTCCGATTCTCTGGGGCAGCCTCCCGCATATGGGAGTCCACGTCTGGGCACCGGCCTTGCTGCACAACTGGATGGTGCAGTTCGCGCTGGCGACCCCGGTGCAGTTCTGGGCCGGTTGGCGGTTCTACCGCGGGATGTGGGCGGCGACACGGCACGGGACCGCCGACATGAACACCCTTATCGCGGTGGGCACTTCGGCGGCGTATCTCTACAGCGCCGCCGCGACCTTCTTCCCGCAGTGGTTCACGGGCGGCGGGCTCGAGCCCACCGTCTACTACGAAACCGCCTCAATAATCATCGTCTTCATCCTGCTCGGGCGGTACCTGGAGGCGCTGGCCAAGGGCCGTACCAGCGAGGCGATCCGTCGCCTGATGAGGCTGCAGGCCAAGACCGCCCGCGTGATCCGGGACGGCTCCGAGGCTGACGTACCCGTCGAGGACGTGGTCGTGGGCGACGTCGTGGTCGTGCGCCCAGGCGAGAAGATCCCGGTGGACGGCACCGTGCTCGTTGGGTTCTCAACGGTGGACGAGTCAATGATCACCGGGGAGTCCATGCCCGTGGAGAAGGCCGCCGCCGCCGAGGTGATAGGCGCGACGCTCAACAAGACCGGGACCTTCCGGTTCCGCGCCACGAAGGTGGGACGCGACACCGCGCTGGCGCAGATCATTCGGCTGGTCGAGGAAGCCCAGGGTACCAAGGCGCCGATTCAGCGCCTGGCCGACAGGGTGGCCGCCTACTTCGTGCCGGTGGTGATCGTGATCGCGCTGGTCACCGGGGGGGTATGGCTGGCGTTCGGACCGCAGCCGTCGCTGACCTATGCCCTGCTCACCTTCGTGGCGGTGCTGATAATCGCGTGCCCCTGCGCGCTGGGACTGGCTACACCCACGGCGATCATGGTTGGGACCGGGCGGGGCGCCGAGGCCGGGATACTGATCCGCGGCGGCGAGGCGCTGGAGATCGCCCACCGCATCACCGCGGTGGTTCTCGACAAGACCGGCACGCTCACCCGCGGGACACCCGCAGTAACCGACGTCCTACCGACCGAAGGGTTCGACGAGACAACGCTGCTGCATCTGGTGGGTGGGGCCGAGCGCGGGAGCGAGCATCCGGTAGGCGAGGCAATCGTCGCGCGCGCGCGGAGCAGCGGAATCGCCCTTGGCGACGCCGCCGCGTTCGAGGCCGTGCCTGGTCAGGGCATCGAGGCCACGGTCGAGGGGCGGCAGATCCTGGTCGGCAACGCCGCCCTGATGGCTCGCCACGGGATCGCGGCGGACGCCCTGGCCGCGCGCGCCGACGGCCTGGCCGCCGATGGCAAGACGCCGATGCTGGTGGCGGTAGACGGCCGGGCTGCCGGGGTGATGGGCGTGGCCGACACTCTAAAGCCGTACAGCCGGGAGGTCGTGGCCGCGCTCCACCGGATGGGCCTTCAAGTTGTGATGCTCACCGGTGACAACCGGCGGACCGCCGAGGCGATCGCGCAGCAGGTGGGAGTGGACCGCGTTCTGGCCGAGGTCAAGCCCGACGAGAAGGCCACGCACGTCGAGGCGCTGCAGCGCGAAGGGCACGTGGTCGCCATGGTGGGAGACGGGATCAACGACGCGCCCGCCCTGGCGCGTGCGGACCTGGGCATCGCCATCGGCGCAGGAACCGACGTGGCCATCGAGTCCGCTGGCATAGTGCTGATCGGTGATGATCTGCGGGGGGTGCTGTCGGCGATTGCCCTCAGCCGTCGCACGATGCGTACGATCCGGCAGAACCTGTTTTGGGCGTTCGCCTACAACGTCGCCCTGATTCCTGTGGCCGCCGGCGTGCTGTATCCTTTTACCGGCATGCTGCTGAGCCCGGTCCTGGCCGCGCTGGCGATGGCGGCCAGTTCGGTAACCGTTGTGAGCAACAGCCTGCGGCTACGGGGATACCGGCCCGCGGGTACCATCTCTACGGAGGGAGTGAGGCTCTGATGATCACGAAGACTTTCGACGTTCCCAAGATCCACTGTGATGGCTGCGTGCGCACCGTAACCAAGGCGCTTGCACAGTTGCCCGGTGTGGCGAAGGTCGAGGCCAGTGCTGCGACAAAGAAGGTCCTGGTTGAGTTCAATCCGACGGCGCTGGATGAGGCGCGCATCCGCGAGGCCCTGCAGGCCGCCGGGTATCCTGTAGTCTAGGTAGGGATGGGACCGATGGGCAGCCGGCGGCACCAGGCGGTCCTGCTGGGCAGCCTCGTGGTCTTCCTCGGGCTGCTGGTCTTCGTGACCATCCGCACCAACCGACCGGCCTCGCTCACCGTCGCGCTGGCACGGGGAGAGACCCCGGTGGCACCCCTGCTGGTGCTCCCGCGCCTGGATGCGGAGGGAAGCCTGGACCTGGGGGCGCTTCGCGGCCGGGTGGTTGTGTTGAACTTCTGGTCGTCCTGGTGCATCCCGTGCCGCGACGAGGCACCCGCCCTAGAGGCCACGTGGCAGCGCTACAGGGAGCGAGGGGTAATGGTCCTCGGCGTAAACGTGCAGGACCTCACGCCGGCGGCGTTGCGGTTCCTGCGCGAGACCGGGACTACCTATCCCACGGTCCGCGACAAGGACAACGCCGTCTACCGGGCCTACGGCCTCACCGGCGTACCGGAGACCTTCTTCGTTGACCGCTTTGGTCGCATCGTGCGCAAGTTCCCCGGCGCAGTGACCGACCCCCAGGAGTGGTTCCGGGCCGTCGAGACGGCGCTGGCGCGGCAGCCCTAGCCGGCGCCACCGGGGCTCTGCCCGCGGCCGGTCCTGTGTTATACTCGCACCGGAGCGCGCGCCCGTAGCTCAGGGGACAGAGCGGCTGGCTTCGGACCAGCAGGTCGGGGGTTCGATTCCCTCCGGGCGCTCCAGTAAGTCGTGTCGTCTACGCCACACGTCCTATGCCATATCGGGTGTTGGGTGGATACCGATACCTGCCTGTTCTGACTAGCCTAGGGGTTGAGACGGCCACTGCCGGGTAGATACCCTAAGGCTGTCTCTCTATCACCTGCGAAAACAGCGCGCATTCAGATTGCCCTGCACGCGAGGAGGTCGTTGCATGTCGGAGAGCACACAGCGACAGATGGTTGCCCTGGAGGGAAACGAGGCGACCGCGTCGGTCGCGTTTCGCACCAACGAGGTTGTCGCCATCTACCCCATCACACCGTCTTCGGGGATGGGGGAGTTTGCGGATGAGTGGTCGGCTCAGGGCAAGGCGAACATCTGGGGCACAGTGCCACTGGTGGTCGAGATGCAGTCCGAGGGAGGCGCCGCCGGCGCCGTGCACGGCTCCCTGCAGGCAGGCGCCCTGACGACGACATTCACCGCTTCCCAAGGACTGCTGCTGATTATTCCCAATATGTACAAGATTGCCGGCGAACTCACCTCGTTCGCGATGCACGTTTCCGCTCGAACGCTGGCCACGCACGGGCTTTCGATCTTCGGCGACCACTCCGACGTGATGGCGTGCCGGCAGACGGGTTTCGCCCTGCTGGCTTCCAACTCGGTGCAGGAGGCCCACGATATGGCCCTGGTCGCTCAAGCGGCCACGCTGAGGGCGCGCATTCCCTTTCTGCACTTCTTCGACGGGTTCCGCACCTCGCACGAGGTGGCCAAGATCGAGCAGCTCAGCGATGACGACCTACGCGCGATGCTCCCCGCCGACCTGATCGAGGCACACCGCCGCCGAGCCATGACGCCGGACCGTCCGGTGCTGCGTGGAACGGCGCAGAACCCCGACGCGTACTTCCAGGCTCGGGAAGCTGCCAACCGGTTCTACACGGCCTGCCCTGAGGTGGTGCAACAGACCATGGACCGGTTCGGGGAATTCACCGGCCGCCGGTACCACCTCTTCGACTATGTTGGCGATCCGGAAGCCGAGCGGGTTGTCGTGCTGATGGGCTCTGGGGCTGAGACCGTCCACGAGACCGTGGAATGGCTGCGGGCCCGCGGAGAGAAGGTCGGCGTGCTCAAGGCCCGCCTGTACAGGCCGTTTTCCTCCAGGGCCTTCGTCGCGGCACTGCCATCCTCGGTTAAGGCGATCGCTGTGATGGACCGGACCAAGGAGCCCGGAGCGCCGGGCGAACCGCTGTTCATGGACGTGGTTGCCGCCCTCCGGAAGGCACAGGAAGAGGGTTTTGCCCGCTTCACCGTGCCGCCGACCGTAATCGGCGGGCGGTACGGCCTGGCTTCCAAGGAGTTCACCCCGGCCATGGTCTGCGCGGTGTTTTCCGAGCTGGCCGCAGCTAGGCCCAAGCCCAGCTTCACGGTTGGAATCACCGATGACGTAACGGGTCTGTCGCTGCCATTCGATCGCGACCTGGACACCGAGCCGGACGACGTCTCCAGGGCGATCTTCTTCGGGCTGGGCGCCGACGGCACCGTGGGCGCCAACAAGAACTCGATCAAGATCATCGGGGAGGAGACGCCCAACTTCGCACAGGGGTACTTCGTCTACGATTCCAAGAAGTCGGGCGCAATTACCATTTCGCACTTGCGGTTCGGCCCCCGGCCGATCCAGTCCGCGTACCTCGTCAAGCGGGCGAACTTCGTGGCGTGCCACCAGTTTGTCCTGATGGAGAAGTACGACGTGCTCGGATATGCCACCCCTGGCGCGGTCTTCCTCCTCAATGCACCCTACGGACCCGAGGAGGTCTGGGACCACCTGGCCCGTGAGGTGCAGCAGCAGATCATAGAGAAGCGTCTGGCCTTCTACACCATTGACGCTGTGGAGGTCGCGCGCAAGACAGGTATGGGCGGGCGTATCAACGCGATCATGCAGACCTGCTTTTTTGCGATCTCCGGCGTGCTGCCGCGAGACGAGGCGATCGAGAAGATCAAGGAGTCCATCGAAAAGACCTACGGCAAGAAGGGCGATGACGTTGTCCGCCGGAACTGGCAGGCGGTGGACGAGACGCTTGTCAACCTACACCAGGTGAAGGTGCCGGAGAGGGTTACTGCCACGAAGTCACTCCCCCCAACCATCTCTCGCGATGCTCCGGAGTTCGTGCAGCGCGTGATCGGGGTGATGGCGGCCAACAACGGCGACCTGCTCCCTGTGAGCGCCTTTCCCGTTGACGGCACCTGGCCGGTGGGGACAACTCAGTGGGAGAAGCGCAACATTGCCCTGGAGATTCCGGTGTGGGACGCCGAGATCTGTATCCAGTGCAACAAGTGCGTTCTCGTTTGCCCGCACGCAACCATCCGGGCCAAGTACTACGACCCGGAGCTCTTCAAGGGCGCGCCGCCTACCTTCAAGTCCACGGCCTTCCGCAGCCAGGAGGTCAAAGGCTTAGAGTACACGCTGCAGGTTGCCCCTGAGGACTGTACCGGCTGCAGCCTGTGCGTGATGGTCTGCCCGGTCAAGGACAAGACCAACCCCAAGCACAAGGCTGTCAACATGGCGCCCCAGATCCCGCTGCGGGAGCCCGAGCGAGAGAACTGGGCGTTCTTCCTGTCACTGCCGGAACCGGACCGTACCCGAATCAAGTTGGACGTGAAGGGATCGCAGTTCCTAACGCCGCTCTTCGAGTACTCGGGAGCCTGTGCGGGTTGCGGGGAGACACCGTACGTCAAGCTGCTCACCCAGCTCTTCGGGGACCGCCTGCTGATCGCCAATGCCACCGGGTGCTCGTCCATCTACGGTGGGAATCTGCCGACGACGCCCTACACCACGAACAGTGACGGCCGCGGTCCCACCTGGTCCAACTCGCTGTTCGAGGACAACGCCGAGTTCGGCTTCGGGTTCCGCCTGGCCCTGGACTCGCTCTCCAAGCAGGCCGAAGATCTCGTGCGGACACTTGCACAGCAGGTCGGCCCAGACCTGGCCGACGCCATCTTGAAGGCCGACCAGTCGAGCGAGGCTGAAATCGCCGCCCAGCGCGAGCGGGTGGCACTGCTCCGCAAGAGGCTGGCAGGCATGAACACGCCCGAGGCGCGCCGCCTGGAACTAATCGCCGACTACCTTGTGCGGAAGAGCGTCTGGGTGGTGGGCGGAGACGGCTGGGCTTACGACATCGGATACGGAGGCCTGGACCATGTCATGTCCATGGGCCGCAAGGTGAACATCCTCGTGTTGGACACCGAGGTATACTCCAACACCGGCGGCCAGCAGTCCAAGTCCACGCCGCGCGGGGCCGTCGCCAAGTTCGCTTCGGCGGGCAAGCCCATCGCCAAGAAAGACCTGGCCATGATGGCGATGACCTACGGCAGCGTCTACGTGGCCCGGGTGGCCTTCGGCGCCAAGGACACGCACACCGTGAACGCCTTCCTTGAAGCGGAATCCTACCCTGGGACCTCGCTGATCATCGCCTACAGTCCGTGCATCGCCCACGGTTACGACCTGGCCATGGGAATGGAGCAGCAGAAGCTGGCCGTGGAAACCGGCTACTGGCCGCTGATCAGGTATGACCCGCGGCGCCTGGAGGAGGGCAAGAGCCCGATGCAGCTGGACTCAGGGCCGCCCAAGGGTGATCTGGCGAAGTTCCTCTACAACGAGACGCGGTTCCGCATGGTTGAGGGTATCGATCCTGCGCGCGCCCGCGACCTTCTGGAATCAGCCCGCCGCGACGTGCAAACGCGCTACAAACTCTATGAACTCCTGGCCAAGTGAGGGGAGGGGGTAGTTTGGATCTCTCCACGACCTACCTTGGATTGAATCTCCCACACCCGTTGATGTCGGGTGCCTCGCCTATGGCGCAGGATCTGGACACCGTCAGGCATCTGGAGGACGCGGGCGCGGCCGCCATCGTGATGCACTCGCTGTTCGAGGAACAGATCAGCCAGGAACAGCTCGCCGCCCTCCGGCACGTCGAGGCGCACACCGAGTCCTTTGCCGAGGCGCTCTCTTATTTCCCCCGGCCCGGCGAGTTCGCCATTGGTCCGGAGCAGTACCTGGAACAGGTCTCGCGCATCAAGGCGGCAGTGGGCATTCCCGTCATCGCTTCCCTCAACGGGGCCACCGTGGGGGGGTGGGTGGATTACGCGCGGCGGATCCAGCAGGCAGGCGCGGATGCCCTCGAACTGAACGTCTACTTTCTGGCCACGGACCCGCAGGAGACCGGTGGAGCGGTCGAGAGGCGCACCCTGGATGTCCTGCGTTCGGTAAGGCAGGCCGTTACCATACCGGTGGCTGTGAAGCTCTCCCCGTTCTACTCGTCGGTGGCAAACCTGGCCGCCGAACTCGCCGAGGCCGGCGCCGACGGATTGGTCCTGTTCAACCGCTTCTATCAGCCGGATATTGACATTGAGGAGCTGGAAGCCGTTCCGCGGCTCGAGCTGTCAACCAGCGCGGAGTTGCTGCTGCGTCTGCGGTGGCTGGCGGTTCTGTTCGGCCGTACGCCAGCTTCGCTGGCCGTCACCGGCGGGGTTCATTCCGCCACGGATGCAATCAAGGCCATCATGGTGGGCGCCGACGCGGTGCAGATGGTCTCGGCCCTCCTGGTGCGCGGTCCGCAGTATCTGCGGACCGTCCTGGCGGAGATCGAGTCCTGGATGGAGGCACACGAGTACGAGTCGCTCCATCAGATGCGAGGGAGCATGAGTCTGACCCGCTGCCCCGATCCCCAGGCGTTCGAGAGGGGCAACTACGTCCGTGTGCTGCAGGGCTGGCCTCATGCCGCGCGTACGTGACTTCCTGACGATAGGCACCCTACCCGCGGGCCCCCTATCCGCTATCACCGACGTTCCCGGGGTACGGGTAGGGCATGTCTCGCTGCGGGAGGGCGACCTTCGGACCGGTGTCACCGCGGTGGTGCCCCACGGGGGGAACCTTCACCGCCAGAAGGTAACCGCAGCAGCCGCCGTGCTAAACGGCTACGGCAAGTCGGCCGGCCTCATGCAGATCGAGGAGCTGGGTTCGGTCGAGTCCCCGATTCTGCTCACGAGCACCTTGAACGTGCCCCGAGTCGCCGACGCCCTGATCACCTACATGATGGGCCAGGATCCCGAGATCGGGGTGAAGGAAACGGTCAACCCGGTGGTCCTCGAGTGCTTCGATGGGTACCTGAGCGATGCCCCCGCGCGCGCCGTCGGCGAAGACCATGTGCTGGCTGCGGTTGCAGCGGCCAGGGAGGGGCCGGTGGAGGTGGGCTGCGTAGGCGCCGGTGTCGGGATGCGGTGCCTGGGGTTCAAATCCGGGATCGGGGGGGCGTCGCGCGTGCTTGCCGAGCCCGGCTTTCGCCTGGGTGTGCTGGTTGTGCCCAACTTCGGTTTTCCTGGAGACCTTATTGTGGATGGCGTGGCGGTGGGACGCGAGATGACCGCAGTGGCCCAGCCGTCCGAGCGCGGTTCGTGTGTCTTTGTTGTTGCCACCGACGCGCCGCTCTCGGCGCTGGACCTGCGCCGGATCGCCTGGCGGTGCTTCCTGGGGATGGCCCGCACCGGCGCCATCAGCGGCCACACCAGCGGCGATCTGGCTGTGGCGTTCTCGACCAACGCGCGCCAGGAGCCCCAGGGGCGCGAAGTCCTGAACCTGCTCTTCCGTGCGGCGGTGGAGGCATCCGAGGAGGCGATCCTGGACGCGCTGTTCGCGGCCGAGACCACGACGGGCCGCCACGGGCATGTGATGCCGGCCCTGCCCATTTCCGAGACGATCGAGATCCTGAAGCGGCACCAAACGCCCAAACAGCGCACCTGAGCATGAAGGTAAGATGCGGTCGCCGGGCGAACATAGCATCCATAACTTTCCCAGGAGGCGATGGGTAATGATCAGAGTGTTGACGGGTATAGTTGTCGTCCTCGCGCTTGTCAGCGGCGCGACGTTTGCCCGATCGGTCCCGGCCGGGGCGGGTTTCTCCCCGACGCTGGTCGCGCAGGTGCCCGGAGCTCGTGTCACCGTGGATTTCTGGTACGGCCTCACGCGGCCGCTGGGGGACATCCTCGAGGGAATCGCCTCTGACTTCAACAACTCGCAGACGAAGTACCGGGTAAACCCTGCCTTCAAGGGGGCGTACCCCGAGACGATGCAGGCGGCGATCGCTGCATTCCGCGCAGGGAACGCGCCCCACATCGTTCAGATGTTCGAGGTAGGGACGGCCACGATGATGGGTGCCCAGGGGGCCGTCAAGCCGGTCTACCAGCTGTTCAAGGAGGCCGGTGTTTCCTTCGACCCGAGCATCTACCTGCCGGCGGTGCGGGGCTACTACAGCTCGCCGGACGGCAAAATGATCTCGATGCCGTTCAACAGCTCGACCCCGATCACGTTCTACAACAAGGACGCCTTCCGGCGGGCGGGCCTGGATCCGGAGAAGCCGCCGCAGACCTGGGCCGAGCTGCGGGCCGCCGCGACACGCATCAGGCAGACCAACGCCGCTCCCTGCGGGTTCACCATGGCGTGGCCGACGTGGACGAACCTCGAGAACTTCAGCGCCATCCACGATGTGCCGCTGGCGACGAAGATGAACGGGTTCGAGGGCATGGACACCGAGATGCAGACCAATAGCCCGCTCCATGTCCGGCACCTCCAGACCCTGATGGACATGCACCGCGAGGGCACGTTCAAGTACGGCGGCCGCGACTCCGCAGGCGACGCGCTGTTCCCCTCAGGCGAGTGCGCCATCATACACGCCTCGTCCGGCATGCGCGCCCGGGTGATCCGCGAGGCCAGGTTCTCCTGGGGCGTGACCTACCTCCCCTACCACGACGACGTGAAGGGTGCGCCTAAGAACTCGATCATCGGCGGCGCATCATTCTGGGTCATGACCAGCCCGCGGCGGACCGCCGACGAGTACAAGGCCGTTGCTGAGTTCTTCAAGTTCATCAGCCAGCCCGAGATCGTGGCCAAGTGGCACATGGAGACCGGGTTCGTGCCGATCACCTTCCCGGGCATGACGCTCGTCCAGGCACTGGGATACTGGCAGGCGAACCCGGGCGCTGACATCCCGTTCAAGCAGCTGACCCGGTCGCGGCCTACCCGGAACACCATGGGGCTGCGGTTGGGGAACATGCCCGAGATCCGCGTGATCTTCTACGAGGAGTGGGAGAAGGCGTTTCAGGGGACGCAGACGGCGAAGCAGGCGATGGACGCCGCGACCCGCCGCGGCAACGAGGTCCTGCGGCGTTTCGAGCGGGCGAACGCCCCGTAGGAGAGGGACACAACCAGACCATAGACTCAGACCCGGGCTCCCCGTGTCGCGCGGTGGGTCCGGGTCTGAGCTTGCGAGCATACTATGACCAAGCGCTCGATCTTCAACAACAAGGTCCTGCCCTACGTCCTCCTGGCGCCTCAGCTGGCGATTACCATCGTGTTCTTCTTCTGGCCCGCCGGTCAGGCCGTCGCCCAGTCGCTGCTGCGGCAGAACCCGTTTGGCACGCGCACGGCGTTCGTGTGGTTCGAGAACTTCGCGCACGTTCTCAGCGACGATGCCTACCTGCAGGCCGTGGGGAACACTATCTTGTTCTCGGGGGCGGTGATCTTGCTGGCGATGGGCTCAGGGCTGCTCCTGGCAGTGACCGCCGACAAGCCCATCCGCGGCGCCGGCGTCTACAAAACCCTCCTGATCTGGCCTTACGCGGTGGCCCCCGCCGTAGCCGCGTCGCTGTGGCTGTTCATCTTCCACCCGACGATCGGCATCCTGGGGCGGGCGCTCAACCAGGTCGGCATTCACTGGGACTACTCGCTCAACGGCACCCAGGCGCTGTTGCTGGTCATCCTGGCGGCCGCATGGAAGCAGGTCAGCTACAACTTCATCTTCTTCCTTGCGGGACTGCAGTCAATCCCTCGGTCTGTGCTCGAGGCCGCCTCGGTGGACGGGGCTACGCCCCGGCAGCGGTTCTGGAAGGTGATCTTCCCGCTGCTTTCCCCGACGACGTTCTTCCTAATCGTCGTCAACGTGATATTCGCCTTCTTTGACACATTCGGCGTGATCCACTCGCTCACGCGTGGCGGACCCGCCAAGGCCACCGAGACCTTGATCTACAAGGTCTACGTGGACGGCGTCGTCAACCTCGATCTCGGCGGCTCCTCGGCGCAGTCGGTGATCCTTCTGCTGGTTGTTATCACCCTGACCGCCATGCAGTTCCGATACATCGAACGGAGGGTACACTACTGATGGCTCGGGCGTCGCGCCTCGGTGGTAGCTGGCAGGCCCACCTGATCTTGATCCTGGGGGTTTCGATCTTCGTGTTCCCGGTCTTCGTCGCGCTCTTGGGCTCGACGTACGACGTGGGGACCATCGCGCGGGGCGAGATGCCGCTCCGGCCCGGCCCGCACGCCATCGAGAACTACAGCCAGGCGTGGACTTCGGGCGAGGGGACACGGGTCAAAGGCGCGGCGCCGGTCCGGCGCATGCTGCTGAACAGCCTGATCATGGGGCTTGTGATTGCGACCGGCAAGATCACCATCTCGATCATCTCGGCGTTCGCCGTCGCGTTCTTCGCCTTTCCGCTCCGAATGTTCTTCTTCTGGATGATCTTCATAACGCTGATGCTGCCGGTCGAGGTGCGCATCATCCCCACCTACGCCGTGATCTCCAACCTCGGCATGCTCAACACGTACCAGGGGTTGATCGTACCCCTTGTCGCGTCCGCAACCGCCACGCTCATTTTCCGGCAGTTCTTCCTGACCGTTCCCGACGAGCTGGTGGACGCGGCGAAGATGGATGGCGCGGGCCCTATGCGGTTCTTCTGGAGCATCCTGATGCCGTTGTCCACCAATACCATCGCCGCACTCTTCGTCATCCTGTTCATCTACGGTTGGAACCAGTACCTCTGGCCGCTGCTGATCACGACCAGCAAGGAGATGAACACCATTGTGATCGGCATTACCAAGATGATAGGCGTGGGGGACGCGCAGAACGACTGGAACCTAATCATGGCGACGGCGGTGATGGCGATGCTGCCGCCGGTCGCGGTGGTCGTCATCATGCAACGCTGGTTTGTGAAGGGCCTGGTGGAGTCCGAGAAGTAGGGCGAGCGCCGCTGCCAGGTGGTTGCCAGGCGCCCCGGCAGGTCGTATGCTGGTCGTGTAGCACCGAAGGCTCGCAGCCTTCTGGGGCAGGGTGAGGCGCCGCTTGCGGCGCCGATTCCCGATCGGCGGTGACAGCCCGTGAGCCCGTAAGGGCGTGGCCCGGTGGAATTCCGGGGTCGACGGTACAGTCCGTATGAGGTGGAGGCTGCGGGAGTCTGGCGCGTTCGACAGGCACCAGGGACGCCCGGTAGTTTCGGGCGTCCTTCGCTTTGCGCCACCAGGGAGCGGAAACGATGACGCGAGGGTTCGGTTTTCGGATCTTGGCCGCCGCCATGCTGCTCGGTCTGGCCGCGGGGCCGGTGGCGTCTCAGGCTCTGATAGAGGACCGTCTGGTCATTCTCACGCCCATTCCCCGCGAGGTGGCCGACGCCACCGCGGAGCGGTTTGCCGAGTTCACGCGGCGCAGGTTCGGGAGTCCTCTGCGGCCCATCATCGTTTCGCAGGGATCCCCGGTGGCCTACGCGCGCATCATCGAGTGGAGGGGCCGGCCCGAAGCCGATCTGCTCTGGGCGGGTGAGGCCGAGCTGCTCGATGATCTGGCCGAGCGCCGGCTGTTGGTTCCGCACGAGGTGCCGGATGCCGTGCTGCGGGAGATCCCGGCCAGGATCGGCGAACCCCGCGCGATCCCGCTCCGGGACGACCGCGGCGTCTGGGTTGGGACGGCGCTGACCGCGGCCGGCATCGTTCACCACCCAAGGGTCGTGCGCCGCATAGGAGCCGATCCGCCGGTAGGGTGGGACGACCTGCTCGACTGCCGCCTGAAGGGGCAGATCGTTCAGACAACGCCTGACCGCTCGGGCTCGCACCATGCCTCGATCGAGGTGATCCTCCAGCTTCGCGGATGGCAGAAGGGCTGGGAATGGGCCCAGCGGGTCGGGGCCAACACCGGCCTCTTCGTTACGCGCAGCCGGGACGTGCCCACCTTCGTGGCCCGCGGCGAGTTCGGGGTGGGCTTCGGCGTGCTCAGCTACATGGCGTTTCAGGAGGTGCTGGCAGGGTACGAGCTGCGGTTTACGAGCCCACCTTACGCCTGGATCTCGCCGGCGCCCACGGCCGTGATCGCCGGCGCACGCTCTCCGCGCGCCGCGCGGGCATTTCTATCATATCTGCTGTCTGACGAGGGGCAGCGCGGGCTGGTGAGCCACGGTTTGTTCCCTATCCTGCCCAGATTCCGAATGGAGGGTCCCCCCGGATCCGCCGCAGAACAGGCAGCGCTGTTCAGCGGCATCCGGTCGTTCTTCGATCGCCCGATCAAGACAATCTACGATGACGACATGGCGCAGCGCCGCTACGGCGAGGTCAACGATGTCTACCGCAAGCTGATCACGGAGCGCCACCCGCAACTGACCCGGCTGCACTGCCCGTAGGCCGGCCCGCGGTTGTGGTGGTCGGGTGGCCTGGACAGCGCAGGCCACTCAGATATAATGTATCAGGTACGGTCGTGGGCCGTTAGCTCAACTGGCAGAGCAGCTGACTCTTAATCAGCAGGTTCGGGGTTCGACTCCCCGACGGCCCCCCACGGTCGAAGATGATCCGAACCCTCCGCGGGCGTAGCCGAACTGGTATAGGCGCCAGACTTAGGATCTGGTCGGCGTGAGCCGGTGGGGGTTCGAGTCCCTCCGCCCGCACCAATCGAATTCCGCGCACAGGCCAGGAGGTTTGTGATGAAGGTAGAGTGGAGGCGGGAGCCGCCCAGCCGCGCCGTGCTTGAGGTGGAGGTCCCGGCCGAAGAGGTGGACGGGGCGGTGCGCGCCGCGACGGCCCGGTTGTCGCAACGAGTGAAGGTGCCCGGGTTTCGCAAGGGCAAGACGCCGCGTGCGATGCTGGAACGATACATAGGCCGCGACGAGCTCTACGATGAGGCGATGGGGTTCATTGTGGCCTCTGCCTACCCCAAGGCGTTGGAAGAAACTGGGGTAGTGCCGGTCGGCAGACCGGAGATCGAGGCCCCCAGCCTGGACGAGGGGAGTTCTCTGCGGTTCACCGCCACCGTGGACATCTACCCGGAGGTGGACCTCGGTGCCTACGACGAGGTACGGGTTCCCTTTGAACCCAAAGACCTGGCCGAGACAGAGGTTGACGCCGCCATCGAGGATCTACGCCGGCGCCGAGGGCGTCTTGTATCCGCTCCTGGAGTGCAGGCCGCCGCAGGCGACTTTGTGCTGATCCGGCCCATGGTCGTCGAGGGAACCGATCGGTTCCACGCCGGCCGTGAGGTCTTGGTAGAAATGGGAGCCGGCGTCTTCCCTCGAGAGGTCGAGGAGGCCCTGTCCGGAGCCTCTGCCGGCGAGGAGCGGTCCGCGGCCATTGGCGAGGGTGGGCGCCTTGTCGCTACGGTGACGGACGTGAAGCGGCGCGAACTACCCGACCTCGACGAGGCCTTCGCACGGGCCGTGGGAGACGTCGCCACCGTGGACGAACTGCGCGACCTGATTCGCGAGCGCCTTGCGGCGGGGGCTGCAGCGCAGGCCAGGGAAACCCACGAGGAGCAGGTGCTGACCGGAGTGCTGGAGCGCGCGACCATCGAGCTACCGGCCAGTCTGGTGGAACGCGAGATCGAACATCTCCTGGCCGATCTTCAGGAGTCGCTGCAGAGGCGCGGATACTCCCTAGACCGCCACCTCCAGACCGCGGGAAAGGATCTGGCCGGCCTGCGTGAAGAGCTGCGTCCGCGGGCTGAACGCCGGCTGAAGGCCCGCCACGTCTTGGATGAGATCGTGGGCCGCGAAGGCGTGGCGCCGACGCAGGAGGAGATAGCGGCCGAGGAAGAGAAGGTGGCGGCCGAGTTGCAGCAGGACCTCGCGCGGGTCAGGGAGTGGCTGGCCACCGAGGGGCGGCGCGAGACGATGCTGGCGATGTTGAGACGCCGCAAGACCATCTCCACTCTGGTGGACCGCGAGAGGGGCTGGGAGGAAGGACGGGAGCCCGCATGACGCTGATCCCAATGGTTGTCGAGCAGACCCCGCGCGGCGAGCGCGCGTACGACATATACTCGCGTCTGCTCAAGGAGCGCATCATCTTCCTGGGCGGTGGCATTGACGACGACGTGGCCAACCTGGTGATCGCTCAGCTCCTCTACCTGGAGGGCGAAGACCCCGACAAGGACATCATGCTCTACGTCAACAGCCCGGGTGGTGACCTGATCGCCTCGCTGGCGATATACGACACGATGCAGTACGTCCGGCCGGACATCGCCACGATCTGCGCGGGACTGGCAGCCAGCGGCGGGGCCCTCGTTCTGGCCGGCGGCGCCAAGGGCAAGCGATCTTCGCTCCCGTACTCGCGCATCATGATCCACCAGCCCTGGGGCGGGGCGCAGGGCATGACCTCGGACATAGACATCCAGGCCAAGGAGTTCCTGAAGATGCGCTCGCTGATGAACGAGATCCTGTCCCGCCACACGGGCCAGCCGCTGGAGCGGATTGAGCGGGACACCGATCGGAACTTCTGGATGAGCGCCGGGGATGCCAAGGAGTACGGCATTATTGACGACGTCATTCTCCCGCGCGAGCGGGGCAAGGCCAAGAGCTGATGAACCCGTCCAAGATGTCGTGCTCGTTCTGCGCGAAGCCCCAGGAGCAGGTACGCAGGCTCGTGGCCGGGCCCGGGGTCTACATCTGCGACGAGTGCGTCGAGCTCTGCAACGCGATCGTGGAAGAGGAGCTGACCGGCGAAGATCGGCGGCCCCAGCTTCGCCCCACCCCCAAGCCCCGGGAGATCTACGAATCCCTCAACCAGTACGTCGTCGGCCAGGAGCGCGCCAAGAAGGCCCTGTCGGTTGCAGTCTACAACCACTACAAGCGCATCGGCAACCGTCGTCCCTCAGAGGTGGAGCTGCAGAAGTCGAACATCTTGCTGATAGGCCCCACGGGTTGCGGCAAGACGCTGCTGGCCCAGACCCTGGCGAAGATCCTGGACGTTCCGTTCGCGATCGCCGACGCGACATCGCTGACCGAGGCTGGGTACGTCGGCGAGGATGTGGAGAACATCCTTCTGCGCCTGATCCAGTCCGCCGACGGCGATATCAAGAAGGCCGAGCGTGGGATAGTCTACATTGATGAGGTGGACAAGATCGCGCGCAAGAGCGAGAATCCCTCGATCACGCGCGACGTGTCCGGAGAGGGCGTACAGCAGGCCCTGCTCAAGATCCTCGAGGGCACCACGGCAAACGTCCCGCCCCAGGGAGGCAGGAAGCACCCTCACCAGGAGTTCATTCAGATAGACACCAGCAACATCCTCTTCGTCTGCGGCGGTGCCTTTGAGAACCTGGAACGCATCATCGAGACCCGCATCCGGCAGACCAGCATGGGGTTCGGCGCTCACATCGAGCCCCGCAGCAAGGAACACCTGACCGAGGTCCTGAAGCAGACCATGCCCCAGGATCTGCTGCGGTACGGCTTGATCCCCGAGTTCATCGGGCGGCTGCCCGTAATCGTTCCACTGGAGCCCCTCGATGAGTCCGACCTGGTGGCGGTGCTGGTGGAGCCCAAGAACTCGCTGGTGCGCCAGTACCAGCGTATCTTCGAGATGGACGGCGTGGAGCTGGTCTTCACCGATGAAGCGTTGCGGGCCATCGCCCGCGAGACAATGACCCGGCACACCGGTGCCAGGGGCCTCCGGACCGTAATCGAGGAGATCATGCTCGACATAATGTACGAGATCCCATCTCGGGGGGACGTCCGTCGCTGCCTCGTCACGGAAGAGGCGGTGCTGCGACGGCATGGCCCATTGCTGCTCACCGCTTCCGACCTGCAGGCGCATGTGATGGAGAAGCCGGCGTCGTAGTCGCAGGCCGCGTGGGAACAAGCTCCTGCAGCCGTTCGTTCCTACAGGTAGGGAACGCTCAAGGAGGACCGTGTGTCTATCTCTGAGAACCAAGCAACCATTCCAGATCGCCTGCCTCTTCTGCCCCTGAAAGGGACGGTCGTCTTCCCCCATCAGGTGCAGGGGCTGGGTGTGGGCCGCAGGAAGTCCCTCCAGGCCATTGAGATCGCCCTGGAGCGGGATCGCCTGATGGTTCTGGCCGCCCAGCGCGACGACGACATAGAGGACCCGCGCCCGCAGGACATCTACGCCACTGGAACAGTATGCCGCGTGCTCCAGGTGGGCAAGCAGCCCGACGGGGTACTTCAGGTTATCGTCGAGGGTGTCGTCCGCGCCACGCTGACCGCCTTTCACCAGGAGGACCCGTACTTCGAGGTCGCGCTGGAGCAGCGGCCCGACAGCACCGAGAAGAGCATGGAGATGGAGGCCCTGATGCGTGGGCTCGTCTCCCAGCATGAGCGGTATGCTCGCCTCTCCCGGTCGATCGCGCCCGACCAGCTTGTCGCGGCAGCGCAGGTGGAGGAACCGGGGCGCCTGGCCGACCTGATCGCTCAGCACATTTCGTTGAAGCTCGAAGAGCGCCAGGAGCTGCTGGAGGCCGAGCCCAAGATCCGCCTGGAGCGGCTCAGCACCATCCTCAGCCGCGAGATCGGCGTTCTCGAACTGGAGCGCAAGATCCAGGGCCGTGTCCGCAAGCAGATGGAGAAGTCGCAGCGCGAGTACTTTCTAAAGGAACAGATCAAGGCAATCCAGCAGGAGCTGGGCGAGACCGACGAGCGGCAGACCGAAGTGTCCGAGTACAGGAAGAAGATCGAGGCCGCCGGCCTGCCAGAGCATGTCAAGGCAAAGGCTGTTGAGGAGCTGGGCCGGCTGGAGAAGATGCCGCCCATGGTCGCGGAGGCCGTGGTTGTGCGGACTTACCTCGACTGGATCTTGGCCGTCCCGTGGACCGCGCGGACCGAGGATCGCCTCGACATTGACGAGGCGCGCAAGATTCTGGACGAGGACCACTACGGACTGGAGAAGGCCAAGGACCGCGTGATCGAGTACCTGGCCGTGCGCAAGCTCTCGCCGGAGTCGCGGGGCCCCATTCTCTGCTTCGTTGGGCCGCCGGGCGTCGGCAAGACCTCGGTTGGCAAGTCCATCGCGCGAGCACTGGGCCGCAAGTTCGTGCGGATTTCATTGGGCGGCGTGCGCGACGAGGCCGAGATCCGTGGTCACCGCCGGACCTATGTCGGCGCCCTGCCGGGCCGCATCGTCCAGGGCATGAAGACCGCCGGAAGCCGCAATCCGGTGTTCATGCTCGACGAGATTGACAAGCTGGGCATGGACTTCCGGGGCGATCCCTCCGCCGCGCTGCTCGAGGCGCTTGACCCCGAGCAGAACCATGCCTTCAGCGATCACTACATGGAGATCGCCCTCGACCTGAGCGAGGTCATGTTCATCACCACCGCCAACATCCTGGAGACGATTCCTCCGGCGCTTCGGGATCGCATGGAGGTCATTCGGTTTCCTGGCTATGTCGAGGAGGAGAAGGTCAAGATCGCCGAGCAGTTCTTGATTCCGAAGCAGCGCAAGGCCAACGGGTTGACCCCCGAGCAAATAGCATTTACCACCGAAGCCCTGAGGACTGTGGCGCGCGAGTACACGCGCGAGGCCGGGGTGCGCAACCTGGAGCGCGAGCTCGGCAGCATTTGCCGCAAGGTTGCCACCGGGGTGGCGCGTGGGACCACGACCGGAGAGCGTGTCACGCGCGCGAACATGCACAAGTACCTGGGCCCTCCCAAGTTCCGGTTCGGGGCGGCCGAGATGGAAGACGAGGTAGGGGTGGCCACCGGCCTTGTCTACACAGAGATGGGCGGCGACATCGTTGCGGTCGAGGCCACGCTGATGCGCGGGGAGGGCAAGCTCTCACTAACCGGACAGCTGGGCGACGTGATGAAGGAGTCGGCCCAGGCGGCGCTCTCCTACGTGCGATCGCGCGCCAAGCGGTACGGCGCGGACGAGGAGTTCTACCAGCGCACCGACGTGCACATCCACGTGCCTGCCGGCGCTGTGCCCAAGGACGGCCCGTCGGCTGGAATCACTATGGCAACAGCTCTGGCGTCGGCCGTCTCAGGCCGGCCGGTGCGGCGCGACGTGGCCATGACGGGCGAGATCACCCTGCGCGGCCGAATCCTGGCGATCGGCGGGCTCAAGGAGAAGGTATTGGCGGCCCACCGGGCCGGGCTACGGACGGTCATCCTTCCCAAGGAGAACGAGAAGGACCTTCAAGACATACCGGCCAACGTGCGCAAGCAGGTAAGGCTCGTGCTGGTGGACCACATGGATGCGGTGCTGAACGAGGCCCTACTGCCGCAGCGCGGGCAGGCGATGCCCTCTCCGGCGCCGGTGGCGGCACCGCCCGAGCCCTTCGTCCCGCCGATGCCGCCGGTGCCGATCAAGCCGGAACGCCGGCCGCCTGAACCGCAGGTGAGCTAGACCGGCCGCGGGGCGGGTGGTATTATCAGGGCACGTTCGCGCGAAGAAGGGGAGTAGTAGACCGGCAGCGCCCAGAGAGAGGAAGGTCCATTGGGTGCGAGGCCTTCCGGAATCGGGCCGGTCGAACGTCACTCCAGAGCCGCGGCCCTAACCGTCGCTCGTACGGCGATGGGGCTGCCGGGGCCCGCCCGATAGCGCGGGATCGAGTGCCGGCAGGCCCGGCAATCAAGGTGGTACCGCGGAGCGCCGCTTCGCCCTTGGCGAGCGGCGTTGCTGTTTCCTGGAGGGATGGAGATGGGAAAGGAAGCACGGGCAGTCCCGTATGACCCCATGGTGGTGGAACCGCGGCGCTACCAGGAGTGGCTGCAGCAGGGTTGCTTCCACGCCCCTGTGGATCCTGCCCGACGGCCGTTTGCGATCATGATGCCGCTCCCCAATATCACGGGAACGCTGCACATGGGACACGCCCTCAATCACGCCGTGCAGGACCTGCTCACTCGCTGGCGCCGCATGCAGGGGTACAACGCCATGTGGCTGCCCGGCACCGACCACGCCAGCATAGGCACGCACGTGGTCATTGAACGGGAGCTGGCAAAGCAGGGGAAGACCCGATTCGACCTGGGCCGCGAGCGATTCCTGGAGTTCGCCTGGCAGTGGAAGGAGAAGTACGGCGAGCTCATCTACGGCCAGATCCGGCGGATGGGGTCTGGCTGCGACTGGAACCGCGTCACCTTCACGCTGGATCCCGGGTACCACAATGCGGTCATCGAATGCTTCCTGCGGCTGTACGCCAGGGGCCACATCTACTACGGCAAGCGCATGATCAACTGGTGCCCGAAGGACTTGACCAGCGTGTCCGACCTCGAGGTGAACTACCAGAGCGTGGCGAGCTCCCTGTGGTACGTCCGGTATCGCGCGGCTGACGGGGGAGAGGGGATCACGATTGCCACGCAGCGCCCCGAAACGATCCTCGCGGACGTGGCCGTGGCGGTGCACCCGGACGACTCCCGGTACCGCAGCCAAGTGGGCCGCGAGGTCCTGGTGCCGCTCGTCAACCGCCGGGTACCCGTAATCGCCGACACCCGGGTGGACCCGGCTTTCGGCACCGGCGCGCTGAAGATCACCCCGGGCCACGACCCGCTCGACAACGAGATTGGGGTCCAGCACGGCCTGCCGGTACTGGTGATCCTCGACGAGGCCGGTCGGATGACCGCTGAGACCGGGCCCTATGCCGGCATGGACCGGTTCGCCGCCAGGGAGGCCGTGGCCCGAGATCTAGAAGCATCCGGGTTGGTCGAGCGGCAGGAGCCCTACACCACCAACGTGGGGGTGTGCGGACGCTGCGGCACCGTGCTTGAACCCTACATCACCGACCAGTGGTTCTGCCGCATGGAAGATCTCGCGCGACCCGCGATCGAAGCGGTACGCCAGGGCAGGGTGCGGTTTCATCCGGAACGGTGGGCCAAAGTCTACCTGGATTGGATGGAGAACATCCACGACTGGAACATCAGCCGGCGGCTCTGGTGGGGACACCGCATCCCGGTCTACCACTGCGCGAACAGCCATCCGACCGCCGCGCGCGAGGCTCCCGAGCGCTGCCCCGAGTGCAACAGCACCGACCTGCACCAGGAGGAGCAGGTTCTGGACACCTGGTTCTCATCCGCGCTGTGGCCGTTTGCCACGCTGGGATGGCCGGAGCAGACCGCAGATTTGAAGCACTTCTACCCGACCAGCGTGCTGGCGACCGGACGGGACATCATCTTCCTCTGGGTGGCCAGAATGATCATGTTCGGGCTCGAGTTCATGGGCGACGTCCCGTTCACCGACGTATACATCAACCCCATGGTGCAGAATCTGGAAGGGCGGCGGATGAGCAAGTCGCTCGGCACCGGGCTGGACCCCTTAGACTACGTGGAGCAGGGCTACGGCGCTGATGCGCTGCGCTACGCGCTCATCCTGCGCTGCTCGCAGGGCCAGCAGGACCTGCGCTTCGGCGAGAAGATGCTCGAGGACATCCGGAACTTCAACAACAAGATCTGGAACGCCGCCCGGTTCGTCCAGATGCACCTGGGCGGGTTCCGACCTGAGGCAGGCGCCGCAGCGGGCTCGCTTGGGACCATTGACAGGTGGATCCTGAGCCGCTACGCCCGGCTTGTTGTCGAGACCACGGGGATGTTGGAGGCCTATGACTTTGACAAGGCGGCGCGGCGGCTGTACGAGTTCGTCTGGTCAGAGTACTGCGACTGGTACCTCGAGCTGGTCAAGGTGGACCTCTACCGGGAGGACCTGGCCCCCGCGCGCCGGCAGGCCATCCAGCACACCCTTTGGACCGTGCTGGAGGGTACCATGCGGCTGCTCCACCCCATCATGCCGCACATCACCGAGGAGATCTGGCAGGCGCTTCCCCACGAGGGTGGCACCATCGTCACAGCCCCATGGCCGGACGACCGTGGTGTGTCGCAGGATGGTGCAGCTGAAGCCCAGGTCGAGACCCTCATGGCCGTGGTAAGGGCGGTGAGGTCGCTCCGGGCGGACCTGGGTCTGGCAGCGGCAGCGACCACATCTCCGGTGCTCCAAGCTGGCGAGGAGGAGCGGGCGCTCCTTCTGGCGCACCGCGAGTATCTGTCCGGGTTGATGCGGGCTCCGGGCCTGACGATCGTGGGGGAAGGGGGCGGAAGCCCTGCCCCGGGCGCCGTCGGCACTGTGGCGGGTGGGGTGAGGATTTCATTGGAGGTCATCGAGGCCGACCGGCACAAGGCGCGTCACCGCCTACAGGCAGACCTCGCATCGGTGCGGGCGGACCTGAACCGCATCACGCGTAAGCTCGCCGATGCCTCGTTCGTTGCCAAGGCACCGGCCGAGGTGGTGGTGGAGGAGCGGCGGCGTGAGCGTGAGCTACGCGGTCGCGAACAGGCCCTCGAAGGATACGTAAGGGAACTGGGCTAGGCGCTCTTCCCGATCGGTGCCGGAGGAGTTCGGCGAGTCCTGACGAAAGACCCGTCTGTGCGGATCAACACTTTCCTAGTCGGCCTGGTGATCGTCGTCCTCTTCGTTGGTTCTCTAGTCGTCGGCTACTACGTAGGGGAGAGGTACATCAACCCGCGGTCCGGGGCACCTGGGACGGAGCGGGCAGCCCCGGCTCCGCCGCCGGTGCCTCTGCCAGAGGCTGCGCCGCCGCCGGCTCCGCCAGCGGTTCGCCCAGTGGAAGACGCGCGCCGGGCCAGCTCGTCCGAGAGCGAGGGGTTGTTGGCGGTGATGAGCCACAACGCTCGGTTGGGCAGCGAGATCATGCGCGATTCGCCCAGCACGTGATCGGTCCAGGGGTCGCTGGTGACCACCGCGGCCAGGGCGCTGCTGTCCAGGGACCGGCGCTCAGGCAAGTTGTCGAGCAGGATGATGGGGCGGGCTTTGGTCAACTCGGCCGTG
>JASEHJ010000169.1 GCA_030018905.1 bacterium | reverse complement strand
GGCTCGAAGAACGCGCTCCCCCAGTCGGACAGGTAGGCCAGGCGCTCGCCCGCCTGGATGCGCGCGAGCAGGCTGGTCCACTCCCAGACACGAACCTCTACCTGGGCGCCCAGCGTGCGGAGGTTGTCGGCGATCGCCTCGGCTTCGGGCCGACGGAACGCCTCAGTGTCGAGGGCAAAGGCGAGCACGCGGTCCTGAGCGCCGGCCGGTGCAAGCAGGCCGGCGGCTATGGCAAGCAACGCCACTGCGGTGAGCAGATGCTGGTACCTTGTCATGGTGCCTCCCTCCTCAGATTGAATACGCGCGGCGGATCGTGAACCGATAGCGATCGCCGCGGTAGTACGCGTTGTCGTGCGTAATCGGCCTACCCGACGCGGTGAGCACGGTCCGGTCACTGGCCACTACCGCAGCGCCCTCACTGAGCTGCAGTATGCGGGCGACCTCGTCCGATGCAGGCGCAGCTTCGTACGTCTGCACCACCTGAGCCGGCTCCAGTCCAGCAACGCGGCGCACGTGCTCCAGCACCAGCCCGAAGGTTACGCGGCCCTCGGCCTCGGCGGCCAGTAGGGCACGCGCGGTGGGCTCGCCTGTTTCAGGCGGCAGATGAATCCGGTAGAACGCCAACGGCGCACCGTCGGCCATGCTCACCATGTCCACGGCGACCACCGCCTCACCCTGGGATAGGCCCAGGGCCTTTGCGGCCGCGGCGTGCGCCTGCGCCGTGCGGATGCCGAGCAGCCTCGCCGTGGGTCTGTATCCGGCAGCGGAGACGGCCTCTGAGAACCGCACCACGCGTGAGAGGTCCTGGTCTATCTTGGGCCGCGCCACGAAGGTCCCCTTGGCCGGTACGCGCATCAAGAGGCCGGAGGCAACCAGGTCCTGGATCGTCTGCCGGACCGTTGTGCGGCTGACCTCGTAGGTCTCGCAGATCTCCCTTTCGGATGGGATGCGCTCGCCCGGCCGGATCTCCCCCGAACGGATGGCGCGGACGAGGGTAGCACCGAGCTGCCGGTGCAGAGGAATGGCGTGATGGCGCTCTAGCTTCATCGTCACCTGGAAACTGGTTACTACCAGTGGTGACCAATACTACGACCCGAACGCCTGTAACTCCTCCTGCTTTCCGAATCGCCTACGGGGTCAGCGCGACTCCCGTGCGAGATACTTATCGAACCAGGCCAGCAGTCGCTTGAGGCGTTCGACCCGCGGCTTGGGCCGGCCGTTGGAGCTCATCTGGTGGCTCTCCCCCTGGAACCGCAGAAGCACCGCCTCCTTACCCATCTTCCGAAGCGCCGTGTAGAACTGCTCCGACTGCTCAACCGGGCACCGGTGATCGGCCTCGTTGGCGATGATCAGGACCGGGGTGGTGACGTTCTTCGCGTACATCAGCGGCGACTGCCGCAGCAGCTTGCCGGGATCGTCCCAGGGCGTGGCGCCCCACTCCAGTTCCCCCCAGGTGGCGCCGATGTCGCTGGTGCCGTAGAAGCTGAACAGGTTGCTGACGCACACCTCGGTAATCGCGCAGCGGAACCGGTGCGTGTGCCCGATCAACCAGTTGGTCATGAAACCGCCGTACGAGCCACCGGTGACAGCCACGCGGTCGGGATCAATGAACCCCTGGGCGATCGCGTGGTCTATCCCACGGAGGATGTCTTCGCTGTCCTTGCCGCCCCAGTCGGTCACCACCGCCCGCGTGAACGCCTCGCCGTAACCCTGGCTGCCGCGCGGATTCGTCCACACCACGACATACCCGCGTGCCGCGAGCAGAGCCACGTAATGGTTGAAGGCATGGCCGTAGGCCGCGTGGGGGCCGCCGTGTATGCGTAGAATCGCCGGGTACTTCCTGCCGGGATCGAACCCCGGCGGGGTGATCAACCATCCCTCCATCGGCCAGCCGTCGGCTCCGGTGTACGAGAAGTGCTGCGGCTCGCACAGGTCGAGGCCGGCCAGCAGCTCGTCGTTGAAGCCGGCGAGCCGGTAGGGCTCACCTGATGCCGGAATCAGCCAGAGCTCGTCCAGCGAAACCGGGCCTGTGCGCTGGTAGACCACATGATCCGCTGCTGCCGTCAGGTCGGCAACTACCTCGTCGCCGTCGGTGAGTTGCCGGACCACGCGATCGGCGACCTCCACGCGGTACAGGTGAGTGCGGCCGGCAGCAGTGGAGAAGAAGATGATCGCGCTGCCGTCTTGCGTCCAGGCCGGGGTCGGGAACATGGGCGTCAGGCGCACGTCGCTGCCCACCGCGTTCCCCACCGAGCGGTCGAGGCCGGCGGTGAGGTTGACCGCCTCGCCTCCTTCCGCGGGAACGACCCACACCCCGAAGTTCGTCGCGCTCTTGGCGTGGAAGTCGTGCCCGACGAAGGCCACCCAGCGGCCGTCGGGCGACGGTACCGGCGAGACGCACGGACCCGTGTTGTGGGTGAGCTGTCGCAGCGCGCGCGTCTGCGCGTCCGCGGCCCACACGTCGCGTACAAACGACAGGTCCGCTTCCGGAGTCCGGTTGGCGAGAAAGACGATCTCGCGGCCTCCCGGCAGCCAGGCCGGCGAGTCGTGGTCGTAGTCACCCTCGGTGATCCGAGACGGATCCCCGCCCTCGGAGGCGACGGTCCATACATGCGCGTACCCTTCAAGAAACCCCATGGCGTCGAACTTGTACTTGGGGCGGGTCACCTCCCGAACGATCAATTCGTCGTCGGCCTCTCCTGTCTCGATCTCGCCGGAAGCGCCCCGTGATACGAAAGCCAGAGTTCGCCCGTCGGGCGACCAGGCCGGCTGGCTCACACCGGCCTTGAAAAAGGTCAACTGGCGGGCCTCCCCACCGTCGGACGGGATGACCCAGAGCTGCATCGCCGCGCGCTTGCGGCCGCGGCGCCTGCCGCCCCGGTTGGACAGGAACGCGATCCACCCGCCGTCCGGAGACCAGACAGGATTTGCATCCCGCGCCTCATCGGCCGTGAACGGCCGCGGCTCTCCGCCGGAAGTCGGCACCATCCACAGGTGAGCGCGGAACTCGTTGGCCTCGTGGTCAAGCCGCGCCAGCGCGAATACCACGCGTCCCCCGTCGGGTGAGAGCGCGGCGTTGTGTGGGAACCGGATCTTCAGAAGATCGTCAATCTCGATCGGGCGCCTGTTCATCTGAGCCTCCATCGCGAGGTCTTTGCCTGAGCACCTGGGCCGGAGCAGGGAGACGGCGCGCCGGGCTGGAATGACCCCCTGTCATCCCAAGGAGGTGGCGGCCTGTGACCACGTACCGAACGGCCAGGGGCACGCTCATTTTCTACTTCTTGCTGCTGGTCTTCACGACGGTAGTCGTCGGACCGGTGGTCATGGCCCAGCTACCCGGGCTGTACGCGTTCCGCCTCCCCGTGGCGGTCTTCGCCGCCGCCTGGGTCTTCGCCCTGCTCTGGGCCTGGTACATCTACCTTTCGACCCCGTTTGAGATTACCTACCGGCTCGGAGAGCCCATTGTCTTCCGCGCGATGCTGAAGCGGACGGTGCTGGAGCCGAAAGCCATCACCTCCATCACCACTGGGCCGTTCAGCCCGACGATAAGACTGGCCCACGCCGGGGGCACGATCAACCTGCTGGGGCAGATGGACGGGTTCCACGAGTTCCTGGCAAGGGTCAAAACCGAGAACGGTGCCGTGACCATACGGGGCCTCTAGCCGGTAGCAATGGCACCGAAGACCGGCGTCTCCACCCAACCGAAAGGGCTGAGCATCTTCGAGAGGTACCTGACGCTCTGGGTAGTCCTGTGCGTTGGGGGAGGAATCGTGCTCGGCAAGACCGCCCCGAGCGTCGCACGGACGCTCGACCGAATGGCCATCTACGTCAGCGACGCGCCTGTGGTGTCGATACCGATAGCGATCGCCCTCTTCTTCATGATGTACCCCATCATGGTGAAGATTGACTTCGCCGAGGTGGTCAAGGCCGGAAGGACCGTCCGTCCCGTTGGGCTGACGCTGTTCGTCAACTGGGCGGTGAAGCCGTTCACGATGTACGCCATCGCGCTGTTCTTCCTGGGGTTCCTCTTCCGCGGGCTCGTCGGCGCCGACGCGCTAGACTACATCAGGCTCCCGCTGGGGCTCCACGACCTGCCCGTGGGCGCCCGGCACGGGGCCGGGGTCGTGGTTGTCCACGAGGGCATCAAGATGCTGCAGGTGCCACTGTGGCGCAGCTACCTCGCAGGCTGCATCCTTCTGGGGATCGCGCCCTGCACCGCGATGGTGCTGGTTTGGGGGTACCTGGCCCGGGGAAACGACGGGCACACGCTCGTCATGGTGGCCATCAACTCCCTTACGATGTTGTTCCTCTACGGCCCGCTCGGCGGCTTCCTGCTCGGCGTGGGACGCCTTCCCGTGCCCTGGCAGGCGCTGCTGATGTCCATCTCGATCTACGTCGCCCTGCCGCTGGTCGCCGGCTACCTGAGCAGGAAGTGGATCATCCGGACCAGGGGCGAGCAGTGGTTCAGGGAGAGGTTCCTGCACGTCCTGACACCCATCACCATCGTGGCCCTCCTTGCGACGCTGGTGCTGCTGTTCTCCTTCAAGGGCGAGACGATCCTGGCCGACCCGTTGACGATCCTGTGGATCGCCATTCCGCTGTTCATACAGACGGTCCTCATCTTCGCGCTGGGGTACGGCCTGGCGAGGTTGCTGCGGTTGAACTACGCCGATGCCGCCCCCTCGGCGATGATCGGCGCCTCCAACCACTTCGAGGTGGCGATCGCGACGGCCACGATGCTCTTCGGGCTGGGCAGCGGGGCGGCCCTGGCCACGGTCGTGGGCGTGCTGATCGAGGTGCCGGTGATGCTGATGCTGGTGAGAATCTGCCTCCGGACGCAGGGATGGTTCGGGGCTAGCGGGATCGCGTAGCGCCTTCAGCCGCCGCCCAGCACTAGCAGGTGGGCGACCCCGAACCCGATGGTCACGCCCACGTCTTGGCCTTCGCGGAAGATACCCTCCTCGAGAGGGCTGCGGCCGATGGCCTGTAGCAGCGTCCCTCCAACTTCCACCTCGTACTCCACCTGCGAACCCAGGTAGACCGCGCGTCGCACGGCGCCGCGCAGCGTCCCCTCGCGC
>JASEHJ010000168.1 GCA_030018905.1 bacterium | reverse complement strand
ACGAATGCGGTGCGCCTCATGCCGACGTACCTGACCATTGCCAGTCCAAGAACAATACCGATCACCACAAGCGCGACAATGATCTCTATGAGCGTGAATCCCTTCTCCCCGACGCGACGACGAGATCTGGCTCTGGGCCCTATTTGTAGCCTCATATGTCTCTAGTTCCAGGACTTGGCTCGGGTCCCCTGCCCGCTCAGGGCAGCGACTGCGAGCTGGTGGAGGAACCTCCTCCGGTGAGAACAAGCGTTACCGTGCCGCCGTCGACCAGGGCGCACTTCGCCGGCACGGCGTCGCCGGTGGCCACTAACCGGATCTCGGCCGCTGCTGCCGGGGCCTCGAGGCCGTAGTTCCAGCAGGAACCGGCCGGATCAGGAGGTTGGAACCCGAGCGAGGCAGTCATGTTGGCGTCGGTGATCCCGTCCCACGTTCCGTACTGCAGGTAGTACGCCCACCCCATGGTCTTCAGCTCGCTGAGGGCGTTCTCCGCTTCCGGGAGGAACGCGTTGCGGCGGGCCCCGACGTAACTCGGGATGGCCAGGACGACAACCATCTCAACCAGGGTGAAGCCTCCGTTGGCCCTACGCGTTGCTATCGTCATGTATGAGTGCCCCACGTATGAATGCCACACACAGCGGTCACCCGCGCCCCTTGTGCGGGTGCGTTCTGAAAGACATGTTCCCACACGGTGTGGGCTAGACGCCACTGCGCCGGTCCATCTGGGGCAGGGGTAACCACGGCGGCGTACCCGATGAAAAGCGGAACGTGGCCCCCAGTGGAGGCCACGTTCCCGAGTTGGCAGTGCGTAACGGTCCGCGGGCGACCCTACTACCAGGCTAAGGCCCGCGTGGAGTTCCCGCCGCCGTACAAGGTCACCGTGATAGTGGCACCAACCGGCAGTGGACTGCACCTGGCCACGGTGACCGGATCACTGGTGGCCACGATCTCAATCGAGAGTGCCGCGTCACCCACTGCTTCATACGTCCAACAACCCTGGTCCGGAGCCTCGAATCCGAACGCGGAGGTGAAGGTGCCCGCGTCCACACCAGTCCAGGTGCTGTACTGCTGGTAGTACGCCCACGACAGGGTCTTCAGCTCTTGGAGAACGTTGTCGCCCTCGGCGACCAGGGCGTTGCGGCGGGCCCCCATGTATCGGGGCACCGCCAGGGCAATCAGGATGCCGAGGATCGCGAGCACGACGACCAGCTCGATCAGCGTGAAGCCGCGCTGCCCCCTCTTCTTCCAGAAGTACTTCATCATCGCCCATCCCTCCTTGAGATCTTTCTCCTCACCTGCACTCCATGTAGGCAACAATCAGACCAGGGATCTATGATTCCCTTACTCTCCGACCGTCCTTTCGCCGCCCATCACCTCCCGCTCCCCGACGTCATTCACGCGCCGCTATTCTTAGTTATGCCCACGCCGCGCGCGTCCTAGACAGGCGGCGCAGGGCGGGTCCCCCGGGCCTCCCTAGTAGAGTTCCTTCCAGTTCCTGTGGACCACCGCGCCGCCGCTTCCCCCCAGGAGCTGGGCCAGCGGGAAGGGCAGGTAGTTCGGCAGGTCCGGTACCTGGAAGAAGTCGGGGTTCTGCGACGTGTCCAGCTTGTTGGCCATCACAACCCCGTAGACCTGCACCTTCCTCAGCGACAGGAACCTGTGCACCGGGTCGTCCCGCGCGCCGGCCACGATAACGGCGTTGATCTCCTGGTCGCACGAGTTGGCAGACCCGTACAGCCGCACGCTCCCGTTGACGATGAAGACCGCCAGATCCGCCGCCGGCATGGTCGTGGGCGGCGACGACCCGCATGTGGCCCGCTCGGAGGCCCGCTGCCTGGCCAGGATATTGCAGCTCCACGAGCCGGTGCACGGGCCGGTGACGCTGCTGCCTGGGGCTCCGGTGGGATCCCTGCCGGTCCCGCCCGAATCCATCGCCCACGCAGTGGCCGCCGGGTAGTCCACCACGACAGTTCCGGTCCCTGAGTACACCACGTCCTTGGCTATGCCGAGGCGGCCCCTGATCAGGACCGGCAGGTCCCGAACGGTGGAGTTGAAGGTGAGCAGCCCGGGCTGGCTGCTCAGCCGCGGCTCCCACTTCAGGATGTGGTTTGCGGACTCGGCGACCCCGCCGGGGGCGAAATCGCACTGCTTCGGCTCGAGCAGCGATGTCCAGTAGGCCTTCGTGGGGAGATAGAAGATGGCGCCGCTGGCGGATAGGACCAGGTCCGTCTGGATAATCGGTGACGCGCTGCCCTCTCTGCAGACGACGAGCTGGCTGCCCTGCACCGCGTTGCCGTAGCCACCCGACGCCGCCAGCGCGCTCACGTAGGATGCCACGTCCGGGTAGGGGATGTCCGGCACAAGGTTGTCGACCTGGTACGCCCACAGGTTCTGCCTGCCGTCGTTCCTAAGATCCAGCCGTTCGGCGTGGACCCCCCACATGGGCTGCGTCTGCGTCCCAACAGTGGGGTTTCCGCTGGACATGTCCAGGAGGCCCCGAACGTACAGTTGGTTGGGGTAGGGCTGGCGGTCGGTGCTGAACAGCGGACGGTCGTTGTAGATGCCGGTCCGGACCGCCTTCAACCCCAGGTCGCCGCGCACGTAGATCGAGCCGTGCACGGTGACGTTGCCTCCCCCCTCGTCAATCAGCATGTCCTGCGCCGAGTATGTGACGAAATCCGACGCGGTCAGGCGGCGGGCCTCGAACTCGACCGTGCGGGCAGCCCGGCCAACGCGCCCGATGACCCGGACCGAGATGCTGTTGACATTGATGGAATCACCGGGGTTGGCACTCATCCGCCGGATGTAAATGCTGTATTCCCCCAGCCGCGCCAGTCCCGGCGGGGGGAAAGGCTTGTCCCGGGCCGCCCCGTCGTAGGCGGCGTCGTTAAGAGGCTGCCAGGATGCGCCGTCCGCCCCTGCGTCGGCGTCGAGGCCGTTGCTCCAGTCGGGGTCTGTCCGAAGGACGGCCAGGGCCCTCTCCAGGCCTCCCTCGGCGACGAAGAACGCCTGCACGGCCTGCTCGCTGGTCACCGCGGCCGCATACTCGGACAGGGCGAGGTTGGCCACGGCCACGGTGAGCATGGCCATCACCAGCATCACGACGATTGCCGTGAGAAACGCCAGCCCGGATTCGGCGCGGAGCAGGCCTCCAGGAGCCCGAAAGCCACGAGCGGCTCTCATCTTCACACCCCCTACCTCTCCCTCCTGATGACGGACTGGGTGGACATGGCAAACGGCGCCTGGCCGGGGCGCAGGCCACGGAAGCCAACGGCGATCTCGATCCGCCTCACCAGGTAGCGGTCAGGGTCGGACAGCGGCACCAGCAGCCGCGGGTCGCCGTCCGTTGAGGCGTCGAAGTAGGTGAAGGCAAGCGAGGTGACCTCCAGCCGGCCTGCCTCCAGTCCAGAGGTGAGCGGCCGCTCGTCCCCGGAGGTACAGCCCGATGTGCTCGTCTGCTCGTAGACTACTCCGCCCCTCAAGTAGACCTGGTGGCACTTCACTGTTCCGTCACCGTCTGCATCGGCCCAAAAGCGGATCTCGCCCTCGCTCCCGTAGTTGATCGCAGGGCTCCCTGGGGCCTCGATGTACCCGACGCCTACCAACCGCACGCGGCGGGAAAGCCACTCGAGAAGCGCGCGTGCGCCCTGCTGCTCAGAGGTGACCTGCTGGGCGACCTGCCAGCCTACCATGGCGGCCTTGAACGCCGTAAAGATGGCCAGCAGCGCCAGCGAGAAGACCGCGAGCGCCACCACGATCTCCAGGAGGGCGATCCCTCGCCGGCCTCGCGTCCGCGGGGGCATGCGCCTGGTCCTCCTCACCTTCGCCGGCTGAGCGATGTGGACGCCGTGACCAGGGGCCGGGCCGGACAATCCGCCTCGTCGCGGAACACGTCAACCCGGACGAGCCGGAGCAGGGACCACAGCTCCGATGGGTTGTCGGGGTTGGGCATCATGGGTGTCTTGGGGTCCCATGTGACGCTGATCCGGACGACCCGGAAGTCCGGCGGCGGAAGCGGGCCCACATCATACGGCGACGGGGGCGACGGGGGCGGCGAAGTCTCCCCCCGGCAGTTGCGCGGAAACTCGATCACACACGACTCGGCCGATGGGGCACACGCGTTGTCGAAGCCGATCTGCTTGATGAACTCCAGTTCAGCCTGGGCCCACGATGCGGCGACTGACCGCAGCCGCGCTGGCTTCTGCTCGGACGCAGCGGCTGCACCTGACGGGTTCTTCCCCACGACCCCCAGGACGGCCACGGTCAATCGGAGGGAGGCGACGAGGGCCACGGAGACCAGGACGAGAGCAATCATCACCTCCAGGAACGAGAAGCCCCTCGTGCAACTCCTCATGGCCGCACCGTTGCCAGGCCGGTCTCGGGCTCCACGTCCACGATGAGGGTCTGGCCGCGGAATCCCAACTGGACCGAGCGCCGGACGCCGTCGGGTTGAGCCCCGGAGCCGGCAAACGCCAGGGCAACGCGCTCGGCAACGCGCTCGCCGTCAATCAGACAGGCAAAGCCTCCCGGGGTCAGGTTCATCTCAATCCCGCCGTGGTACTCCTGCCCGGCATTGGCGACCTTCACGGTGGGCCCAAGCACCACTTCGTCCGGGTTCCGATCCACCGGCGAACTGAACGCCACCCTGTAGATGTCGTAGCCGTTCGGCCGGAGGCACACCTCTACCCGAGGGCCGTCGCCTGACTGGGCGATCGCGGCCTGCTGGGCCAGGCGGAGGTCTCCTTGGAGGAGAAATGCGGCGTTCTGAAGCTGGCGCCGGGCGAGATAGCCGAGGTAGCCGGGTACAGCAAGGCCCAGCACGGTAGCGATCACCGCGATGGCGATCAGGACATCGAGGAAACTGAAGCCACGCGGGCCCGGGGAAGCAAACACAGACGCCCTGCGACCTCCGGCTGATCTCCGGCTCTGTGTGCCCGTTATGAGTCCTAGGTTGTCGCTCGCCTCTGAGCAGGCGGTTCGACGCCCACCCAAAATCCCCTCCTGGTCACGCGCCGGGAGGCCGGGTTCCGTGTCGTGTCCTGGTGCCCTGAAGTCGCGCATGACACCATGTCGTGGGTGAGCCGATGCACGTCAGCG
>JASEHJ010000167.1 GCA_030018905.1 bacterium | reverse complement strand
CAGTCGAAGTACCTCACGATCTTCTTGCATTTCTCTTGCCTAGTCGGCCTTTGCCGCCCTCGCCTTGACGTGGCGGCGCTTCTCCTCCAACGCTTTCGCCTTTTCCGCCCCGAGGACATGCCGGCGAAGCTCCTCCCGGATGTTTGCAGGAAGGTTTGTATTCTCTGTGACAATCCTAATAGCCACGCCGGTCTTTGTATTTGCAACCCTGAAGTAACGAGTCATGCCACTCTCCTCGCCTCTCGTACCTCCAACGCCAACCCTGCCGGTTGTGTTCCCCAACCGATAGACAGGTAGACCCTGGCGGACTTTCAGCTGTCTGGATTCCGTCAGATGCTGCGTAGATTGTGCGTGTGTCGTCGGTGCCCGCACGGCCCGGTCGTGCGGCTCAGGATAACTTGCCTGTCTTACAACCGATACGACAGAGCCTCCCTCTTCTCCTGCCACTACCACCCCCGCTGCAACGACCCCCGGTGGCTACCCTTTCTATCGGCTCGACTCCGCCTTGTCAAGAGGGGTCTCCCCCTGAAAATGCCCCACTACCGGCCGGAGGCGGCGCGGTCCCAAATCAGAGAGCAGCGGCGCCCGCGACTACACCGCGAAGCGGAACGTTATCACGTCCCCGTCGGCCACTTGATAGTCGCGACCCTCGGTGCGCACCGCGCCGTGTTCGCGCGCTGCGTGCAGGCTGCCGGCGGCGACCAGGGCATCCCAGGCAATCACCTCTGCCCGGATAAACCCTCGCGCCATGTCGGTGTGGATCGCGCCGGCGGCTCCGAGCGCGGTTGTGCCTCTCCGGACCGGCCACGAGCGCACCTCGTTCGAGAGCACCGTGAAAAAGCTCACCAAGCCCAGTGTGGCGAATCCCAGGCGTATCAACCTGTTGGCGCCGGCCTCCTCCAGACCTGTCGCGGCCATGTACGCCTGGGCCTCGTCCTGGGGCAGGTCGCCGAGTTCGGCTTCCAGGCGTGCGGCCAAACCGATGAACGCGGCGCCCTGGCGATCGGCCAGCGCGCGCAGCGCCGCCGCCGGGGGCCCTCCGTCGGGAAGGAGGCGCTCGTCGAGGTTGGCGACGCAGATGACGGGCTTGGCGGTTAGCAGGCGCAGTTCACGGGCCAGGGCACACCCTGGGTCCGAAAGCGGCTGCCGCCGCACTGGCACGCCTTCGGCCAGCGAGGCCGCCATGCGTGCCAACATCGCCCCTTGTTCGCGCGCGGCCGCCTCTCCGGCCTTGGCCCGCGTCGCGGCCCGCTCGCGCGCCCGCTCAACGGTTTCCAAGTCGGCCAGCGCCAGCTCCGTTTCCACGATCTCGGCATCGTTCACCGGATCCGGACCGGTCTCATCCAGGGGTGCCGCGGGGTCGGAGAAGCAGCGGACGACATGCACGATCGCGTCCACCTCGCGTATGTGGGCCAGGAACCGATTGCCCAGCCCTTCACCGCGGGAGGCGCCCTGCACGAGTCCTGCGATGTCAATGAATCGAGCAGTCGCCGGCACCGTGCGGGCAGGGTGGATCACCCCGGCCACCGCCTGCAGGCGCGGGTCCGGGATTGCCACCTGCCCCAGGTTGGGCTCTATCGTGGTGAATGGGTAGGAGGCCACCGCTGCGCCCGCGCGGGTCAACGCGTTGAAGAGCGTGGATTTCCCGGCGTTGGGAAGTCCAACCAGTCCGAGTGCCAGACTCATGAAGACCCGTCAGGCCTCGTGGGCCGCGTGGACCTTGTTGCCTCCAGACCGCTTGGCGAGGTATTGCGCGCGGTCCACCGCCTCGACCAGCGCGCCGGCCGTAGCGCCGTCCTGCGGGAAGGTCGCCACCCCCACGCTCATGGTGACGTTGGTTATGATGTCGCCGTTAGCGAGGAGAGGATACGCCTCGACCGTGCGGCGCAGGCGCTCAGCCGTCTCGTACGCCGCGGCCCCGCCCGCGCCGGGCAGCACCACCATGAACTCGTCGCCGCCGTACCGCGCGACAACGTCCGAGGGCCGGCTGCCGCGCCGCAGCAGTCCCGCGATCGTACGCAGAACCTCGTCCCCGCTCTTGTGTCCGTAGGTGTCATTGTGCTGCTTGAACCGATCTATCTCGGCCATGATGATGGCAAGTGGCTGCGCGTCCCGGCGGGCCCGCTCGAGAAGCCGCTCGAGCGCCTCGTAGAAGTACCTGTGGTTGTACAGCTCGGTGAGGCCGTCGGTGATCGCGAGGCGCTGGGCCTGCTCGTACAGCCGCGCGTTCTGGATCGCCACGACCGCGTAGGAGGCCAGGGTGCCCAACAGGTGCAGGTCGCGCGGCCCGAACGCCGCCAGGCGCGTGCTCTCGATGTTGAAGGCGCCCAGCACCTTCCCCTCGGCGATGAGCGGTACGGCCATCTCAGAGCGCACCCGGTCGTCCGCCTGGTAGTACCGCGGGTCCGCGCTGACATCGTCCACAATAAGGGGACTGCCGGTCCTGGCTACCCACCCACTAATCCCCTTCCCTGGCGGCACGCGCACCCCGACCACGGGACGGGGGTACCCGTATGCCGCCTCCACAACAAGCTCTCCGGTGGCGGCGTCCATCATCAGCACCGCGCCGTTCTCGTAGCGGAAGGCACGACAGGTGACCGAGACCAGGCTGTCCAACACGGTACGAAGATCAAGTGTGCCGCTTACGGCCTGCGCGGCCTCGAAGAGCACCTGCAGCTCGTCGTGCGTCCTGCGCAGGTCCTCGAAGAGCGAAGCGTTCCTCACCGCTATGCTCAACTGCCCGGCGAACTCGGCCAGGAACTCGTAGGTGTGCGGTGTCAGCGGGCGCGCGCTGGTGCCTTCCGCGGTGAGCACGCCGGTGGTGACGCCTTCCAGCACAACCGGCACGGCGGCCATGCTGACCGTGTCGGGGCTGCCGGAGATGTGGTCTGGGTCGTCGCGCACGTTCACTACGAACTCGGGCCGGCCGCTGCGCGCCACGCGCCCCCTGATCCCTGAGGATACCGGGATCTCCGCGGGCGCGTCAGGGGAACCTGCCTGCGCGATCAATAGCAGCAGCGCGCCTTCCAGGCGGTGAATCGTGACGCGCGCAACCCCCACCTCACCGGCGAGTTCGGACACCGCGATACGGCACACTTCAACGGGGTCCAGCGAGGCGCTTACCGACCCGACGATGCGGTTCAGCAGCACAAGCTCGTCTACGCGCCGCTCGACATGGAACTGCAGGGTCATCCGTGCCATTGCAGCCGCCACCTGGTCGGCGAATGCCGCGGCCATTTCGATGTCGGCAGAGATGCCTCCGCCTTCGTCATCGTAGATCAGCGCCATCAGACCCAAGAATGTCCCGTTGGTTCTAAGTGGAAGGAGGACGGCGGGCCGCGTTGGCTCCCCCTCTGGATCAGCCGGCAGGCCAGGCATCACGTGCATCCGGGCCGCCGGGGCGGCGTATCGGTTGCGGCCGTCTTGGATGCGCTCGACCACGGTACGCTTAGATTCATCGGACAACCCGGCCCCAAGCGTCTCCCTTATGGGGCCCACTCCATCCCAGGCCAGCAGCATGCACCGGCTTGTGCCGAAAAGGTCGCGCGCTCCCTCCGAGACCAGCGTGAAGATGGCTTGCAGGTCCGCGGCCCTGCCCATCCGGCCGAACAACTCGACGGCCGCCTGGAGGCGGCTGTTCCGCACCTTAAGCGCGGCGCACGCACGGGCGTTCTCAATCGCCGCTGCTCCCTGGGCCGCGGTCGCCTCAATAATGGCGGCCTCCGCCGCGGAGAAGGGGCGCGGCTCTGTGCGCACCACGGTCAGGGCTCCCACCGGCCGGCCCTGATAGATCATGGGCGCTGTCAGCACATGGCGGCCCTCGGGCAGGGCCAGGAGCACGGGGCAGCGGCAGGTCGGTACCTGATCGTAGTCGCCAATGGCGCAGGCAAGGGAACGGCGCTCGCGGACGGCGCGCACCGCTTCACCCAGCACCCCTGGCTCAGCCTCCAGCCCCACGCGCAGCCGCTTCAGTGCGTCCTCGTCCGTGCCGTACGCTGCCTGACCGTGCAGCTCGCGGCGCCGGCCATCGTACAGCACCAGCAACGCGTACCGTGCGCCCAGCGCCTCCGCCGATCGCCTTACCAGGAACCGGCAGGCCTCGTCACTGTCCAGCGTAGCGCTCGGAGCAAACCCAAGGTGCTGGAGCGCGACCAGCCGTTCCGCCTGGCGCCGGCCCTCCTCGATCTGGTGCGCGTTCCGCATGGCCACCGCGGCGTATCCTGCCAGCGTGGAGGCCAGATACTCGTGCCGGGCGGTGAAGTGGTGGCGGTCGCCCTCGGCAAAGGCCAGGGTGCCCCAGACCTCCCCGAGGGGGGCCATCGGGACGACCAGCGCAGAAAGCACCGCGCCGGTGCCGGCGAGCGGCTCGAGGCGTGGGTTGCGCCTGCGATCGCGATCATAGTCACCGGATCGCACTGGACGGCCGGATCGCATGACCTCCGCGACCAGCCCGGCCAGCTCTATCTGGCCGACCGCCTCGCCGTTCTCGGGGCCGATGCCGTGAACCGGGATGGCCCCTGATTCACCGCTCCGGCGCATCCATATCATTGCCGTATCCGAGACCACCAGCCTGTCCATGGCCGCGGCCACAATCCGCGTTATCTCGTCCGGGGTTTCGGCGCGGCCGATCTCCAGGGCCGCGGCGTGGAGTGCCTCCAGTTCTGCCGATGCCTGTCTCCCGCCGGTAGAGACCATCAGCACGGCTGAGACCATCGCCACCGGAATCGCGACCAGCAGCGCAAGCAGCGGTAGGCTGCCGTTGATGACCAACCCGGTGATCGAACCGAACCCAAACAGCAGGAACGTGTTGATGGTCTCGGCCCCGACGTTGGCCCCCAACACGCCTGCGAACGCCCGGCGGCGCCGCAGGGCAATGTACCAGTTCACCAGCACGGAGGAAACGGCGGTGAACGCCGCCGCCGCCGCCAGGATGGCCAGCGCGTGAGCCACGCTGTCGCGCACGGGAGGAAGAGGACCTGCCCACCCGGCGAACCCGGGTTGAACCAGGGCCGCGACGCTTCCGGCCGCAAGCGTGGCTAGGATCGCCTGGGCAGCGTTGAACAGCATGACGAGCAGCGGGCGCTGGCGCAGGACGCCGTCCCCGAGCACCGCGCCGAC
>JASEHJ010000166.1 GCA_030018905.1 bacterium | reverse complement strand
CGAGGCGTTCCCGGGGTGGCGCGACACCCCCGCGCCGGTGCGGGGGCGCATCCTCTTCCGCGCGCTGGAGCGCTTCGACCGCGAGATCCCCCACCTCGCCGGGATTCTGACCCGGGAAGAAGGCAAGACGCTGACCGAGGCCACCGGCGAGCTGCAGCGCAGCCGCAACATAATGGAGTTCATCGCCGGCGAAGGCCGGCGCCTGCGCGGCGAGACACTGCCCAGCGAGCTGCCCAATACCTTTGCCTACACCCGGCGCGACCCCCTGGGCGTCGTGAGCCTGATCACGCCGTGGAACTTCCCGGCCGCGATCCCGGTCTGGAAGATGGCGCCCGCGCTGGTTTGCGGCAACACCGTGGTCTTCAAGCCGGCGACGCTGACGCCCTGGACCGCGACGGTGCTGGTGGAGATCTTCCACGAGGCAGGGCTGCCGCCCGGGGTTCTCAACATGGTGATCGGGCCGGGTAGCACCGTGGGCGATGAGATGGTGGCGCACGAGGCGGTGCGGGCGGTCTCGTTCACCGGGTCCAACGACGTGGGATTGCGGCTCCACGAGCGGGCGGCGGTTCGCGGCATCCGCGTGCAGGCCGAGATGGGCGGGAAGAACCCGGTGGTGGTGCTGGACGACGCCGATCTCGACCTGGCCGTCGCCGGGACCGTGCAGGGCGCCTACGGATCCAGCGGCCAGCGCTGCACCGCCACCAGCCGGGTGATCGTCACCGAGGGAATTGCCGATCGCTTCGTGGAGGCGGTGGCCGCCCGGGCCGCGCAGCTTGTGGTGGGTGACGGGTCGGACCCTGCTACCGAGATGGGCCCGTTGGTGGACGAATCGCAGGTGCAGAGCGTGCTGCGCGACATCGCCATCGGCCGGCAGGAGGGTGCGGTGCTGGTTACCGGCGGTCACCGGTTCACTGACGGCGCCTCTGCCCAAGGGTGCTTTGTCGCACCCACGGTGTTTGACCGCGTTACCCCGCCGATGCGCATCTTCCAGGAAGAGATCTTCGGCCCGGTGCTGGCGGTCTGCCGGGTGAGGGACTTCGACGCTGCCGTGGAAGCCGCCAATGCCGTGCGCTACGGGCTGGCCTCGTCCATCTACACCCGCGACCTGACCGCGGCCATGCGCTTCGTGGACCGCAGCGAGGTAGGCATCGTGCACGTAAACCAACCCACGGTGGGCGGCGAAGCCCACCTGCCCTTCGGCGGCGCCAAGGCCACCGCCATCGGCCCGCGCGAGCAGGGGAGCGTGGCCATAGAGTTCTATACCGAGCTGAAGGTCGTCTACTTGGACTACACCGGCGCGCGGCGCACGGGCAACCTCTATTGACGGTGCCGCGGGCCGTGATTCCCGCTCCTTGAGCCGGGGAAGGTGGTGGCATGAGAATGGCTGAGCAGGCATCGGAGCATCAGGTGAAGCACGCGCGCTACGTGCTGACGCCCTGGTCGGCGCAGGCGGGGTTGCGGCCTCCGGCGATCGTCCGCGGGCAAGGGCCGTTTATCTACGACGCGGAGGGCAGACGATACCTGGACTTCTCTTCCGGGTTGATCTCGGTGAACCTGGGGCACTCGCACCCCGAGGTGGTACGGGCCATGCAGTCCCAGGCCGAGCGTCTCTGCTATGCGGCCCCCTCGTTCTTTAACGATGCGCGGGCCGAGCTCGCGGAGATCCTGATCAAGCTGGCCCCGTGGCCGGAGGAAGGCAGGGCGTTCTTCACCACCGGTGGGGCGGAGGCCAATGAAGATGCCGTCAAGATGGCCCGGCTCATCACTGGGCGACCCAAGGTGCTTGCAGCCTACCGCTCATTCCACGGATCGAGCTACGGAGCGGCCACCCTCACCGGGGATGACCGTCGGTTCGCAGCAGAGCCCGGGATCCCCGGCGTTGTTCACTTCCTAACGCCGTACCCCTACCGGAGTCCCTTCTTCACCGAGGAGCCCGAGGAAGAAACGCGCCGGGCCCTGGAACACCTGGAGCTGATTCTGCTGCACGAAGATCCCCAGCGGATCGCCGCCGTCATCTTGGAACCGGTGGTAGGGACCAACGGCGTGATCATGTACCCGGAAGGGTACCTGGAGGGGGTCCGGAGGATCACAGAGCGGCATGGGATCATCCTAATCTTCGACGAGGTCATGACCGGATTTGGCCGCACCGGGGCGCCCTTTGCCGCCCAGCGCTTTGGGGTCACGCCTGACATGATTGCCTTTGCCAAGGCCGCGACTTCCGCCTACGTGCCCCTGGGCGGCGTTTTGGTCCGCGAGTCCCTGGCGCGCCACTTCGACAACAACGTCCTCTGGTGCGGACACACCTTCTCGGGCCACCCGTTTGTGATGGCCGTCGCACTGGCGGTGCAGCAGGCCTACCGTGAGGACAGCCTGCTCACACGGGCTCTGGAAATAGAGGGCTGGCTGCGGCCCGCCCTGGAGGAGCTCCGCAACAGACACGCCGTCGTGGGGGACGCACGAGGGCTGGGAGCGTTCTTCGCCCTGGAGCTGGTGAGAGATAGAGAAAGCCGCGAGCCTCTAGTATCGCGATACGGTGGAGACCCGGCGCCGCTTCGGGAGTTTCACGCGGCCCTGAGGAGCCGCGGCGTCTGCGTCTTCGGGCGGTACAACATCCTCCTCATCGCCCCGCCTCTCACGATTGCACGCGAGGAGGTCGAGCTGGGCGTGGGGGCCCTCGACGAGAGCCTGGGGGAACTCGTGCGTCGCCTTCGGTAGGTCAGGCCTGCTTAGCGGAGACCCCGGGCATCATGTGAAGCAGGATTACCGACGCCAGGATGAGCGCCGCCCCGGCCATCCCCCTGCCGGTAAGCGCCTCTCCGATGAAGGCCGCCGCCACACCAGCGGCGACCACCGGCTCGATTGTGGCGGTTAGGCTAGCGGCCCTGCTGTCAATGAACCTCAGACCGTATAGGAACAGGCCGAACGGCACCAGGGAGGCGGCCACGACGATGAACGCTATCATACCCCACTCGGCCGCGCTGTACGGTTGCAGGTAGGCCTGCCACGGCGGCACGAACAGGCTCCACAGGACGGCACCGGTGCCCAGCGCGTACAGGAGCATCTCCCACGAGCCGGTGGTGTGCGCCCGCGACCGGCCCACCAGCACCCACGCCGCGAATCCAAGGGCCGAGGCTATGCCGGTAGCCAGTGCCGCCGGTGTGACCGCCAGACCCCCTGGACCCACCACGAGCAGATACGCGCCGCCGATCACGCCCGACAGGGAGATCGCCTGGACGGCGGTGAGCCGCTCCCGATGCAGCGCCATCCCGTAGGCCACCACAAGCGCCGGCGCGGTGTACTGCAGGAATATGGCCGTGGCCACGTCGGCTAGGCTGATCGTCAGGTAATATGCGGACTGCGCGAGCACCATCGCCGCGCCCAGCGGTAAGAGCCGGAGGACCTCCGCACTGGGCAGCCGGACCGGTCTGCGCCGGACCTTAAAGATGACGAGGGTGAGGGCGAAGGCCGCGGTCAGCCGGATCTCCACGAGCGCCAGCGGGTCCACCCTTCCCGAGAAGAGCGATTTGGCCACAACGCCCGAGACGCCCCACAGCGCCGCGGCCGCGAGTACCGCCGCATACCCACGCCAGCGCATCTACGCCACGACCCGGTGCCATGCCCAGCAGAAGCCGGTCAGCGCGTCGGCACCGGAGGTCTCGCCGATTAGCATGATCCGCCGCGCCGCCACGCGCGCGGCGTCCGGTCCCTGACCGATGCCGCGCACTAGGGCGTGCCAGGGTTCCGAAGCCCAGCCCTGCCGGGCGGCTTCCAGGTAGGCGGCGCTGATGCGCGTGGTATGCGGGACCGCGGCGTTGACCAGGAGGTCCCGAACCCGCGACGCACCTCCGGCCGCATCCGCCAACTTGGGCCACAGCGTGACCGCGTGCACAATCCCGGTCAACAGGTCGTCCCCGGATGGCGTCAGGCCGGGGCCGCGCCCGGCGATCTGCGCGGCGACCGCGTGGGCCGTCGCTCCCGGCGCGCCCTCGCCCGAAAGAAACGCGGCGATCGCGGCCAGGCCGGAGGCGAGCGTTTCCAGGAAGCCATCCCTCGCCGCTACACTCCTCGCCGCAACGCTTGACTGGGATCCGCGGGCACGAAGCTCGTCCACGACCGCCTCGCGCACGCCCTTCATCTCGACCGCCGCCGCTTCCGGCGTGAGGTCTTTGGGCAGAGGGGGCAGCGCCGGATCCCAGAGACGGGCGCCCCCTAGGTCCACCTCGGCCCGCCCGATCCCCAGCCTGCCGTCCCGGAGGACGACCCGCTCCCCAGGGGAGAGGGTCCCAACAGCAGAGAACTCGCTCAGCCCGATCGTCAGCGGGCCGGGGTCGAGTTCGCCGGAGGCAGCCGCGATGATACGACCGTCCAGGTCCAGGTAGGCGCTGCGCTCGAACGAGGCCAGAACGGTTCCGGTTGCGTCACGGTTCCGCAGGCCCGCCAGCGGCGCGGCGATGAGATCGGCCCGCATTATGCCCTGGCGGCTTTCACCGCTTCCTCGATCGCCGCATATCCCGTGCACCGGCACAGGTGCCCGCCCATCATCTCGCGGACCATCTCGTTCGAGGGCCGGGGATGGTCGCGCAGCAGGGCCGTCGCGCTCATCAGGAACCCAGGTGTGCAGAAGCCGCACTGGAGCGCGTGGTGGTCCATGAACGCCTGCTGCAGAACAGAGAGCGCTTCGGGTGTGCCCAGCGCCTCGACCGTGGTGACCTCGGCGCCGTCGGCCTGTACCGCGAACAGCAGGCACGACCTGACCGGCTGGCCGTCCAGCAGCACTGTACACGCCCCGCAGACACCGTGCTCGCATCCCACGTGCGTTCCGGTCAGCCCCAGGTCCTCGCGCAGGAAATCGGACAGGGTGCGCCGCACCTCGACCGTTCGGGCGACCTCGCTGCCGTTGACGCGCAGGCGGATAGGCGCCTGGCTCACCGGCACCCTGCGCCTGGCGCGGCGTCGGGCCTGCCGGATTGCGGTGGTCCCTTCGATCTGCATCATCGTCGCTCCCTGGTCCTCTCGGCTGCCTGCAATGCGGCCCGGCCTGCCAGCACACCGGCGACGTGCCTTCGATAGTCGGCGCTGGCGTGGATGTCAGCAGGGGGATCGAGCCGGTTCTGGACGATGCGTGCCATCTCCGTAACCGTGGAGCCGGTAACCTGCTGTCCCAG
>JASEHJ010000165.1 GCA_030018905.1 bacterium | reverse complement strand
TCACGACAACGCCGGTCGCCTGCCGGAAATCACCCCCGACGCCCTGCGCGACCTCTACACCCAAAGCCTGCGCCTTCTCTACCGCCTGCTGTTCGTGTTGTACGCAGAGGCGCGCAACCTCCTGCAGATAGATCTCCCTACCTACCGTGAAGGCTATTCTCTGGCGCGCCTGGCGGCGGTAGCCACCGACCCGCGCACCGATCCACGGCGCACCGGCGAGAGCGCAGGCTACCTAGAAGCCTCGCTGCGGGCGCTGTTCAGGCTGCTCGGCCGGAGAGCGCCGGCGGCTCTGGGCACTGAAGGGACGATTCCATCGTACGCCAGCGATCTCTTCGCACGGCTGCACCACGGGGACGAATGCGTTGACCTCGACGCCCTCGCCTGGGGCGATCAGACGCTCGCGGAGGTGTTGGAGCGCCTCACGCGCGTGCCCGGCCGGCGAGGCGGCGAACTGCGCGTATCCTACCGCGAACTCGACGTCGAGCAACTGGGCTCGATCTACGAGGCCCTGCTGGCGCTTGCACCCGCCCGTGCCGCCGAGGACCTGTGGCATGCCGTCGTGGATGGGCGTGAGGTCACGCTCACTCAGGCTCAACGCGCCGACCTGGTTCGCCGGCGTGGCGAGGTGGACGCGACCGTCCAGGAGGAGGGCGAAGAGGACGAAGACGCCGCCCGGGAAGATGAGGACGTTTCTGCTCAAGACGAGGAGGAGACCGCAGCGGACGGCGAGAGCGCGGATGAGGACGAGGCCAGCGAGGGCGAAGAGGACGCCCGCGCCGCCCCCGCGGGACCCAGGAAGCCCATCCGCATCGTGGCCGCCATCCCGCGTGGCACCGTCTTCCTCCGGCCCGCCATGGGCCGCAAGCAGACCGGCTCGTACTACACCAACCGCGCCGTTGTCGAGTTCCTGGTCCGCCGCACGCTCGACCCTCTGGCCGAGGGCAAGACGCCCGAGGAGATCCTGCGCCTGCGCGTAGTGGACCCGGCCATGGGTAGCGGACATTTCCTGGTGGGCGCGTGCCGCCGGCTCGCCGAGCACCTGCGGGACGCCTACGGGAGGCAGGCAGAAGATTACCAGCGTCGTTTTCCCGAGACGCCTGCCCTCCTGCTGCTGGAGGAAGCCGGCATCCCGCCTGAGGTTGCCCGTGCCTGGGACCGTACCGAGGAGGGCGTGCTCGTGGCCTGCCGGCTGCTGGTGGCAGCCCACTGCCTCAGCGGCGTTGACAAGAACCCGCTGGCCGTCGAACTGGCGAGGGTCTCGCTCTGGCTGGCGACCGCAGCACAGGGCCATCCCCTGGCCTTCCTCGACCACCGGCTACGGTGCGGCGACAGCCTGCTCGGGCTGCCCGCCGACGATGTCGTACGACCCATCCCGCCGCGGACCGGCCGCAGCCGGGGCCGCCGGGTTGGCCGCGGCAGGCAGGAAGCCGATGCCCAGCAGGTCATGGAAGACCTCTTCGTGCCTGCGCAGCGCCAGATGCGCGAGCGCCTCCGCCGCGCGCTTGCCTGCATCGGAGTGCTGACCCAGCGCGTCGGTGACGATCCGGGCGATCTGGAGGCGCATCGCCTGGAGTTCGAAGCCGTGCTACAGACGATCGAGCCGCTGTGGTGGTTGCACCAGATGCGAGTCGGCCAGCGGTTTCTTCCCTTAGGGCACCCGGCCTCCGACGTGACCCTGGTGGACCGGTGGCTCGACGAGTTCGGCCGTATGGGCTACGTCTCAAAGGAGACCGCAGCTCCAGCCGAGGATGCGCGCCGGAAGGGGGAGGTCCTCGGCGCCTTCTGCTGGCCGCTGGCGTTTCCAGAGGCCTTCTGCGACGCCGACGGTTCCTGGAGGGCCGACGGCGGCTTCGACGCGGTCCTGACGAACCCGCCGTGGGAGAAGGTCAAGCCCGACCGCAAGGAGTTCCACGCGGCCTACGACCCAGCCATCCGCGACTTCCAGGGGCGCAGCCTGGCCGAGCGCATCCGAGCTTTGCACCGGCAGGACGGTATCGCCGAGGCCTGGCGGGTCTACGAGGCTGAGCAGAAGGTCTTGGCGTCAACCCTGATGAGCCTTTTCGGGCACCAGGTTGTCACCGTGAAAGGTAGGCGCACGGGCGGCGACCCCGATCTGTTCAAGTTCTTCTTCGAGCGCAGCCACCAGATTCTGCGGCGCGACGGCGCTGCCGGCCTGGTTGTGCCGTCGGGTCTGCACTCCAGCCAGGGCGCCACCGGCCTGCGGCTCCTGCTGCTGGATGAGAGCCGGGTGCAGGTGCTGTGCAAGTTCGACAACGAGCGCAAGGTCTTCCCCGGAACAGACCACCGCTTCAAGTTCGACCTTATCGTCTTCCGCAAGGGCGGCCCCAGCGGCGAGTTCCCGGCGATCTTCCTCTCGTGGGAGACCGAGGAGGCGCTGGAGCGAATGGAGCACCACCCCGGCCTGGTGCGTCTGACCCCGGACCTGATCCGCGCCGTCTCGCCGGACACGCTGACCATTCCTGAGTACGGGTCGGAGCGCGACGTGGAGATCGTGCGCAAGATGCACGCGCACTGTGAGCCGTTCGGTAGCGTGATGAGGCGGTGGGGCTTGCAGTTCCGCACTGAACTACACATGACCAGCGACAGCCATCTCTTCCGCGACCGGAACTGGCTGCGGCGTCACGACTGCGTGCAGTTGCCCGGCGAGCGCTGGCGCGCGGCGGACGCGGCGGCCTACGCGTCGGGGTCCTACGTGCGGCGGGGGGATGGGTGGATGCGGGCGGAGGATCAGGACGATCCCCATGCGCCGGTGGTGTATGCAGGGGAGGAGTACGTGCCGCTGATGGAGGGAAAGTGGATTCACCAGTTCGACCACTGCGCGTTTGCGTATGTGTCGGGAGAAGGAAAGAGTCAGATCATAACGCGGCCACTGGGATTCAACGAGAAGCAAGTCATCTCGCACTTCTTTGTGTCGCGCCGCGAGTTCCGAGAGCACTTGAGAGGATGGCCCCCGCATAGGGTAGGGTATCGGGCAATCGCCCATCAATCTGTTGAAAGGACGTTGATTACAGCCTATATACCCGGAGAATCCCCTGCTGGTAACAGCGTTCCGGTACTTTCAGCCGACGATCCGCGGCTGCTTGTGACTTGGATGGGTATTAGCAACTCCTTTGCTCTTGACTTCCGGATGCGAATGGGATTGTCAGGAGGCAACGCGAACCTCTTCACGCTCTATCCGCTACCATTACCCGCGATCCCCGCAGAATCTGGGGCGGCACGCGACCTCGTAGTTGCTGTGTGCCGGCTCTGTTGCTCTACAGATGAGACATCTGGTTTCTGGAACGAGATCGCGTCCTTCCATGCCGACGCCATGCCCTCTCCTTGGCGCCCCGAGTGCGCTGCCACCGACCCCCGCGAACGCGCGCGCCTGCGCGCCCGCATCGACGCCCTCGTCGCCGACCTCTACGGCCTTTCGGTCGAGGATTACGCCTACATCCTCAGCACCTTCTCCCTCCTCGACCGCAGCCAGCCAGCGCTGCCCGGCGACCGCTTCATCAGGCCCCGTCGGGGGGGCAAGGTGCAGGACGAGCCGCGCTCATACATCACCCGTGACTTGGCGCTGTTGACCTACTACGAGCACACGGGCGTCGAGCCCCCAGCCGACATCGTCGATCTCTTCGGCGGGGCTGGTGTGGACATCGAACCCATCACCGGGCCCATCCGCAACCTGCGCGAACGGGTGGAACGCGCCACGGCTCTGGGGGCCATCGCCTACATCCCGACGCCCGCGCGAGGTCGGGGAGGGGGAGCCTGAAAGGCGGACCGATCACATGGCGTACGAACCTGTAGATCCCGGGAGGTTGCGTTTTGTGACATCAGATGAGACGGGCGCCATGGGTTCGGCAATCGTTGTTCCTGTGGCGATAGGCTGCGAGGGTCGCGTCGGACGAGGTCACGACTAGAAGGAGCCGTCCACTTCCTGTTAGGCGCTGGCAAAGAGGTGTAACCAACATGACGGACCCCGCCATGCAGATTCGCGCGAAGTTCGATCCAAGGACTCGGTACGCCAACTTTGGCGCTGTGATCCGCCAGATGCGAATAATGGGATTTCGCGGAATCACCGATCTCACGATCGGATTCGATGCGCCCATCTGCGCGCTGTCGGGCCTCAACGGGTCCGGAAAGAGCACCGTAGGTCAATTGGCAACATGCGCCTACAAGAAGCCGTCTACCGCGGTCAAGTACAAGCGTTATTATGTCAAAGACTTTTTCCCAGTATCCGTTGCTGACCCGAGTCCATTCAATCCCGACGCGCGCATCGAGTACTTCTACGAAACGAATCAACCAGACATGCCGCAGACAGTAACGGTGTCCCGGGTCACCACCGAATGGTCTGGGTATAAGCGGCAGCCGGAGAAATACTGTTTCTACGTGGGTTTCACCCTATACATTCCGAAGGTTGAGCGCCGTGACTTGAGCATTTATCGAGGCTCGGCGGTTGAACTCCGGGGTCAGCGGCCTATTCCGCCTGAGGTCAGGGCAATGGTGGCGCGGATCCTCAACCAGACCTACGACGACCTTCTCTTTCAAGGGATCGGGCACAGGGACAAAGAGATCGAACTCGGGCTGGCCATTCGCGCCGGTCGTCAGTACTCGGAAAACAACATGGGCTTTGGTGAAGGCCGCGTACTCTACATGGTAGATCTCATGGAGACGGCTCCTGAACAGAGTCTTTTCGTGCTCGAGGAGCCCGAGACGTCCCTCCACGAGGACGCCCAGTATCGCCTGGCAAAGTACTTCATGGACGTCTGCAACAGACGCCATCATCAGCTTCTCGTATCTACTCATTCGAGCGTGATGCTAGACGCTCTACCCTCCGAAAGTAGGAAACTATTGTGGCGCGATGAGGCGGGGGTCGTTGAGTTCTCGGGCATCTCCTCAACCAGGGCGCGCGCCATATTGTCAGGCGGTCACCAGCGTGGGCTGACCATTTGTGTAGAAGACGATTTCTCCAAGCTTGTGCTCACGGAGATCCTGCGCCGGGCCGAGCCCGGGTTGCTGAAGGCTGTCGCGATCGAATCTCTTGGCGGAGTAGACGCCGTGCGGAATGGTATTCGGCTCCTGGAGAAGCTGAAGCACAAGGCCCTCGGCGTCCTGGACGGGGATGTTCAGCCCGATCCATCTAGGGGACTCTACGCTTTGCCTGGG
>JASEHJ010000164.1 GCA_030018905.1 bacterium | reverse complement strand
GTGATGGTGTACCCGGCCTGGATGAGCGAGGTGAACAGGGCCTCCCACGCCTCTTGCTTCTTGTGCGTGAACATCACGGTGAGCACGCCGTCATCCCGGAGGACCCGGCGGCATTCTCGGAACGTCTCACCCATCAGACGCTGGTAGAAGGCGTGGGCTGCGGCTCTTGCCCCGGCGGTGCTACCGTCGCGCTTGCCCTTCGTCGGCCTGGCGCCGTCCCTGTGCCGGGTAATGTTGACAACGGCCTCCTGGTCGTGCTCGCAGAGATAGGTTGAGAACCACTCCGGCCGACGGTGCCCCTGCGTGCGCCTCAGCCAGACGTAGAAGAAATCGGCCAGCTCCGAATACTGCACGTTGTCAGCGTAGGGTGGGTCCACGACTATCGCAGTGACGCTGCCGTCGGCCAGTTGGGGTAGGCTCGTGGCGGAGCTCATGGAGATCTCGACAGGAGACGCGGGGTTGTGGCGTGGGAGGGCAGCAAGTTGTTCATAGGCCTCAAGGACGTTGTCGATCGCCCAGGCAAGCCCGCTGCCACTGTTGCAGGGTGCCATCTCAGCGAAAGTCGGCTTGAACGAGTAGTCATGTCGGTCGAAGACGCTGCGCATCACTGAGCGTGGTGCATGCCAAGAAGCGAGAACGCTGCTGTAGTTGGCGAACTTGTTCACAATGAGCGCCAGCAGGTGCACCGCTGCCTCACCAATCCCCGCCCCTTCGGCCTTCACGATCTCGGGACGGAGGCGGCGGAGTTCCTCCACGAGCACGCCGAAGCAGAGGAGCTGGCGGGGGGAGAACAGGGAAGCCCATGTGGTAAGCCCGTAGACGAAGGAACGATCGCAGTCGCCCTTGATACGGCCTTCCTGTGGAATCACGTTCGCTTTCTCCCACCCCGGCCGCAGTCGCGCCAGTTCCTGCTCCGCTTCTTCCAGCGCTTCTAGATCAGCTGCCTCCGGCGGCTGGAACGTCAACCCCTGGGGCGTCTTGAGCGCCACCGCGTACAGCGCGCTCTTCATCTCGCCAGCCTGCGCCTTGGCCTTGATGTAGTCGGAGGGGATCTGCCGACCGGTGAACAGCGAGATGCCCTTGCCGGCGTCGTAGGTCGGGCGCGGCGGCTCGCGGAGCTGGCTGTTGCGGCGACCGATCTCACGAATCCGCACAGTCCAGGTACCAGCCTTCTTGTCCACAACGGGCTCGGCGACAACTCGCAGGCCCTCGTTCGGCTTCAGGAGGTGCCAGTCGGGCACGAGCGGTGTCGGGTGCTGCGTATCAGGGCAGGGCACGGTGCGGGCGAAGATGTACGTGTGCCGCGGGAGCAAGCCCACGGTTGGGAAGAAACGCTCAACGCGAGCTATGAAGCGTCTCCGTAGTTCCGACGCCCACTGGCGGGTCTTGGTGCCAAGCTCTGAGCCGAACCTGAAAGGGTAGTCGACCGTGGCCTCAAGCACCGCACACGCCACGGGATTGTACTCGTTGGCCAGCGTGTTGAACCCCAGCCGCGCGGACTCCAACGGGATCGACCCACCGCCGGCCATGGGGTCGAGCACCCTGACTTCTGCGCCCCAGGCCGCCGAAACTGCGGTATGCGCATGTGCCAGATCCTCTTCGCGGAGACCGCGCCTGAACGCGCGCTCGCCGTGCGGGTTGGGGACTTTGCGCCCGGTGAGCTTTGCCCAGTCCAGACGCACTTGCGCATCCATCAAGTCCTGGGAACGCCCCCAGAACCCCAGCAACCGCTCGAACACGTCTCGGGGGAAGTCCGCTGGCAGCAGCGAGCCGAGCACGGCGGCCCGGGACGCCACGAGCGGGCGTCGCGCCCACCAGACATGAAGGCGCTTGTCAGGCGGCTGCTGCCCGGTCGAGCGCTCCCTAATACACTCCACCCCGATCGCCGCCGCAGGCAGCCACTCTTCGATCAGCAACCGCGGTCGCCCGGCGGAATCCCGCGGCACCGCAGGTGCGGGCCCAACGCGCCTCACTGGACCGCCTCCACGAGTATCCGCAGCGCCCTCACCACCCGGCGGCGTCGCCCATTGCCCATCAGGCCCAGCCACCAAGTGGCCTCGGCGCCGTCGGCACGCTGGAAGTTGGCGGCGGCCCGGTGCATCCGGTCGGGATCGCGCAGCCCTGAGGCCACTATGGCGTAACAGGCGACCCTGGCGCCCCAATCGGGGTCAAGGGGGTGAAACGGCCCCGGCGTCAGCTTCGCTGTTGGGCCGGCAGTAGCGCGTACGGCCGCCCTGAGCAGAGAGGATCCGGCCGAGAATGCCAGCGGAGAGATCGGTGCCACCCTGGTGAGCCGCTCTCTGCGCTTGTCGTCGAGACTGCGGCGGTAGAGGACCCCGGCGTCGCCTGCACGGCGCCGGACGACACGCAGTGCGAAGGACGCCTTGCGAACAGTCATGCCGCACCCCCTGATGGCGGCCCGAACTCCACACGAACCTTCACGTCTGGTGGCACTGTGTCTGCGGCCCGTTGCAGGGCTGCCTGCATGCCCGAGCGCCCGCTATCACCGAAGTGCAGGCCGAGTTCCGCCTCAAACATGGCTCCTTCTTGCAGAGCATTGAACACGACTTGTGCGGTCTGCAGGGGCTTGGTGGGATGCGTGGGCCTGACACCAGAGGCCATGAAGTACATCGTGCCGCCGTCCTTGAGGTTCCCCCCGACGGTGACGCTAAGAGTGATCCTCTCGGCGCCCAGCGGTTGGACCATGCCCAGAAGGGGGGCCGCCGCGGCTGGCGACGTAGCAGTCAGGGTAAGCGTCAGCAGGGACCGCACCGCAGCCAGTTCATGGGCCTCCTTCCAGGTGTAGACGACTGGAAACGGAGGAGGGGGCGGAGGCGGAGGGGGTGGTGGCCAGGGTTCTCGCTCATCGGGCTTGTCCTCGCGCACCCACGCTCGACCGGCTTCCGAATCTGACTTGGTGATCCAGACCGAGTCGTCCAGCGGCAAGGCCGTGAGGATCCCGGTACCCCGCCGTCGCCCGCCATCCGGCCCCTCCACGACTCCGTGGGCGTCGTACGCCCGCCCGTCTGCGAGGCGAACCACGAGTTTCCCATCGGCGACGGCCTTCAGCACCGTCTGCCGGACGACCGCCCCATCGGGGATCAGACGCAGGCCCGGCGCGCTCAGGAACCGCTCGTGCACGGCCCGCGCGGTGTACACCTCCGGCTGGTCGACGAGCGGGGTCGCGCCGGGGAGCACCCCGGTCAGGAATCGGTGCACATCGAGGGCCTCGCCCGGGCGGTAGAGCATCCCCTTGGCTTCTAGGAACTCCCGCACGGCGGCCTGCCCGCGATCGTGCCGCAGCACCTCCTCCTCCGAGACCTGGAACTCCTCAGTGAGGGGGAAGACTTGACCTCCGGGAAGCACCACCCGGTTGAAGCCCAGGCACGCGCGGGCGCGAAACTGCTTGTGGAGGTTTGGCCGGATGCGCTGGAGCTGGTCGCGGATGAGCTTGCTGGCGTCTCCAATCCTATGCTCCTGTTCGATGGCGTCGGCGGCGAGCAGGGTCTGCGCGACGTCGATGGCCCGGTCCAACACCTCCATGGCGGCCGTGACGGCGACGATCGCGTTCAGGAACCTGCGGGGAATAGGTGCCGCCGGGTCGGTGTCGTCCGCGTAGGCGCAAACCGCCCGAGCAATTGCCTCGGTTTCGCACAGGACGAGCTGGAGGTCGGTGATCTCTTTGACCTGGCTGGCTTTGGTCGGCCACGCTGCCAGCTTGAAGGTAGGGCCACCGAAGTACCGCTGTACCTCAGCGAGCACCCGGCTGCGGGCGTCCTCGACCGGGACGTACGCCTTGCGCTCCTCGATCTGCCTGATGATGTTGGGCTCGTAGCGGAACTGCCAGCCGCGGCCCCCGGGCATTGGGTAGGTGTGCCAGCAGGCACCTGCGAGGCGGTCCAGGGCCTCGGAGGGCTCCGGGCCGGCCTCGTCCGGCCGGAGCATGGCCAGGGTCAGTTCGGCCGGGTCCAGGCCGCTGTTGGGCTGCATGGGGAGGCTCTCCAGCAACAGGGCCGAGGCGACGCGCCGGTGGATGCCGCGCGGGGCACCCCCGTCCAGCTCGGCGGCGTGGCCCTCGATGTCCGCCGAGACGGCTGCCTTGAAGTTGTCTCGGTTGAGGCGGTGGAGCAGGTCGGACTGGATGCGCGGGCTGGACCAGTCCAGATCTCCGGCACTGATCAGCTCGTGGTCCTGACCCGATTCCCAGACGTCGCGGATGATCCGGGCAAACAGCCGCAGGACGCCCCGGCTCTTCTGGAAGTCCTGGAGCGCTCCGAGCCGTTCCTGCGCCGTGTCAAGCAGCCGCGGATGGAACGGATAGCATTCGACGATGCGCCGGGCGTAGTCGGCGGTCGCGGCTCCAGCCGGCAGCAGCCCGGGCGCCTCCTCTGCCACCCGGCGGTAGAGAGCGTGGTAGGTGGCCGACGCGGCCTGGACGGGGGGCGGATCGATCTTCTCGAACAGGCGCCGGACGATGACCTGGGCGGCCTCGCCGCCGATGGGGTCGAAGTCGCTCATCTTGCGCCCGAACACCTCGTCGAGCTTGGCCGCGGCGCCCGGCACCGCCTCGGCGATCTTGGCCGCCAGCTTCGCGTAGACCGCCTGGCCGGCGGGGTCCGTGACCACGAGGGCGGTCTGTGGGCGTTTGGTGACCACCGCTGTGAGGGTGTTGAGGAAGCCGAGGAGGTTCCCCTGGGCCCGCTCGGAGAGCTTCGCCATGTAGATCACGATCTCGTCGAGCAAGATCAGCACAGGCCCGGACGGGATGACGGCCCGGACCTGATCCTCGTTGGGCGAGGCCTCGGGATCGTCGGCCCGGCCCAACGCCTTGAGGGTTCTCTCGCCGCCGAGCCGGTAGAAGAGCTCGCCCCACAGACTGTGCGTAACGACCTTGCCGTGCGAGGCGAAGTCAGGCACGCCGGCCTTGCCGGCATCAATTCCGACGGCCGTCACGCTGGAGGGACGCCCGGCGGCCGGCAGGAGTTCGGTGCCCATGCCCGGGGCGTCGACGTGCTTGGCCAGGTGCCAGAAGGCCATCAACGTGTGGGACTTGCCACCGCCAAAGCCGGTGCTCAGGCGCACGGTGATTCCGGCGTCTTTGGGATTAGCGAGCCGGCCGAAGACGGCCCCGGTGACGGCGCACAGCTGCTTGGCCGGGTGAGTGTTCTGGAAGAAGAGCTTT
>JASEHJ010000163.1 GCA_030018905.1 bacterium | reverse complement strand
GCGGCGGCCAGGACCTCGGCCACCAATGCCGTGTCGGTGTCGGCCACCACCAACACCTTCTCGCCCTCCTTTACGCGCGCCAGGACGCGGACGACCTTGCGCGCGCCGTTCATAATTCCGGAGATCCTCACGTGCCTCCCTCCAATCCTTTCCTGGCTTGCCGTTGCCGCGAACCTACTGTTGCCGCGCTGCGCCCTTCCGGCGGGGCAGCAGCGGCAGCACGATCAGCAACGCCGTCAGGGCCAGTAGCGCACCCGAGAGCGGCCGCGTGACGAAGATCGCCAGGTTGCCGTGCGAGATCAGGAGCGACTGCCGCACCGACTCCTCCAGTATGTTGCCCAGTACCAGCGCGAGCACCAGCGGCGCCGGCGGGTAGTCCAACCGGTGCATGATATAGCCGATCCCCGCGAACAGCAGCGCCAGCCACACCTCGAAGACGTGGTTCTCCAGACTGAAGACGCCCACGACTGCCAGCGCCACTATGGATGGCAACAGCACCGCCCGCGTCACGCGCAGCACCGCGACGAACGCCGGGATCGCGGCCATGTTGAGGATCACCAGCAGGATGTTGCTGACGTACATGCTGGCGATGACCCCCCAGACGAACTGGGGGTGCTGTTGGAAGAGAAGCGGCCCCGGACGCAGGCCGAGCATCAGCAGCCCGCCGAGCATGATGGCCGTGGTGGCCGAGCCCGGGATGCCCAGGGTCATCAGCGGGACCATCGCGCCTACCGCCGCGGAGTTGTTGGCGGCCTCGGGCGCGGCGACGCCTTCGATCGCGCCTTTCCCGAACCGCTCGGGGTGCCGGGAGACGCGCTTTTCCGCCGCGTACGCGATCATCGAGGCGGCGGTCGCCCCTGCGCCTGGCAGGATCCCCACGAAGAAGCCGATCAGGCCGCCGCGCACGATCGCCCACCGGCTGGCCACCCAGTCGGCGGCCGTCGGCAGCACCCCGCGCAGGCTGAGGTCGGCGCGGACCATCGGGGCGGTCTTCTCGTCGTGCGCCGACAGCAGGATCTCGGTGAGGCCGAACAACCCCACGGCCACCGGCACGAACTCGATGCCGCTCAGCAGCTTCATCTGGCCGAAGGTGAACCGTGGGAGCCCGCTGATCAGGTCCACGCCGACCACCGAGAGCCAGAGTCCGAGCAGCGTCGCGACGGCGCCCTTGGCGCGGTTGCGTCCGGTCAGGTAGACGATCAGGCTGAACGAGAGGACGAGCAGGCCGGCGTACTCCGGCGGGCCGAACGCCAGCGCCACGCGCGCAAGCGAGGGCGCCAGGAACGTGAACGCCACGACGCCCAGCGTGCCGGCGATGAACGAGCCAATCGCAGCGATGCCCAGCGCCGGACCGCCCCGACCCTGGACGGCCATCTCGTATCCGTCAATCGTCGTGATGACCGAAGAGGACTCGCCCGGGATGCGCAGCAGCACCGAGGTGATCGTGCCGCCGTACATCGCGCCGTAGTAGATGCCGACGAACATGATCATCGCGGTGGTGGCGTCGAGGCCTGAGACCAGCGGCAGGAGGATGGCGATCGCCGCCGCCGGCCCGATCCCGGGCAGGACGCCGATCAGTTGTCCAACCAAAACGCCTACCGCTGCCCCAAACAGACTTATCGGTTGGAGGGCGACCCCGAAGCCGTCAGCAAGCAGCCGGAGCGTATCCATGGCCTTCCCTCAGAAACCCCACGGACCCGGAGGCAGTTGCACCTTGAACCACAGGGCGAAGAGCACGTGGAAGACGAGCGGCAGCGCGATCGCGGTGAGCACGGCCGCACGCCAGGTGCCACCGAAGATCCGCACCTGGGCCAGCAGCATCAGGCCGAGCGCGGCCAGAAGGCCCAGGGTGCCGACGAGCGCGACCGCAGCAACGGTGACCGCCGCAGTTGCCAGCAGCGTCGCAGGGCGCCCCGGCGCGCCGGGCTCCGTGGGCGCGCCGGGCTCCGGGGGCGTATCGGGCTCGGTGGGCTTACCGTACCTCCATGTGCCGGCGAGAACCGCGAGGGCCGCGACGGCGAGCCCGACCCCGATCCAGAACGGCGCGAATCCCGGCCCGGGGATCCGGCCCTGCAGGTATCCCATATGCCGGGCCGCCGCGATCGTGTAGACCGCGAGCGCCAGCAGCAGCAGGCCAACCAGACGGTCCGCGGCGCGCGCCATGCGCGCCTACCTGATCACGCCCAGTTCCTGGAAGACCCGGCGATAGCGCTCGTGCACGCTTTCGAGCGTACGGGCGAACTCCTCGGGGCCCTGGCACGCCGGCAGCAGGATGTTCGGCTCTATGTAGTCCTTCTGCCACCGAGTGCTGCGGCACATGCGCTGGAACACATCGTTTATGTATCGCACGGTCTCGACCGGAACTCCCGGCGCCATCACCACGCCCCGGAACATCTCCCAGACGACGTCGTGTCCCATTTCGCGGAAGGTCGGGACGTCGGGCAGGATGCCCAGCCGTTCGGGGGACGTCACTCCCAGCGCGCGCACTTTTCCGGCCTTTATCTGTTCCAATCCCTCACCCGGGTTCAGCCAGGTGGACGAGATGTGGCCGCCCAGCATGGCCGTCAGGGCAGGGCCGCTGCCCCCAAAGGGGATGAAGTTCAGCCGGATGTTGGCGGCGCGCTGGAACAGCCCCGTGGCCACGCGGTCGTCAGACGCGGCGGCCGAGCCGCCGACGCTGATCAACTCGGGGGTGCGGCGCGAGACCTCGACGATCTCCCGCAGCGTTCGGTATGTGGATTCCGTTCGCACGACAAACAGGAAGGTGTCCCGCGCGATCCCGGCCACCGGCGTGAAGTCCTTGTACGTGAACGGCGCCTGGAGGACGAGCGGTGTGGTCCAGAAGCTCCCGCTGACGGTGGAAAGGAAGTAGGGGTCGCCGCGCTTGCCCAGGACATAGGCCCACCCCACGGCGCCGCTGCCTCCCGGACGGTTCGAGATGATGAGCGGTACCGGCAGGAGGCGCTCGTCGGCGATCGTCTTGGCAATGGCACGCGCCATCAGGTCGCTGCCGCCCCCGGCGGCAAACGGAACTACGAACTCGATCGGGCGGTTCGGAAACGGCTGGCTCAGTGCCGGAGTACCTGCGGCCAGGAGTCCCAATACCAGCCCCAGTGCCAGTCCACGCCAAACCCGCGGGCTGAACATAACGCTCCCCCCTCTGTGGTTCTCCTCCACGCCTACGTTTCAACCGCACTGCCCTTCGGCTACACCTCGACCAGCATGCGCCGCTGCTCCACGATGCGCCGGCCGTCCAACTCTACGGTCGGGTTCAAAAGGATGCCGTCAATGTGGATTTGGCTCTCAACTACGCCGCCGATGGTGTGGCTGTCCCCGATGCCGATGTGCACGGCACCGAGCAGGATCTTGTCCTCGGCCAGGTTGCCCAGCAGCCGTGACTTGGGGTTGGTGCCTATGGCGAACTCCGCGATGTTGGACGCGTTCGCATCCGTGGCGATAAGGTCGCGCAGTCGCGACGCGCTGCGCCCGCCTTCCACGCGCACGATCCGGCCGTCGCGCACCTCGGCGCGCACCGGCGCATCGAGCACCCCCACGTTGTCAATGGCGTGGTCGAAGACCAGCACCCCCTGCGCCGTGCCCTCGAGGGGGACGATCGCGGCCTCGCCGCTGGGGATGGTCGTGAAGGTGCCCGGTTCCGTGGCGAATCCGTCGAGGCCCAGGGCCCGCCGCCCCTCGATCCGCATCGTCACGTCGGTTCCCTCGGGCGAGGTCATCCGTACCGTCGCGGCCTCGTCGAGCAGGGCCATCAGGCGGCGGGTGAGCGCGCGCACCGCCCGGTAGTCGGCGGTAGCCGCGCCGTGTATCATCGTGTCCACGCTGGCACTGCGCAGCACGCAGGCGCGCGCGCCGCGGGCGCAGGCCTCCTTGCGGGCGGTCGTGTGCGTTATCGAGTGCGTGACCGCCATCAGCATCACGTCGGAGGCGGCCATCGCGGCGGCTAGGATTCGCGGGGGATCGTTGCCGTGCTGGGCGCGCGGGGTCATGATGCATACCACGACCTCGCCGCCGGCGGCGTGCGCGGCCTGCGCCAGCACCTCGACTATCGAGGTGGTCTCGGTGTCGCCTATCACCGCAACATGCTCGCCCGGGCGCAGGGCGACGCACTCGTCCACGACCATGCAGGCGGTTCGCATCATCTCGATCGATCGCACGGGCCGGCTCCTGGTATGAAGTTGCGGTATGTGTTCGGGCCAGGGGCGTTTCTGCCCTGCCGGACCTCCCATCAACGCGAGGAGGGGGTGGGGTCAGGATGGGTGGGGTCAGAGGAAAGGAGGGCGCCGCAGGACTCCCGCACGACCAGTTGCGGCTGGAGGATAATGGTTTCCGGAGGGCCGCTGCGCTGCGCCGCCAGCTTCCTCAAGAGCAACTGCGCCGCGGCAGTGCCCAGCGCGTAGCCCGGCTGGGCAACCGCGGTCAGCGGAGGTGTCAACACCGGCGCCCAGTACATGTCGTCGAACCCCACGACGGCCATCTCCTGGGGAATGGTGACGCCTTCCTCCTTCAGCCGGAGTAGCGTGCCGATGGTCATCAGGTTGTTTGACACGAACAGGGCGGTGGGGCGCCGGCGGACCCGTAGGAGTTCCCCGGCAAGATCATACCCGCTCCGTTCCTTGAAGGTCCCCTCCAGGATGCATTGCGCGTCAGGCTTGATCCGCGCGCGCCGCAGCGTATCGAGGAACGCTTGCAGGCGCTCGCGGCCGGTGTAGAGGCGCCGGGGCCCGCTGATGATGCCTATGCGCCGGTGGCCGAGGCGGATCAGGTGCTCCACCGCCGCGCGCACGCCTGCCTGGTTATCTATCAGGACCGCGTCGGTCTTGAGGCCGTTTAGGCGCCGGTCCACCTGGACGGTCGGAATGCCACTTGCCAGCAGTCCCCTCAGCAGGTCGGCAGGTCCGCCGGAAGGAGAAATGATGAGCCCGTCCACGCGCTTCTGCCGGATCGTTCCGAGGTACATTGCCTCCTTGATCGGATCCTCATCGGCGTTGCACAGGATGATGGCGTAGCCCTGTGCCAGCACCACGTCCTCGACGCCGCGGACCACGGCGGCAAAGAACGGGTTAGCGTTGTCCGAGACGATCACCGCCAGGGTATTGGTGCGGCCCTTGATCATGCTGCGGGCGATGGCGTTGGGATGGTAGTCTAGGTCGCGGGCGGCCCGCGCAACC